>NZ_BCSQ01000044.1 GCF_001570945.1 Janibacter anophelis NBRC 107843
GGCTCGTGCCCGCGCTGCCCGAGCCGCTCACGGCCGTGGCCACCTTCGCCGACGTCCGGCACGCGGCGGCCACGGTCGCCGACCTCATGGCCTCGGGCGCGCAGCCGTCGCTGCTGGAGTCGATGGACGGCACGACGCTGCGGATGATCAACGCCTACCGCGACGTCGGGCTCGACGCGGACGCCGGGGCGATGCTGCTCATGCAGTCCGACGGCAGCGGCAGTCCGGCGGCCGCGCGGGCGGAGGTGGAGGCCTTCGCCGGCTTCGCCGAGGCCCACGAGGCGATCGACGTCGTCTTCTCCGAGGACCCCACCGACAGTGCGGCGCTCGTCGCCGCCCGGCGGATGGCCCAGCCCGCCTACGAGCACCACGCGCAGTCCCACGGCGGCGGCCAGCTGCTCGACGACGTGTGCCTCCCGCGGCACCGGCTCCCGGAGTTCTACGACCGGCTCGACGAGATCTCCGCCGAGACCGGCCTGACGGTCGCCGTGGTCGCGCACGCGGGCGACGGCAACACCCACCCGTCGATCTTCTTCGACACCTCGGACCCGGATGAGGTCGCGCGCGCCGACGAGGCCTTCGACCGGATCATGCAGGTCGGGCTGGAGCTCGGCGGCACGATCACCGGCGAGCACGGCGTGGGCCACCTCAAGCGGCGCTGGCTGGCGCGGGAGCTCGACGAGGGCAATCGCGCGGTGCACCGCGCCGTCAAGGCCGCCCTCGACCCGCTGGGGATCCTCAACCCCGGGAAGATGTTCGCCGACCTGTGAGCCGGCCGCCCGGCGGTGTCGGAGGCGGCGCATAGGTTGTGCGCATGGCGACGAAGAAGGGCGGACCGTGCTACCGCTGCGGTGAGTGCGGCTGGACGACGGTCAAGTGGGTCGGCCGGTGCGGCGAGTGCCAGGCATGGGGCAGCATCGACGAGGTCGGTGGGCCGACGACCCGCACCCTCGCGGCGGCGCGGGTGGAGCGACCGGCGGTGCCGATCCGCGAGGTCGACGGGCAGCAGGCGAGCCACCGGGGCACGGGTGTGCCGGAGTTCGACCGGGTGCTCGGCGGGGGTGTCGTCCCGGGGTCGGTCGTGCTCGTCGCCGGCGAGCCGGGGATCGGCAAGTCGACCCTGCTCCTCGACGTCGCCGCGCGGGTCGGTGAGCAGCGACGCGTGCTCTACGTCAGCGGTGAGGAGTCGGCGGCCCAGGTGCGCGGCCGGGCCGAGCGCATCGACGCCGTGACCGACGGGCTCTACCTCGCCTCCGAGACCGACCTGGCGACCGTGCTCGCGCAGATCGAGCAGGTGCGTCCCGACCTGGTCGTCGTCGACTCCGTCCAGACCATCGCCTCGACCGAGGTCGACGGGGCCGCGGGCAATGTCGGCCAGGTCCGCGAGGTCGCCGGCTCGCTCATCCAGGCGGCCAAGACCGCCGGCTTCGCCATGCTCCTCGTGGGCCACGTGACCAAGGACGGCTCGATCGCCGGCCCGCGGGTGCTCGAGCACCTCGTCGACGTCGTCGTCCAGTTCGACGGCGACCGGCACTCGCGCCTGCGGCTGGTGCGGGCGGTGAAGAACCGCTTCGGGCCGACCGACGAGGTGGGCTGCTTCGACCTGTCCGACGGCGGGATCATCGGCCTGAGCGACCCGAGCGGGCTCTTCCTGTCCAGTCGCCACATCAACGTGCCCGGCACGTGCGCGACCGTGACGCTCGAAGGGAGGCGACCGCTCGTCGTGGAGGTGCAGTCCCTCGTCAGTCCCTCGCAGATCCCGACCCCGCGGCGGGCCAATGTCGGCCTCGACAGCGGCCGGCTCGCGATGATCATCGCCGTCCTCGACAAGCGCGCCGGAGCGCCGATCGGCAACCAGGACACCTACGTCTCGAGCGTCGGCGGGGTGCGCATCACCGAGCCGTCGAGCGACCTCGCGGTCGCCGTGTCCATCGCGAGCGCGGTCCTCGACGAGCCGATCGCGCACGACCTGCTCGCGCTGGGCGAGGTCGGGCTGAGCGGGGAGGTGCGGCCGGCCGTGGGCGTGGGCCGGCGCCTGACCGAGGCGGCGCGGCTCGGCTTCCGCACCGCGCTCGTGCCCAAGGGGGCGCTCGCGGACTCCCCTGCACCGCAGGGGATGGAGGTCGTCGAGGTCGTCGACGTGGCCTCGGCCATCACCGAGGCGCGACGTCGTCGCACTCGTCCCCACCTCGTCCCGACCCCGACGCCTTAGACTCACGCCGTGGCCGACCTGGATGATGAGCTGTTCCGCACGACCCTTGCCGCGGTCGCGCCGGGCTCCGTGCTGCGCGACGGGCTCGAGCGGATCCTGCGCGGCAACACCGGCGCGCTGATCGTCCTCGGCCACGACAAGCTCGTGGAGTCGCTGTGCACGGGCGGCTTCGACGTCAACATCGAGTTCTCCGCGACCCGGTTGCGGGAGCTGGCCAAGATGGACGGCGCGGTCGTCGTCGACTCGGGCGTCTCGCGCATCCTCAAGGCGGCCGTCCAGCTCGTGCCCGACCCGAGCATCGAGACAATCGAGAGCGGCACCCGGCACCGCACCGCCGAGCGCGTCGCCCGGCAGACGGGGCACCCGGTCGTCTCGGTGAGCCAGTCGATGCACATCATCGCCCTGTACGTCGGCGGGCGCCGCCACGTGCTGCGCACGACGACCGAGCTGGTCTCCCAGGCCAACCAGGCGATGCAGACGCTCGAGCGCTACACCAACCGGCTCAACGAGGTGACCGGCACGCTGTCCGCCCTCGAGATCGAGGACCTGGTCACCGTCCGCGACGTCGCGGTCGTGCTGCAGCGGCTGGAGATGGTCCGGCGCATCCACGCCGAGATCGCCGAGTACGTCCTCGAGCTCGGCATCGACGGTCGGCTCCTCACGCTGCAGCTCGAGGAGCTGACCGCGGGGCTCGACGAGGACCTCAGCGCCGTGATCCTCGACTACCTCGACCCCGAGGGCGCGGTCGGCTCGAGCGCGCAGGTCCTCGACAACCTCTCCGCGCTCGATGCCACCGAGCTGCTCGACCTCGGGCACGTGGCCAAGACGCTGGGTTTCGCCATCGTCGGCGAGTCGCTGGACGCGTCGGTCAGCCCCCGCGGGCTGCGCATCCTCGGCAAGATCCCGCGCCTGCCGGGTTCGATCGTCGAGCGTCTCGTCGAGCACTTCGGGTCGCTGCAGCGTCTGCTCGCCGCCGGCATCGACGACCTGATGGCGGTCGACGGCGTCGGCGAGCTGCGCGCCCGCACCGTGCGCGAGGGCCTGTCGCGCCTCGCCGAGTCCTCGATCCTCGAGCGCTACGTGTGACATGACGCGGTTCCTCGTCAACTGGCTCGCCGGGAGCCTCGTGGTGCTCGGAGCCTGGTTCGGGTGGACCTACACCGAGCAGGTCGAGGCGGCGGTCTCCAGCGCCGCCGATCTCGGGCCCACCCCCGAGGGCGAGCCACTGCGCACCGAGGGCACCGAGCTCGGGAGCCCCTGCGCCGAGCCCACCCCGGTGGACGCCGCGGGCATGAACGCCCTCATGGACCAGCTCGACGGCGTACCGACCCTCGAGGGCGCCGACCACGGCGACTCCGTCGCCCTCGCCGACGGGCGACGGATGTACGCCTACGGCGACACCATCCGCGACACCGACGTCGTGGAGCCCTTCATGGTGCGCAACTCGGTGCTCGTCTCCAACGGCGCCTGCGTCAAGCCCATGGCCACCGAGCACGACGGACCGGTCATCCCCAGCGACGGCAGGCTCGGCTACTGGCCGATGTCGATGCGCGCCACCGAGGTCGAGGGCGGGACCGTGGTGCAGATGATCACGGCGACGGTGACGGTCAAGGGCACCGACTCCTTCCAGACGAGCGGCTCCAACCTCGCCGTCTTCGAGGTCCCCACCAACCGCATGCCGCGCCTGGTCTCGCACGAGCCGATCGGCGAGCGCTCGACCGACCCGCGGGTGCCGACGTGGGGCGCCTCGATGTGGGACTCCGGGTCGTGGACCTACGTCTTCGGCACGGCGAGCAATGCCGACAAGTCGACCGCCGGCTGGGCCCTGCACGTCGCCCGCAGCCGACCCGACGACCTCGGCGACCCGGACGCGTGGCAGTACTGGGACGGGTCCTCGTGGGTCACCGGTGACCGGACCGCCGCGCAGGGCGAGGCCGCCGAGCTCATCAGCCCCCACAGCGGCGTCTCGCACGTCCTCGGCGTGCTCGAGCGTGACGGCAGCTGGTACGCCGTGAGCAAGGAGGGCGACTACCACGGTGCCTGGTTGAGCGTCTGGAAGGCGGACGAGGTGACCGGGCCCTGGACCAAGCACCGCATCCGGCCCCTGGCCAACGACACGAAGATCCGCCGGTACGCCCCGCTCGTGCACCCCGACTTCGAGACCGCATCCGGCCGTCTGCTCATCTCGTGGAGCGAGGCGCCCAAGAAGCGCGCCCCCTTCTACACCCACCCCGAGCTCTACCGTCCGCACTTCGCGGAGATCGAGCTGCCGTGAGCCGCCGCCCGACGTCCGGGGCGGCGGGCGAGGCCCTGCACACCGCTGTCCTCGAGTGGTACGACCGCCACGGGCGTGACCTGCCGTGGCGTGACCCCGACTGCTCGCCGTGGGGGATCTACCTGTCCGAGGTGATGTCCCAGCAGACGCCCGTCGCCCGGGTGCAGCCGGTGTGGGAGCGCTGGCTCGAGCGCTGGCCCACGCCGGCCGACCTGGCGGCCGACTCGCCCGGTGAGGCGGTGCGCATGTGGGACCGGCTCGGGTACCCGCGCCGGGCGCTGCGCCTGTGGGAGTCGGCACGGGTCATGGTCGAGGAGCATGAGGGTGCGGTCCCCCGGGACCACGACGCCCTGCTCGCCCTGCCGGGCGTCGGGCCCTACACGGCCGCGGCCGTGGCTTCCTTCGCCTTCGCCGACCCGCAGACGGTCGTCGACACCAATGTGCGACGGGTGCTCGCCCGCACCGTCGCCGGCACCGAGTACCCGGCACCCGCGCTCACGGCCGCCGAGATGCGCCTGGCGCATGCCTCGATGCCGCGGGACCCGGACCGGGCCAACCGGTGGAATGCCGCGTCGATGGAGCTCGGCGCCTTGGTGTGCACGGCCCGTGCCCCGCGGTGCGACGAGTGCCCGGTCGCCCACCTGTGCCGGTGGCAGCTCGACGGGCGTCCCGCGCACGACGGCCCCGCCCGGCGAGGTCAGGCGTGGCACGGGACCGACCGCCAGGTGCGCGGTCGGATCGTCCAGCTGCTGCGCGAGAGCCCGGACCCGCTGACGCGCACCGACCTCGCGGCCGCGTGGCCGCAGGACGAGACCAAGGTCGAACGCTGCCTGGGCGGACTCGTCGACGACGGCCTCGTCGAGCCGCTCCCCGGCGCCCGCTACTCCCTTCCGTCCTGAGACCGCATTGCCCTACGGCAATGCGGTATCTCGATGTCAAGAGGTTGCATTTCCCCGGGCAGATGCGCGCCCGAGCGCGCATTTCCCCGGGCAGATGCGCGGTCGGGGTGCTCAGAGCTGGCGGAGCATCCGGGTGTTGCCGAGGGTGTTGGGCTTGACCCGCTCGAGGTCGAGGAACTCCGCGACGCCCTCGTCGTAGGAGCGCAGGAGCTCGACGTAGACATCCGGATCGACCGCCTGGCCCTCGATCTCGCTGAACCCGTGCCGGGTGAAGAAGTCGACCTCGAAGGTCAGGCAGAACAGCCGCTCGACACCGAGCTCGACGGCGTCCTGGGCGAGCGCCTCGAGGAGGGCGCCACCGACCCCCTTCCCCAGGTGGTCGTCGGCGACGGCGAGGGTGCGGATCTCGGCGAGGTCGTCCCACATGACGTGCAGGGCACCGCACCCGACGACCCGACCGTCGGCCTCCGCGATGCGGAACTCCTGCAGCCCCTCGTAGTAGGCGACCGTGTCCTTGCTGACGAGGACGCGACGCTCGGCGAGGGGCGCGACGAGGTCGCGGATGGCGCGCACGTCGCCGGTGCGCGCGCGGCGGATGGTCAGGGTCACCGGACAAACCTACGCCCCCGCCGCGGTGGCGAGGGCGCAGGCAGGACGAAGGGGGGATCACCGCACCGAGTACCTCGGCTGGGACTGCGCGTTGAACTCGTCCATGACGATGCTGTCGGCCCGCTTGGTGGCGGGGTCCATGAACTTCAGCACGTCGAACCCGCGGGCGATGTCCGAGGAGTAGAGGTGACCGTTGTAGTAGTACGTCGACCAGGTGCCACCGATGCCCTCGTCCTCCGGCAGCGGACCGCGCTCGAAGTAGCCCAGCGGCGGCGAGCCCAGCCGGCCCTCCGCCACCTCACCGGACGCCCCCGTCCTGCAACCGGGCACCCCCGGCGAGCCGAACAGCACCCTGACGGGCACCTCAGCGGTTGCCACGCCATCGAGTTCGCACAACGACGCGGACGTCACCTTCTTGCAGGACATGATCGTCCACCACGCGCAGGCCGTCGTGATGGGCGACATCGTCAAGGGCCGGCTCACCGACAGCAAGGTCCGCGGGATCGCCGACCGCATCCGTGACGAGCAGAAGCCCGAGATGCGCGGCATGGCGACGACCCTGCGCTCGTGGGGTGAAAAGGTGCCGGTCGAGGCGACCAACCCCACGCTCGGCTCCCGCTCCGGCCACTCCCACCACTCGATGCCGGGCATGGCGACGCAGGCGGAGCTGGACGAGCTGTCACGAGCGAAGGGCGCGGACGTCGACCGGCTCTACCTCGACCTGATGATCGACCACCACGAGGGCGCCCTGAAGATGTGTACGACGTTGGGAGACAAGGGCGCCGACGAGCGGACCGGCGAGCTCGGTGACGAGATCCACGTGACGCAGAGCAAGCAGATCACCCAGATGAAGGCGATGCGCACGCGCCTCTGAGCCCTCCCCCGGTCGACGCAGCACATCGGCGAGATCCCCTCTTGACCCCGCCCGCGGCCAGGTCTAACTTTGTATTCAACCGATTGGTTGATTAAGGAGTTCGCGATGAAGGGCCACCCCGAGGACCGACTCTCCCGGGCCTTCGCCGCGCTCTCCGACCCGGTCCGGCGGGACATCGTCGCCCGCCTCACGGTCGGTGACGCCACCGTCAACGACCTCGCCGCCCCCTACGACATCAGCCTCCAGGCCGTCAGCAAGCACCTCAAGGTCCTGGAGGAGGCCGGGCTGGTCACCCGGCGGCGGGAGGCACAACGCCGACCGGTCCACCTCGAGCGTGAGGCCCTGGGTCTGATGACCGACTGGATCGACCGGCACCAACGACGGGCCGAGCACCGCATGGCCCGCCTCGAGGAGGCCCTGGCGGACCTCCCTTCGTCCGACACCACGACAGGCACGTCCGACACCACAGGAGCAGACCGATGAACGACCAGACCACGACCCAGCACATCACCACCGCGACCATCGAGGCCGACCCCGAGGTCCCCGTCATCCGCATCACCCGCGACTTCAAGGCGACGCCGGCGCAGCTGTTCACCGCGCACACCGACCCGCAGGTCTACGCGAAGTGGGTCGGTCCCGACTCCGTGGGCACCGTCATCGACCACTGGGACGCGCGCACCGGCGGCAGTTACCGCTTCCTCAACACCCGCGGCGACGAGGAGTACGGCTTCCACGGCAGCTTCCACGAGGTCTCCCCCGAGCGCATCGTGCAGACCTTCACCTTCGAGGGATTCCCCGAAGGGGTCTCGCTCGAGACGATGACCTTCGAGGACCTCGGCGACGGCTGGACGCGGGTGCACGGCCACTCGCTCGTCGGCACCTTCGAGGCGCGCGAGATGATGCTCGCCTCCGGCATGGAGGTCGGCGTCAACGAGGGCTACGCCGCGCTCGACAGGATGCTCGAGGCGGGTGAGATCGCGTGAGCGCACTCTCCGGGATGTCGGTCGCGGACCGCTACCGGTCCGCGGCGGACACCTTCGCCGACCGGGTGCGGGGCACCGACGACTGGGACGCGCCGACGCCGGTCGCGCAGTGGCGGGCCCGGGACGTCGTCGGCCACCTGACGACGTGGCTGCCGGCCCTGCTGGCCGCCGGGTCGCCGGTCCGGCTCGAGCCCGGACCGTCGGCCGAGGACGACCCGGTCGGCGCGTGGACCTCGGTCGACGAGCAGCTGCGCCGCCTCCTCGACGACCCGGCGAGCGAGGAGATCGTCTTCGCCCACGAGCACATCGGACGGCTGCCACTGCCGCGGATGATCGACCAGTTCTTCACCAGCGACGTCGTCTTCCACACCTGGGACCTCGCCCGGGCCACGGGTCAGGACGACCGGCTCGACGAGCAGTTCATCGCCGATGCCCTCGACGGGATGCGGGCCATGGAGGAGACGATCCGCGGATCGGGCCAGTTCGGCGAGCAGCAGCCGGTGCCGGAGGGCGCGACGGTGCAGGAGGAGTTCCTGGCCTTCATCGGGCGCGACCCGAGGTGGGCGCCGCCCGGCCGGTGATCCGACGAACTACTGCCGGCACCACCTGGTATCGCCAGCCGTGGCTCGACCTACGGCCGACGATACGAAGTGCAGCCGGCAGTAGTTCGTATCCGGCGGGCATGACGAAGGGGAGGTGGCCAGTGATCTGGCCACCTCCCCTTCGTCCCCTCGAGGCGCTCGCTGCGCGAACTCCCCGGGAGCGGAGCAATCAGTCCGCGGAGCCGTCGCCCGCCTCGACGAGCGGGATGTCGAGCTCGCCGACCTTGGGCGCGCCGTGGAAGGTGAAGACCGCTTCCTTGCCCTCGCCCTCGACGTCGACCGCCACGATCTCGCCGGCCGTGAGCTCGCCGAAGAGGATCTTCTCCGAGAGCACGTCCTCGATCTCGCGCTGGATGGTCCGCTTGAGCGGACGCGCGCCGAGCACCGGGTCGTAGCCGCGCTTGGCGAGCAGCTCCTTGGCCGCGGGCGTGAGCTCGATGCCCATGTCCTTGTCCTTGAGCCGCTTGTCGAGCTTGGCGACCTCCAGGTCGACGATCTGCACGATCTCCTCCGGGCTCAGCTGCGGGAAGACGATCGTGTCGTCCACGCGGTTGAGGAACTCCGGGCGGAAGTGGTTCTTCAGCTCGTCGGTGACCTTGGCCTTCATGCGCTCGTAGTCCGTGCGCTGGTCGGTGCCGGAGGTGAAGCCCATCGCGCCCTTGGAGATGTCCCGGGTGCCGAGGTTGGTCGTCATGATGATGACCGTGTTCTTGAAGTCGACCATCCGACCCTGCGAGTCGGTGAGGCGGCCGTCCTCGAGCACCTGCAGCAGCGAGTTGAAGATCTCCGGGTGGGCCTTCTCGACCTCGTCGAAGAGGACCACGGAGAAGGGCTTGCGGCGGACCTTTTCCGTCAGCTGGCCACCCTCGTCGTAGCCGACGTAGCCGGGGGGCGAGCCGAAGAGACGGCTGACCGTGTGCTTCTCCGAGTACTCCGACATGTCGAGCGTGATGAGGCTGTCCTCGTCGCCGAAGAGGAACTCCGACAGCGCCTTGGCCAGCTCGGTCTTACCCACACCGGTCGGGCCGGCGAAGATGAACGAGCCGCCGGGGCGACGCGGGTCCTTCAGGCCGGCGCGGGTGCGACGGATGGCCTGCGAGAGCGCCTTGATCGCGTCGTCGTTGCCGACGACCCGCTTGTGCAGCTCCTGCTCCATGTTGAGCAGACGCGTCGACTCCTCCTCGGAGAGCTTGAAGACGGGGATGCCGGTCGAGGCGGCGAGCACCTCGGCGATCAGCTCCTCGTCGACCTCGGCGACGACGTCCATGTCGCCGGCCTTCCACTCGGCCTCGCGCTTGGCCTTCTCGTTGAGCAGGTTCTTCTCGTCGTCGCGCAGACCGGCGGCCTTCTCGAAGTCCTGGCCGTCGATGGCCGACTCCTTCTCGAGGCGCACCTTGGCGATCTTGTCGTCGAACTCCTTCAGCTCCGGCGGAGCCGTCATCCGGCGGATGCGCAGGCGCGCGCCCGCCTCGTCGATGAGGTCGATCGCCTTGTCCGGGAGGAAGCGGTCGTTGATGTAGCGGTCGGCCATCGTGACCGCCGCGACGATCGCCGGGTCGGTGATGGTCACCTTGTGGTGGGCCTCGTAGCGGTCGCGCAGCCCCTTGAGCATCTCGATGGCGTGCGGCAGCGACGGCTCGGCGACCTGGATCGGCTGGAAGCGACGCTCCAGCGCCGAATCCTTCTCGATGTGCTTGCGGTACTCGTCGAGCGTCGTGGCACCGATGGTCTGCAGCTCACCGCGGGCGAGCATCGGCTTGAGGATGCTCGCGGCGTCGATGGCGCCCTCGGCGGCACCCGCACCGACGAGCGTGTGGATCTCGTCGATGAAGAGGATGATGTCGCCGCGCGTCTTGATCTCCTTGAGCACCTTCTTCAGGCGCTCCTCGAAGTCACCGCGGTAGCGGCTGCCAGCGACGAGCGAGCCGAGGTCGAGCGTGTAGAGCTGCTTGTCCTTGAGCGGCTCGGGCACGTTGTCGTCGACGATGTCCTGGGCGAGGCCCTCGACGACGGCCGACTTGCCGACCCCGGGCTCACCGATGAGGACCGGGTTGTTCTTCGTGCGGCGCGAGAGCACCTGCATGACGCGCTCGATCTCCTGCTGGCGACCGATGACCGGGTCGAGCTGGCCCTCACGGGCGGCCTGGGTCAGGTTGCGACCGAACTGGTCGAGCACGAGGGAGCCGGCGGGCTGCCCCTCGGCGGGGCCCGCACCGGCACCGACGCCGGCGGCCTGCCCCTCCTTGCCGCCCTGGTAGCCGGAGATCAGCTGGATGACGGTCTGGCGCACCCGACCGAGGTCCGCGCCGAGCTTGACGAGGACCTGGGTGGCCACGCCCTCGCCCTCACGGATCAGGCCGAGCAGGATGTGCTCGGTGCCGATGTAGTTGTGGCCGAGCTGCAGGGCCTCACGCAGGGAGAGCTCGAGGACCTTCTTCGCGCGCGGGGTGAAGGGGATGTGCCCCGACGGCGCCTGCTGGCCGGGACCGATGATGTCCTGGACCTGCTCACGGACGGCGTCGAGGGAGACGCCGAGCGACTCGAGGGCCTTGCTGGCCACCCCTTCGCCCTCGTGGATCAGGCCGAGCAGGATGTGCTCGGTGCCGATGTAGTTGTGGTTGAGGAGGCGCGCCTCCTCCTGGGCGAGGACGACGACCCGGCGGGCCCGGTCGGTGAACCGTTCGAACATGGGATCTTCCCCTTCACGTGGTGCTCAGACCTCGATGCTAACCGTGCCCGCCCCCAGAGCCGGGGGGCGAGCCTCTCACGGGTCACAACGCCGGTACCCCCGACCCTGTTCCATGAGGCGAAGGGGGTCACCCCCTGTTCGCTCTCAGCGGACGGATACGAGCGATCTCGTTGATCGAGGTGCGCAGGCCGTCCGCGGCCGAAGCCTCGAGATCAGGGCGCGGGGACGTCGATGACGACGTCGAATCCGAGCAGCTCGGCGCCGGTCGCCACCGGCTTCTTGCCCTCCCCGGCGTGGGCCGCGCGGGCGTCACCGTCACGCCACGCGGCGAAGGACTCCTCGTCGGCCCACCGGGTGACGACGAAGTAGCGGTCGCCCCCTTCGGTCGGGCGCAGCACTTGGAATCCCTCGAACCCGGGCGCACTGTCGACCGTGCCCTGGCGAGCGGCGAAGCGACGCTCGAGCTCCTCACGACCCTGCTCGGGGACGCTGATGGCGTTGATCTTCACGATGCTCATGTCCTGACCGTAGTCGCAGCCCTCGCAGCAGCGGTCATGGACCGCACGATCACGATCCACAGCACGCCGGTGACGACCGTCAGCACGGCCAGGACGGCCATCGAGATGACCCACGGGGACAGGTCGTAGGGCGATGAGGACAGCACCACGCCCTCCACGAGGGCGAGCACGGAGAGGCTGATCCACCCGGCCCACCACCACGGAAGCATTCGCGATCGAAGACCCACGGCAGCTGCTCCGTCGCGCACCACCTGGTAGGGAAACCAGAGATTCACGATGGGCGCGATCCAGCCAAGGGGACCCCAGTAGGCCGCGCGCTCGTGCCACGCCTCCCGGTTGATCTCACGAGCGGCAACGACGAAGAGGTACAGCCACAGGCCGCCCAAGATCAGGGCCAGGAGCTGGACGAGCCCCAACACCCCGGCGAGCGCGTCGACGAGGAAGAAGGCGAACTCGGGGTCCACGCGCCCACCGGTCACGCTGCTCACCGCGACGGCCCCCACGATGGCGCGGGCCACGGCCAGCACCATCCACGTCGCCGCGACGATCTGCGTCGTGATCGCCAGACCGACGGGCGCCGGTTGTGGGGCCGCCGACGAGTGAGGGTGGACGGCTGCGGGACCCAGGTGTGTCGTCATGTCCCCGACGCTAGGGAGCCGTCGCTCCTGCCGCAGCGGAGTGCCGCGCCACCTGTGGACAACGCGCGGCGTGCCTACGCTGGCGCACATGCGCACCGTCTTCGACGTGAAGGACCCCGACACCAACGCCTATGCGCTGCTCACCTCCGTGGTCGTGCCCCGCCCGATCGCGTGGATCACGAGTCTCGGGTCGGACGGCGTCGGCAACCTCGCCCCGCACTCCTTCTTCAACGTCGCCTGCGCCCGGCCGCCGATCGTCAGCTTCGCGTCCGTCGGCCGCAAGGACACCCTGCGCAACGTGCTGGCCACCGGGCACTTCGTCGTCAACCTCGTGAGCGCGGACCTCGCCGAGCTCGCCAACGCGAGCAGCGCCCCCTTCGACCCGGACGTCGACGAGGCCGAGACGCTCGGGCTCCACCTCGAGCCGAGCGCCCTCGTCCCCGTGCCGCGCGTCGCGGACTCGCCCGCCTCCACCGAGTGCCGGCTGCACTCGAGCATCAAGCTCGGCAACTCCCACCTCGTGCTCGGCGACGTCCTCGCGATCACCGTCGCGGACGAGGCCCTCGTCGACGGCCACCCGAGCATGGAGGCGCTGCGCCCGATGTCGCGCCTGGGCCGGGACGAGTGGGGGCTGCCGCCCGAGGTCGTGCACCTGACGCGGCCCGAGCGGGCCTGACTCAGCTGCGTCGCTGGCAGTTCCCGCACCAGTAGAGCGTCCGCCCGGCCACGTCCTTGGCGCGCACCGTGGACCCGCACACGACGCACGCCTCGCCGGTGCGCTTGTAGACGAAGCTCGTCCGCTCGTCGAGGTGCACGTCCTCCCCCTTCGCCAGGGCGGACTCGACCTGCTCGACCTGCTCGTCGACGGTGACGATGCGACTCGTCGCGACGCCGAGCGGCAGCAGACGGCGCAGGTCGGTCCAGATGAGGTCCCACGACGCGCGCTTGAGGCGCTCACCCGGTGTCGCCGGGTTGATCCGGTGGCGGAAGAGGACCTCGCAGCGGTAGACGTTGCCCACGCCGGCGAGCACGTCCTGCTCCATGAGCAGCGCCGCGATCGACTTGCGCGAGCGCCGGATGCGCTCCCACGCGGGCCCACCGTCGCTGTCGCGCAACGGATCCGGGCCGAGCTTGGCGTGGACCGCGTCCTCCTGCTCGGGCGTGATGACGGCGCACGTCATCGGGCCGCGCAGGTCGGCGACGTGCGCCTCGGTCGCGATCCGGCAGCGCACCTGCCCGATGACCGGCCGCTCCCCCACGTACGCCGCGGCGTCGATGGTGAAGGTGCCGATGAGTCCCAGATGCACGTGCAGGACGCGCTCGCCGGCGAACTCCACGAAGAGGTGCTTGCCGTGCGCCCGCGCCTCGATCAGCTCGTGGTCGGTGAGCAGCGCTGCGCCAGAGGCGAATCGGCCCTGCGGTGAGGACACCTCGACGACCTCTCCGGCGAAGGTGCCGTGGAGGTCGCGGGCGATGCGGTGGAGGGTGTGGCCTTCGGGCATGACGAAGGGAGTCTCAGCTCGCCTTCTTCTTCGTGGCCTTCGCGGGAGCCTTCTTGGCGGGAGCCTTCTTGGCCGTCGACTTCTTCGCGGCGGTCTTCTTCGCCGCGGCCTTCGTGGCGGGGGCCTTCTTCGCCGCGGCCTTCTTCGTCGCAGTCTTCGCGGTGGACTTCTTCGCCGGGGCCTTCGTCGCCGGCTCGGAGCTCTCGCCGCGCGAGGCCTTGGCCTTCTCCACCGAGCGGGCGAGTGCGGCGAGCAGGTCGACGACCTCGCCCGACTCCTCCTCGTCGGACTCGACCTGCTGGACCTCGCCCCCTTCGAGCTTGGCGCGCACGAGCGCCTCGACGGCCTGCGCGTAGTCGTCCTCGTACTCGTCGGGGTCGTAGTCACCGGCGAGCTCGTCGATGAGCATCCGGGCCATCGACATCTCGCGCTCGCTGACCTCCTGGTCCTCGATCGTCGCGAAGTCGGCCGCCCGGATCTCGTCGGGCCACAGCATGGTCTGCATGACGATGACGCCGTCGCGCACCCGCAGCACGGCCATCGTCATCCGGGTGCGGATCGAGACGGTGACGACCGCCATGCGCCCCTGGACCTCGAGCGCCTCACGCAGCAGGACATAGGGCTTGGTCGCGGACTTGTCCGGCTCGAGGTAGTAGCTCTTGTCGAGGAGCATCGGGTCGATCTGCTCCTCGGGCACGAACTTCTCGACGCTGATCTCCTTGCTGCTGCGCGTCGGGAGCTCGGACATGTCCTCGTCCGTCAGGACGATCATGTTGCCGTCCTCGGTCTCGTAGCCCTTGGCGATGTCGTCGTAGGCGACCTCTTCGCCGTCGATGGTGCAGAAGCGCTTGTAGCGGATCCGACCACCGTCGGTGCGGTGCACCTGGCGGAACTGGACGTCGTGGTTCTCGGTCGCGGAGTACAGCCTCACGGGCACGTTGACCAGGCCGAAGGAGACCGCGCCCTTCCAGATCGCTCGCATGTGTCCTCCTGCCGGTGAGCGTCGCGTCCAGACTACGCGTCGGGGTCCGGTCGCAAGGCGTAGATGCGCGCCGGTCCGCCGGCCTCCGAGGCGACGATCAACCCGAGGCCGGTGCCGGTGACGGCGACGGGCACCCCGGCGGGGTCGGCGACGGGCTCCGGCAGCTGCGTGGTCCGTCCGGTCCGGTCGGTCACGTCGGTGCGCGACCATGCCCGGTCACCGGCCATCCCGACCGTCTGCCAGTCGTCGCCGAGGTCCTTGTCCGTGCCCGTCGCCAGGTCGAGCGCGACGGTGCCGGCCGTGGCCCACTTCCCGTCGGGCGCGACGTCGAAGTCGTCGATGCGCACCCGCCCCGGGACGGTCGAGGTCCACGTCTCGTCCATCTGGTCCATGACGTCGTAGCCGGCCAGGTGGGTGGTGCGGTTGTTGCGGGACCAGTTGACGACGAGGGTCGTGCCGGCGACCCCGAGGATGTCGCCCGGCAGCGAGCCGTACGACGGCGGCGCGAGCAGCTTGCCGTCGGTCAGCTGCCCGTCCGCGTCGGAGGACCACCAGTGGCCGGTGGAGGCGACGGACAGCACCCGCCCCTCGAAGTCGGCCGCGATCGGGCGCCCGCCCGAGGGGGTCGACCGGCGACGCAGGGACCCGTCGTGCAGCACGAGCGCGGTGAGCGTGTCCTCGCTCGCGAGCAGGGGGACGGGGCTGCCGGGCACGAGCCGCATCCCCGTCTCGGTGAAGCTCCAGGTCCGCGGCGACGGCGCCCGCTCCGCGGACGCCAGGTCGGTCCACAGGTAGAGGTCGGTGGCGGTCGCGGCGACGACGGCCGGCTGGTCCAGCCACGAGATCAGCTGCGGTGGCGCGGTCAGCTCACCGTCGATCGGGCTGGTCCACAGCTCCTCACCGTCCGCGGTCGACAGCGCGATCAGGTCCGGCGACGTCGCGTCACCGGTCGTCGTGATCGCCGTGCCCTCGGCGACGAGCACGGTCGGCGGCAGTCCCCCGGCGGCGATGTCCGGGGAGACCCACTCGGCCTGGCTCGTCCACCCGTGCACCGGGTCGACCGGGGCCAGCTCGGAGGTCCCGGCGCTGTCCTGCCCCCACGGCAGACCACCGGCGAGGACGAAGGGGATCGCCGCCAGCGCCACGACGAGCGCCGCCGCGACGGCGAGCAGTGCCCACCGGCCGCGCCGGCGGGTCGGACGTGCCGGGGCGAAGGGGGTGTGGCCGGCGCCGGGGGTCGCGCCGGGATCACCGGCGAAGAGGTCGCGCACATCGATGCGCGGCTGGGTGTCCATCTCGTCCTCGGACACCTCGTCGTGGCCGACGAGCTGGATGACTCCGTCCCAGGCCGTGCGGGCGGCCGGGGGCACGGTCGACTGCTGCAGCGGGTCGGTCGACGACGCAGTGCTGTGGGGCACGACGAGCGTCGAGCGGGCCAGTCCCCTGAACCGCGGGACGACCTCGCTCGGCGCCGGGTGGCTCGGGTCCGCCCTGGTGAGCACGACGACGGCGCCGGCGGCCAGCTCGGCGGCGTCACCGCCCCAGCCGCGCAGGGCCATGAGCTTCGTGGCGGCGGACTCGTGGTCCGCGGTCGTCGTGGCGATGACGACCTGGTCGGCGCGGTCGAGGACCTCCGCCCAGTGCAAGGGGATCGCTGCGGTCGCGATGACGAGCTCGCGGTTGCCGCGCGCGAGCCGGTGCACGACGGTCACTCCGCCGCGGCCGGCGGCCGGCGGGGGCGTCGGGGCCACCGGGTGCGTCGGGGGCCCCTGCGCCAGCAGGGACCAGCCCTCGCGGCGGATGGCGGCCGAGGCGAGCATGCCGGCGGTCGTCACCCCGAGGGACCCCTCCCCGATGACGACGACGGTGCGCTCTGCGCTCTGGTCCCCCCTCACGAGGACCCCCTCCCTGACGCTGGTGGCTGCTGCGGCGCGGGTCCCTGCCCCCGCTGCCCCGGCCACGATATCGCTGCCGGCGGGGTGCGACGGCAGGATGGGTCCATGCGCCCGATGCTCGCGACCCACACCGAGACGGTCCCCTGCGGGCCGGAGTGGGCCCACGAGGTCAAATGGGACGGCATGCGTGTCCTCGCCGACGCCCGGGGCGGGGGCCTGACCCTGACCAGTCGCACCGAGCGTGATGTCACCAGCTCCTTCCCCGAGCTGGTGCCGCTGGCCGACCTCTTCGACGACATGCTCCTCGACGGCGAGGTCGTCGCCCTCGTCGACGGCCGCCCTTCCTTCGGCGCGCTCGCAGAGCGGATGCACATCTCCGACCCGCGCCGGGCGGCCCGCGCTGCGGTGGCCCGGCCGGTCACCTTCGTGGTCTTCGACGTGCTGCGCCTGCTCGGTCAGGACCTCACGGCCCAGCCGTGGTCGGCGCGCCGGGCCCTGCTCGAGCAGCTGGAGCTCGAGGGACCTCGCTGGCAGGTGCCGGCCACCCACGACGACGGCGAGCAGCTCCTCGCGGCCACCGCCGAGCAGGGGCTCGAGGGCATCGTCTCCAAGCGCCGCAGCGCCCCCTACCTCCCGGGTCGGCGCTCCCCCGACTGGCTCAAGCGCCCGCACCGCGACACCGTCTCCGTCGTCGTCGGTGGCTGGCGCCCCGAGATGGGCAGCTCACGGCTCGGCTCCGTGCTCGTCGGCCAGCCCGGTCCGCAGGGCTGGGAGTTCGTCGGACGGGTCGGGTCCGGCCTGGCCGGGCGCGCCGGCGCCGGCCTGCTCACGCGGCTGCGTCCGCTGGAGCGAGCGGACTCCCCCTTCGTCACCCAGGTGCCGCGCGAGGACGCGACGGGCACGACCTGGGTGGACCCGCAGGTCGTCATCGACGTCGCGAGCCTGGGGCGCAGCAGCGGTGGCCGCCTGCGCCAGCCGTCCTATCAGCGCCTGCGCGCCGACCTGACCGCCACGGACCTGGAGGGCAGCGATGGCTGAGTCCAAGGGAGCGGTGACCCGGGTCGAGGTCGGCGGGCGCACGATGCGCCTGTCCTCGCTCGACAAGGTCATGTACCCCGCCACCGAGACGACGAAGGGAGAGATCCTCTCGTACTACGCGCGGGCCGGGGAGACGGTGCTGGCGCACCTCGCGGGCCGTCCGGTGACGCGGATGCGCTTCCCGCACGGAGTGGAGGACATGTCCTTCTTCGAGAAGAACCTGCCCTCCGGGGCACCGAGCTGGCTGCCGCGCGTGCAGGTCTCCGACGTGACCTATCCCCTCGTCGAGGACCTCGCCCAGCTGACCTACCTGATCAACCTCAACAGCATCGAGCTGCACGTGCCCCAGTGGCGCGTCGACGAGGACGGCGAGCGCCTCAACCCCGACCGGCTGGTCATCGACCTCGACCCCGGCAAGCCCGCGGGGCTGCACGAGTGCGCGCGGGTGGCGCTGCTGCTGCGCGAGCGCCTCGGTGGGCTCGGTCTGGACCTGTACCCCGTGACGTCCGGGAGCAAGGGGATGCAGCTCTACGCGCGGCTGGGCGGCGACCTGACGAGCGACCAGGTGCGCGACCTGGCGCAGCAGCTGGCGCAGGAGATGACCCACAAGCACCCCGACCTCGTGCTGTGGAAGATGACCAAGACCCTGCGCCCGGGCAAGGTCTTCCTCGACTGGAGCCAGAACGTCGCGGCCAAGACGACCGTGTGCCCGTACTCGATGCGCGGCCGCGAGGACCCGTGGGTCGCCGCGCCGCGCTCCTGGGACGAGATCGAGGCGGGCGCGCAGGACGCCGACGCGCTGACCCAGCTGGACTTCGAGACGGTGCTCGAACGGCTCGACGAGCACGGGGACCTGCTGGCGCCGCTGCTGGAGGGCTGAGTCAGTCCCGTCGCGGGCAGCCCGCGCAGGGCTGGCACCCGGGCAGCGCATAGAGCAGGCAGCACGACTGCCGCTCCGGTGGCGGAGCGCCCGCCAGCCGGGCGAGCGAGATCTCCCACATGTCCTCGACCATGCCGAGGCGCTGGAGGCTGGACATCTTCGTCGGCGAGGGCAGGTCGGTCGCGATGGCCCGCGCCGTCGCGGCGTAGGCCTCGTACGCCACGTCGAGCCGCTCGACGTCGTCCTCGACCCTGCGATGGTCGCCCGGGCGCACCTGCACCGCGACCGGGTAGAGATAGGTCGGGTCCAGACCGATCGACCACAGCCCCGGATCGGTCGACAGGACGAAGGGGGTCAGCCGCGCCGCGGCCGAGACGACCGTGGCGAGCGGGTCGATGAGGTACTGCAGGACGAAGGCCGACGGCATGCCCGGCGGGGCGGTGCCCGACTGCGCGATCGTCAGCTCGCGATAGGTCTCGATCCACCCGGGCGCGATCTGCAGGGCCTGCGCCAGGGGCACGCCGAGGTCCGGGTCACCGTGGTCGGCGACCCGGACCTGGAGGACGGCGAGGGCCCGGTCCAGGGGCGCGAGGGCCTCGCGCAGCCCGGGGGCCGTGGTGGGGTGGATCAGCCGTTGGCCTTGGCGTAGGCGTCGCGCACCTTCTGGCTGATGCGCCCGCGGTCGGAGACCTCGTGGCCGTTGGACCGGGCCCACTCGCGGATCTTGGTCAGGTCGCCGCTGCTGGATCGCGAGCCGGACGAGCCGCCGCTGCTCTTGCGGCCGGAGACGCGACGGCCGGCACCGACGTACCCGGCGAGGGCGTCGCGCAGGGCCGCGGCATTCTTGTCGTTGAGGTCGATCTCGTAGTTCACGCCGTCGAGGCCGAAGGTGACGGTCTCGGTGGCGTCACCACCGTCGAGATCGTCCTCGAGGATGATCTGCACACGCTGTGCCATGGTCAGGTCCAATCGCTGAGGGAATTGAATACGCCCCCACGATAGTCATTCTTTTGGCGAATCTCCCGTTTCATCCACAGCCTTCTCCGATGCCGTGGATCCATTCTCCTCACGGGCGGCCTTTTGCTCGGCATTCCACTTCGCGAGGGCCTTTCGCTCACTGCGATCCGCCTCGATCATGTAGCGAATGATCCAGTAGAAGAGAAAGGCCACACCGACGGTCGGCAACAATGCCGCCGCATAGGTCCAGTACTCACCGATGACATCCATCTCAGGCCTCGGGCTTCAGGTGCGGGAAGAGGATGGTCTCGCGGATCCCCGCGCCGGTGAAGAGCATGATGAGGCGGTCGATGCCCAGGCCGAGCCCACCCATGGGCGGCGCACCGAACTCCAGCGCGCGCAGGAAGTCCTCGTCCAGCTGCATCGCCTCGTCGTCACCCGCGGCCGCCCGTCGGGACTGCTCCTCGAGCACCTCCCGCTGGATGACCGGGTCGATGAGCTCGGAAAAGGCGGTGCCCCGCTCGACCCCGCCGATGAAGAGGTCCCAGGCCTCGATCTGGCCCGGCTTGTCGCGGTGCGGGCGCGCCAGCGGCTGCGCGATCGCCGGGTAGTCGCAGATGAAGGTCGGCTGCACGCAGGTCGGCTCGACGAGCTCGGCGACCAGCTCCATGGCGGTCTTGCCCGCCTCCCACGAGGGGTCGACCTCGACCCCCTTAGCCGCCGCGATCTCCCTCAGGCGCTCGACCGGCGTCTCGACGTCGACCTGCTCGCCGACGGCCTCGCTCAGCCCGTCGTAGAAGGAGAGCCAGCGCCACTCACCCCCGAGGTCGACCTCACCGGCGGGCGTGGTCACCACGCGCGTGCCGGCCACGTCGGCGGCGGCCAGGTGCAATTCCTTGATCAGCTCGGCCATCGTGAACTGGTCACCCCAGGCCTCATATGCCTCGAGCGAGGTGAATTCCGGAGAATGCGTCGAGTCGACACCTTCGTTGCGGAAAAGGCGGCCCATCTCGTAGACCCGGTCGACGCCACCGACGACCGCCTTCTTGAGCGGCAGCTCGAGGGCAATGCGCAGCGACATCTTCTGGTCGAAGGCATTCATGTGGGTGTCGAAAGGACGTGCGGCCGCACCACCGTGCACCAGCTGCAGCACGGGCGTCTCGATCTCGATGAACTGACGGGCGTGCAGCGTCTCGCGGATGGCACGCACGATGCCGGCCCGCAGCCGCACCATGTCGCGTGCCTCCTGGCGCACGACGAGGTCGGCATAGCGCTGGCGCACCCGCGCCTCCTCGGACAGCTCCTTGTGCAGCACCGGCAGGGGGCGCAGCGCCTTGGACGCCATGACCCACGAGGTCGCCATGACCGACAGCTCGCCGCGGCGGGAGCGGATGACCCGACCGGTGACGGCGACGTGGTCGCCGAGGTCGACGTCGGACTTCCACGCCGCGAGCGACTCCTCGCCGACCTCGGCGAGCGAGAGCATGACCTGCAGGCGGGTCCCGATGCCCTCCTGCAGCGCGGCGAAGGCGAGCTTGCCCGTGTTGCGCACGAACATCACGCGCCCGGCGACGGTGACGACGTCCTGCGTCTCCTCACCGGTCTCGAGGTGCTCCCACCCGGCCACGACGTCGGCGAGGGAGTGCGTGCGCCCCACGGTGACCGGGTAGGCGTCCGTGCCGTCGGCGAGGAGTCGGTCGCGCTTGGCGCGACGGATGCGCATCTGCTCGGGCAGCTCGTCGTCGACAGGGGTCTCGTTGGGCGTCTCACTCACGGGAGACCACGATATCCGCGACCTCCGCGGGGCCCGAATCCCGCCGCAGTGTCCTCAGTCGCGCTCCCGCAGCACCTGCCACCCGAGCAGGGCCACACCGGCGAGCAGGACGAGCGGCCCGGCGTCGACGGCGTCGGCCATGAGCACGGCCCCGGCCCCGAGCAGCGCGAGGTCGGTGCCGAGCAGCAGCCGTTGGACGAGGCCGACGTGCACCGCCCCACCCGGTGTGGAGAGCGCGACGCCCAGGCCGGGGGGCGGGTCGCACGCCCGCATCCCGCCAGCGGTGGCGGCGAGCGCGAGGAGCACCGGCGCCCACCAGGGCAGGCCGAGCGGCGCGAGCGCGACGGCCGCCCCCACCACCGCGAGGACGAAGGGGGGACCCGCCAGGACCGCGGTCACCGCGGCGGGGTGGGCCGGCAGAGCACGACGCAACCCCGGGGCGGTCAGCCACGCCGTGAGGCCGCCGGCGCTGACGCGGACGACCGCGAGGACCGCGAGCGCCGCGAGCAGGGTCCCGGCCAGCCGTCCGAGCAGCAGGCCGGCGACGAGAGCACCGAGGCAGGTGATGAGCGCTGCCAGCACCTGCACGGGTCGGCGTCGCAGCGCCCACAGCTCGTGGACGAGGACGGCCATGGCCCCTGTGCCCGCGCCCCGGCGGCTCGGGTGGCGTCCTCGCCGAGCCACCCGACCGCGCGAGGCGAGGACCTCGAGGGCCACGGTGTCGAGCATCGTCGTGGCGGCGGTGAACGCCTGCACGACCTGCCCGGCCCGCATCAGCTCCGCGTCGGGGACGGCCCGCGCCGCCCGCCGCAGGACCGGTGCGCCGCCCTGGCGATGCAGTGCGATCGGCACCAGCACGACGCAGAGCAGGGCACCGACCGCCGCGCAGGCGATCACCACGACCGCGGGCGCCGGGCTCGACCCGACGCCTCGCGCCACGGCGAACCCCACGAGCACGCCCCAGCTCGCGGCCAGCACGACGGCGACGCCCACGACCCGCAGCACCCGGCCGCGCAGGAGCAGCCCGCGGTCGGCGGGTGACGAGACCATCCAGGTCGCCTCGCTCGGGTCGGTCGACACGGGACCGACCCAGCGCAGGCCCGCGACGGCGGCCAGCAGCCCAAGTCCTGTGGCGCCGAGCGCCACGAGGGCGTACCCGCCGGGGTCGAGGCAGACCGCGGTGTCGCAGTCCGGTCGCAAGATCGCCGGGCCCGTGGCGGCGAAGAGCATCGTCAGCATCGTCGCCGCGATGAAGATCCCGACGTACCAGTCCTGCACGACCTGCATCGGGCTGGGGGCGTGCGTCGCGCGACGACGCTCGCGCAGCAACTGGCGGGCCGCATCGAGGTCGCCGACGAAGGGGTCCGCGGCACCGGTCCGCGGCTCCCCGGGCGATGCCTCGGGCAGCACCTCAGACATCACCCTCGAGGGCCACGACCCGGGCTCCGCTGCGCCGCACGACCTCGGGGTCGTGGCAGGCGACAAGGACGGCCCGTCCCGCGGCGGCATGGCCGGCGAGCCAGTCACCCAGCCACGCGCGGCCCAGGTCGTCGAGCCGCTGCTCCGGCTCGTCGGCGAGCAGGAGCGCCCAGGGCCGGACCATGGCCGTCGCGAGGGCGAAGCGCTGCGCCTGCCCGGACGACAGCGTCCTCGGCAGCTGGTCGGCGACGTGCTCGATGCGCGCCTCGTCGAGGGCGCCGGCGACGACCGCGTCGGGGTCGGTGACCGCGTGGCCGCGGGCGAGCAGGTCGAGGTGCTCCGCGACGGTGAGGTCCGGCAGCACACCGAGGTCACCGAGGACGGCGCACAGCGCGCGGCGGGTCTGCGGCTGGCGGGTGTCGAGCGGGTGATCGCCGAGACGGACCTCGCCGGCGTCGGGGGTCTCGGCGCCGACGACGCACCGCAGCGCGGTCGACTTGCCGACACCGTTGGGGCCGACGAGGGCGACGACCTCACCGGCCGCCACGTCGAGGTCGAGACCGGCGAGGACCGTGCGCCCGCTGAAGTCCTTGGCCAGACCCCGGACGCTCAGCACGACGCGACGAGGTCGAGCGCCAGGTCGATGATCGGCGAGGAGTGGGTCAACGCCCCGACGCTCATGAAGTCGATGCCGGTGCCGCCGTAGGCCGCGGCCACCTCCAGCGTCAGCCCGCCCGTCGCCTCGATCTCGACGACCTCACCCCGCTGCTCGCCCCACGCCCGGACGGCCTCGACCGTCGTGCGGAGTAGGTCGACGGACATGTTGTCGCACATGAGGAACCGGGACCCGACCTCCAACGCCTCGATCGCCTGCTCGGTGGTCTCCACCTCGACCTCGATCGTCACGTCGGGGAATCGCTTGCGGATCGCGGTGAACGCGGCCGCCACTCCCCCGGCGGCGAGCACGTGGTTGTCCTTGACCATGGCGACGTCGAAGAGGCCCATCCGCTTGTTGGTCCCACCCCCGGCGCGCACGGCGTACTTCTCCAGCGCGCGCAGCCCCGGGGTCGTCTTGCGGGTGTCGAGGACCGTGCACCCGGTCCCCTCCAGCGCGTCGGCCCAGCGTCGGGTGTGACTGGCGACGCCGGAGAGCCGCGACATGACGTTGAGCAGGGTGCGCTCGGCCATGAGCACCTGACGGGTCGGTCCCTCGAGGACCGCGATGACGTCACCGGGGCGCAGCCGCGTACCGTCCTCGATCCGCACCTCGACCGACGTGCCTGCCCTGGGGCGCGAGGAACCAGCCTCGACGGAGGTCCCCTGCGTCCTCGCGGCCACCCCCTCCAGCACCAGCTCGATGACCGGTGCGCCGGCGAGCACCCCCTCCTCACGGGCGACGACGTGCCCGGTCGCGCGCTGGTCGGCCGGGATGGTCGCCGTGCTCGTGACGTCGAGCCCCTGTGGTCCGAGGTCCTCCTCGAGCGCGGTGTCGACGAGCCGCCGCGCGGCGTCGAGCGGGAAGTCGAGCGTGCTCACTGGGTGCCCTCCTGCGGGTCCTCGTCGTCCTCCTCGTCGCCCTCCGGCCAGGCGAGGTCGACGTCGAGCCGGATGACGGCCGGCTCCCCGTCGTACGGGTCCCGCACGTGCACGAGGTGGGCCGACCACTGCGCGTCGTCGTGCTCGGGGTGGTCGCGGCGCACGTGCCCTCCGCGGGTCTCCTCGCGCAGGTGGGCGGCGGTGGCCAGCGACTGCCCGAGGTGCAGCAGGTTGGTCGTCTCCCACGACAGCGGACCGGGCTCGGCCTCGTCGCCGGGCAGGCGGGCGAGTCCGGCGAGCGCCTCGAGCGCCTCCTCGGTGGACGCGGCGGAGCGAAGGGGGCCCACCCCCTTCGTCATGATCCGTTGCAGCTCGCGGCGGTGCCGGGAGTCGAGGAGGGCGCTGCCCCCTTCGACCGTCGTGGGCGTGGCCGGCAGCTCACCGGCGCCGAGCCTGCGGGTGAGGTCCTCGGCGATCCGGTGGGCGAAGACGAGCCCCTCGAGCAGCGAGTTGCTCGCGAGGCGGTTGGCACCGTGGACGCCCGTGCACGAGACCTCGCCGCACGCGTAGAGGCCCTCGAGGTTGGTCCGGCCGCGCAGGTCGGTGCGCACGCCGCCGGAGGCGTAGTGCTGCGCCGGCGCGACGGGGATCGGTTCGGTCGCGGGGTCGATCCCGAGCTCGCGGCAGCGCGCGACGATCGTCGGGAACCGCTGCTCCAGGAACTCCCCGCCGAGGTGGCGGGCATCGAGGTACACGTGGTCGGTGCCCGTGGCCTCCATGCGCTCGAGGATCGCGCGGGCGACGACGTCGCGGGGGGCGAGGTCGGCCATCGGGTGCAGCCCGGTCATGAAGGCTTCGCCGTCGGCGTCGACGAGGACCGCTCCCTCGCCACGCACCGCCTCCGAGACGAGCGGCTGCTGGCCCGTCGCGCCCTCACCGAGGTGCATGACGGTGGGGTGGAACTGGACGAACTCGAGGTCGGCGAGCGCGGCGCCGGCGCGCAGCGCGGCGGCCATGCCGTCGCCGGTGGCGACCGGGGGGTTGGTCGTCGCGGAGTAGATCTGGCCGAGCCCGCCGGTCGCGAGCACGACCGCCCGCGCGTGGGCCGCACCGATGCCGTCGATCTCGCCCTCGCCGATGACGTGCACGGTCGCGCCACCGACGGCGCCGTCCGCGGTCGTCAGCAGGTCGACGACGAGCGCGTGCTCGATGACCTCGATGCCGGGGTCGGCGCGCACGGCCTCGAGCTGGGCGATGAGCGCCCGCGAGATCTCGGCCCCGGTCGCGTCGCCGCCGGCGTGGGCGATCCGGTCGCGGTGGTGGCCGCCTTCGCGGGTCAGCGTGATCTCGCCGGCCGCGTCGGTGTCGAACCGTGCGCCGAGACCGATCAGCTCGCGCACCCGCGCCGGGCCCTCGGTGACGAGGACCTCGACGGCCGACTCGTCGCACAGGCCGACGCCGGCGACGAGGGTGTCGTCGAGGTGCTCCTCCGGCGAGTCCTCCGGGGCAAGGGCTGCGGCGATGCCGCCCTGGGCCCAGGTCGTCGACCCGGCCGACAGCTCGGTCTTGGTGACGAGCAGGACCCGGTCGACGTGCTCGCGCAGCCGCAGGGCGCACGTCAGGCCGGCGATGCCGGACCCGACGACGAGCACGTCCGCCTGCGTCGTCCACCCCGCCGTCGGCGAGGTGAGGTAGCGCGGGAGGGCGAAGGGGGCGTCAGGCACCTGCCGAGCCGTCCGCGGGGTGCTCGCGGTGGGTGACGGCCGAGGTCTTCAGCCCGTAGCCGTCGGGCACGTCACCGGCGTCGTGGTACTGCTCGACGATCCGGTTGTCGCCGTCGACGAAGACGACATTGGGCTCGAAGGTCCGCGCCTCGTCGTCGTCCATCGCGGCGTAGGCGATGATGATGACGATGTCACCTGGCGAGACGAGCCGGGCGGCCGCGCCGTTGATGCACACGATGCCGCTGCCGCGCTCGCCCTCGATGGCGTAGGTCGTCAGGCGCGAGCCGTTGTCGACGTCGACGACGTCGACCTGCTGGCCGGGGAGCATCCCGGCGGCGTCCATGAGGTCCATGTCGATCGTCAGCGACCCGACGTAGTGCAGGTCGGCCTGGGTGACCGTGGCCCGGTGGATCTTGCTGTGGAGCATGAAGCGCTGCACGAGGATGTCCTTCGTCTCGGCGGTTGACCGTTGGCCAGTCTCTCAGAATCCGCGGCGTCACCAGCGCGGTGCGGCCTCCGGGTGGTCGGAGAAGACCTCGCGCGCCCCGCCCCCGGGCCCGACGTGGACCGGCAGGTTGTCGATGAGCCGGGTCGTGCCGACCTTGGCGGCGACGGCGAGCAGGGCCTCGCCCTTGTACCACTCGGGCACGTGGTCGAGCGTCGTCGGATGGACGAGCACGAGGTAGTCGACGAGGGCGAGCGGCTCCTCCACGAGCACCTCGCGGGCGGCGCGCCGCACGGCGGAGGGACCCTCCTCGGCGCGGGCCGCCCCGGCACGCAGCGCCCGGGAGAGCGCGAGCGCCGTCTCCCGGTCGCTCTCGGAGAGGTACATGTTGCGGCTGCTGAGGGCCAGGCCGTCCTCCTCGCGGACCGTGGGGACCGCGACGACGGTGGCGGGGAAGTCGATGTCGCGCGCCATCCGACGGATGAGGAGCAGCTGCTGGGCGTCCTTCTGCCCGAAGTAGAAGAGGTCGCCCGCGGTCAGGTGCATGAGCTTGGCGACGACCGTGAGCATGCCGTCGAAGTGACCCGGCCTGGACTGCCCCTCGAGCACGTCACCGAGCGGACCCGCCGAGATGCGCACGCCGGGGTCGCCGTCGGGGTAGATGACGTCGGGCGTCGGCGCGAAGACGAGGTCGACCCCTTCACGGGTGCAGATCTCCAGGTCGGCGTCGAAGGTGCGCGGGTAGCGCGACAGGTCCTCCTTGGGCCCGAACTGCAGCGGGTTGAGGAAGATCGTCACGACGACGTGCCGGGCGCGCTCGCGGGCGGTGCGGATGAGCCGCGCGTGGCCCTCGTGGAGCGCGCCCATCGTCATGACGACCGCGACCTCGCCGTCGGTGAGGTCGGCGCGGGCGGTGGCCAACTCGTCGCGCGTGCGGGCGACGACGGGGGCGGTGGTCATCGGGTCTCCTCGTCGAGGGCGGTCAGGATCGTGCGGGCAGCATCCTCGCGCAGTCGGCCGGCGCGGGCGGCCCGCAGCGCGGTCGCCCGGGCCTGCGCCCGGTAGGCGGGGGCGATGTCCTCCGCCAGTGGGCCCAGCTCCGTCAGGTGCGCCGACACGGTACCGGCATCGCCGCGCGCCACCGGACCGGTGAGGGCCGCGTCGCCCGAGGAGAGCGCGTTGTCCAGGCTCGCCTGCAGCAGCGGGCGCAGCACCCGGTCGGCCGGCTCGATGCCCGCCGAGCGCAGGACCTCCATCGCCTGGGCGACGAGCGTGACCATGTGGTTGCTGCCGTGCGCGAGGGCTGCGTGGTAGCGACCGCGCGCCTCCTCCGCCACCCACACCGGCTCCCCGCCCATCTCGACGACGAGCGCCTCGGCGACCGGCCGCAGCTCGTCCGGTGTCGTGATGCCGAAGCAGCACTCGCTGAGGCGCGCGAGGTCGAGGCTGGTCCCGGTGAAGGTCATCGCGGGGTGGATCGCCATCGGCAGCAGCCGGTCGGCGACCGGGGCGAAGGGGGTCAGCCCGTGCCGCCCCGAGGTGTGGGCCACGAGCTGTCCGGTCACCCAGGTGTCGGTGGCGTGCAGACCGGCGACGAGGTCGGTCAGGGCGTCGTCGGGCACGGCGAGCAGCACGAGCTGGGCGGAGCGCACGACCTCGGGGACGGGCAGCACGGGGACGCCCGGCAGGAGGACCTCCGCACGGTCGCGGGAGGCGTCGGAGACCGCGGAGACGGTGACGACCTCGTGGCCCGCCGAGCGCAGCGCCGCGCCCAGGACCGCACCGACCCGTCCGGCGCCGACGACACCGACGCGCAGCGTCGGTCGGTGGCGGGGCGCGGGAGGGGGCTGCGGTGCAGGGCTGCTCACCGCCCCGACGCTACCCGCCCCCTTCGCCCGCCCGCCCCTCCGGGCAACCGCCCCCCTTCGCCACCACGAGACTGCATTCCCCTACGGCAATGCAGAGTCTCGACATCAAGAGGTTGCATTTCCCCGGGCAGATGCAAAGTCTCGGCATCAAGAGGTTGCATTTCCCCGGGCAGATGCGCGCGGGCGGGGGCGGGCGGTGGTGGACAATGCGGCGGTGCGGACGTGGGAGCAGGCGTGGGCGGACGCCCTGTACGGCGAAGGGGGGTTCTACCGGCGCCCGGAGGGCCCGGCCGGGCACTTCGCCACCTCGGCCAACGGTCCCGCGGCCGACCTCCTCGCGGGCGCCCTCCTCGAGCTGGCCCGTCGGCACGGCCTCACGACCATCGTCGACGTCGGGTGCGGGCGCGGCGAGTTGCTGGGTGCCCTTGCGGCACAGGCGGATCCGTCCACACGGCTCGTCGGCGTCGATGTCGTGGAGGCCCCGAGCGACCTGCCGGCGCGGGTCGAGTGGGTCCGCTCCCCCGGCGGCGTGGACCTGCCGGACCTCGGCTCACCGACCGACGCGTTGGTCCTCGCGCACGAGTGGCTCGACGTCGTGCCGTGCCCGGTCGCCGAAGTCGACGAGCACCGCACCCTGCGCACCGTGCTCGTCGACCCGAGGGGGACGGAGTCCCTCGGCGACCCCCTCGACGGTGACGACCTGCGCTGGGCCGACGAGCACTGGCCCGGCCCACGCGCCCCCGGCGACCGGGTCGAGGTCGGCCGCTCGCGCGATGCCGCCTTCGCCGGCCTCGTCGACCGGGTCGCCTCCGGGCTCGTCGTCGCCGTCGACTACGGGCACGAGCGCGGCACCCGCCCGGCCGCGGGCACGCTCGTGGGCTTCGTCGACGGGACCTCGTGCGCACCGGTCCCCGACGGCCGCTGCGACCTCACGGCTCACGTGGCCATGGACTCGCTCGGCGCGGACGACCTGCGCAGCCAGCGGCAGGTCCTGCGCGACCTGGGCGTCGACGGCACCCGGCCCACGCTCGACCTCGCCCGCAGCGACCCCGCCGGCTACCTCGCCGACCTCGCCCGGGCCTCCCGGGCCGCGGCGCTCACGGGCCCGGGGCCGGGCGACTTCGTCTGGGCGTCACGACGGGTCGGCTGACCCTGTGGTCGCGGAGGTCTCCTCCACCTCGTCGCGCGGCGCGAGCAGGTCGACCAGGCTCGACGCGATGAGCGGCTGCCCGGCGGCCGAGGGGTGCAGCCCGTCGAGGTAGTACTGCGAGCTCGGGTCCGCCTGCGGCAGGACGACGGACAGGTCGACGTAGCTCACCCCGTCGTGCTCCGTCCGCTGCTGCATCTGGCGCAGGAAGTCCGCCCACGGCTCGCGACCGGGGTCCGGGGCGGGTGTGAACCAGCCGACGAGCAGGATCGGCCCCTCGTAGCCCATGCCGCGGGCCTGCTGGATGATCTGGTCGAGGCTGCGGCCGAACTCCTCGGCCCCTGTGTCGGCCCGTCGGTCGTTGAACCCCAGCGGCACGAGCAGCAGGTCCGGGTCGAGGGAGAGGGTGTCGCGCAGGTAGGTCGGTGTCTGGGCGATCGTCCGTGCGGCGACGCCGGAGCGGGACGCGTCGAGCACGTGCACGCAGCGTCCGCGATCGCCGCGGTAGGGCGTGAGGTCGGTGACGGTGGTCCACTTCGTGCTCGAGGGCGGAAGGGGGTTGCGCACGGTGATCGTGTGCGTCCCGGGGCCGAGGTCACCCGAGGACCACACCTTGCGCTGGGCCTGCGGGTCGGTGTCGGTCGAGACGGCGATGGCGTCGCTGGGTGGCTGCCCGTCGACCTCGATCCGCAGCGGTCCCCCGGCGAACCGGGTGCGGTAGCCGACGTCGACGGAGCGGGCCGCCACCGTCCAGGTGACCGACGCGCCCGGGGCGAGGGTGAGCCCACGACCCCCCGGGCCGACCGTCGGCGCGCTGAGGGTGCGGCCGGCGACGACCGGGTCCGGCAGCGTCGGGGCGCGGTAGTCGGCCGGGACGAGGGAGGTGGTGCCGTGCCACCCCCCGGGCGAGGTCGGACAGCCCGCGACGCCGGCACGGCCCCGCAGACCGGCCTGCAGCCGGTCGACCCACCGACGCTCGAGGTGGTCCGACAGTCCGTAGCCCTCGCTCACGGAGTCGCCGAGAACCACGGCACGCGCGGGCTCGTCGTCGGAGTCGCGCACCGCCTCGAACCACGGGTCCAGCACCGCACGGGACTCGACCGCGGCCGTCCCCGTGGCGCTCTCCCCTTCGCCCGTCCCGTCGCTGCACCCCGCGAGCAGGGTGAGGCCGAGCACGAGGGCGCTCGCCCCCGCACCCGCACGGCGCGTCCTGCTGGGCACCCGACCATCGTGCCCCGTCGGCCCCGCCTGACGCATACTGGCGGGCATGACGAGCGCACCGGGCCCCGGCACCCGGACCCTCGACGTCGGGGTGGGCGACGGGTCCCTGGCCAGCGCCGACATGGTGCTCAACATCGGCCCCCAGCACCCGGCCACCCACGGCGTGCTGCGCCTGCGCGTCGTCCTCGACGGCGAGCGCATCGTCTCCGCGGACCCGATCGTCGGGTACATGCACCGGGGCGCCGAAAAGCTCTTCGAGGTGCGCGACTACCGCCAGATCACCGTCCTGGCCAACCGGCACGACTGGCTGTCGGCCTTCGGCAACGAGCTGGGCGTCGTGCTCGGCGTCGAGGCGATGCTCGGCATGGAGATCCCCGAGCGGGCGACGTGGGCACGCACCCTGCTCGCGGAGCTCAACCGGGTGCTCAACCACCTGATGTTCCTCGGCTCCTACCCGCTGGAGCTCGGCGCGATGACGCCGATCTTCTACTCCTTCCGCGAGCGCGAGGAGATCCAGGCGGTCATGGAGGAGATCTCCGGCGGGCGGATGCACTTCATGTTCAACCGGGTCGGGGGGCTCAAGGAGGACCTGCCCGCCGGGTGGCTCGACCGGGTGACCGCGGCCGTCGCCGCGGTCCGCGCCCGGATGCCGCAGCTGGAGTCGCTCATCGTCGGCAACGAGATCCTCGAGGCGCGCACGCGCGGGGTGGGCGTGCTGCCCCCTTCGCTCGCCGAGGCCTACGGGGTCTCCGGGCCGATCGCGCGGGCGAGCGGGGTCGACCTCGACCTGCGTCGCGACGCGCCCTACCTCGCCTACGGCGAGCTCTTCGACGAAGGGGGTCCCGGCCGCGTCGTCCTGCGCTCGGCGGGCGACTCGCTGGCCCGCCTGGAGGTGTTGCTCGAGCAGACCCACGTGAGCCTCGACCTCGCCGATGCCTGCGTCGACCGGCTGCGCTCCCTCGAGCGGGGTCCGATCAACCAGCGCCTGCCCAAGGTGCTCAAGGTGCCCGAGGGCGAGCGCTATACCGCCACGGAGAACCCACTCGGGCTCAACGGCTACCACTTGGTCTCCCGGGGCGACAAGACGCCCTGGCGGCTGAAGCTGCGCTCCGCCTCCTTCAGCAACGTGCAGGTGCTGCGCGAACTGCTGCCCGGCTGCCTCGTCGCCGACATGGTCTCGGTGCTGGGCTCGATGTTCTTCGTCGTCGGCGACGTCGACAAGTAGTGGGCGGACGAGACCGGCGTCACGTGACCAGCGGGTAATAAAAGTCTGCGAAAAGGTTGTGAGCCCTCTCAGGGGCCGGTAAGTTGACGACCGACAGACGTCGTCCCTCCGGGCTGACGCGAGCAACGATGCAAGGGGAGAACATGGCCAAGCGCCTCAAGACCCGCCTGTCCGCAGGTGCCGCCCTCGTCACGGGGCTGAGCGCCTTCGGTGTCGGCCTGATGGCGACGCCGGCCCAGGCCGCCACGGTGACGCAGCAGTACGAGTGCACCTACAGCGTGCTCAACATCGGCGAGGTCGAGGGCGACCCCAGCGTCTCCGTCGAGCTGACCGCCGACATCCCGGCCGAGGCCGAGACCGGTGACGTCATCGAGTCCGCCGTCACCGCCACGGTGACGATCCCCGACTCCCGTCGCGACTCCCTCTACGGGCTGCTCGCGGTGCGCTCCGTCGATGGCCCCAACGCCGCGACCGCGGCCGCCGAGGCCGACAGCGGCCTGAACGCGCAGGACGCGCGCAACCAGGCCACCTTCACCATCGCCGACGCCACCGAGAGCGCGGACGGCGTCATGCCGCTCGAGGTCCCGATGACCGACGTGCCGGCCAGCGGCGAGCTCGTCGTGACCGCCACCGGAGCCATCGAGCCGACCGAGCTGACCCGCGCGGGTGAGTACACGATCACCGCCGGCGACTTCCAGGCCTACATCCGCGGCTACGGCGAGGACGGCGGCTACAAGACCAACGTCACGCTCAACTGCACCAACGTCTCGGAGAACTCGCAGATCGCCACCGTCACGGTGACCGAGGGCAGCACCGAGCCGACGTCGCCGGACCCGAGC
>NZ_BCSQ01000045.1 GCF_001570945.1 Janibacter anophelis NBRC 107843
GCCCGCGTCCGCCGCGCCAAGCCCCTCGGCGGCGGCCGCGTCGTCGGCGTCGTCGACCGCGCCGGCGTCGGCATCGTCGGCGGCGACAGCTTCGGCCGGCACTGCGGCGACGCCCGCCCCCTCAGCGGCAGCCAGGACCTCCGCGCCCGTCCGGAGCGCACCCACCTCGGGCAGCGACGACGCCATCGACCTGGGCGCCACCGCGCTGCCCGTCCTGCTGCGCGCCTACGGGCCGCAGCTCGCGGCCGCACTCGGCGGACTGCTCGCCCTCGGGCTGCTGCTGCGCCGGCTGCGTCGCTGACGCCACCCGGTCAGCACGCTCCCAGCGCCTCGGACGACGATGGTCGGATGACCAGTACCACGCCGACCCTCGTCCTCGGCCCCCTCCTGCGGTTCGTCGGGGAGCACTACGCCTCGATCTGGGTCGAGATCGCCGCCCCCGCCATGGTGACCGTCGTCGCCGCCGGCCGGGAGTGGCACGCTGCCACCTTCGTCGTCGAGGGCCACCACTACGCCCTCGTCCTGCTCGACGACCTCGAGCCCGGCAGCACCCACGAGTACTCGGTGCGCGTCGACGGTGAGGTCGTCTGGCCGCTCGCCGGTTCCCCCTTCCCGCCGTCGAGCCTGGCGACCATCGACCACGGCCGGCCACCGCTCGTGGCCTTCGGCTCCTGCCGTACGAGCGTGCCGCACGACGAGGAGCATCACCGCAGCCACGGCGTCGACGCCCTGCGCACCTTCGCCCTGGCGCTCGCCGAGGACAGGACCCGCCGACCCGACGTGCTCGCCCTGCTCGGCGACCAGGTGTACGCCGACGAGACGAGCCCGCAGATGCGCGAGTTCATCGCCTCCCGCCGCGACCTCGACGAACCGCCCGGCGAGGAGATCAAGGACTACGCCGAGTACGCGCACCTCTACGGGCTGGCGTGGAGCGACCCCGCGATCCGGTGGGTCCTGTCGGTCGTGCCGAGCGCCATGATCTTCGACGACCACGACATCCGCGACGACTGGAACACCTCGTGGTCCTGGCATCGCGAGATCAATCGCACACCCTGGTGGCACGAGCGGCTCGTCGCCGGTCTCACCAGCTACTGGGTCCACCAGCACATCGGCAACCTCGCGCCGGAGGAGCTCGCCCGGGACGAGATCTGGTCCCGGCTCGACGGGGCAGGACCCGGCGAGGTCGACCTCACGCAGCCCCTGCGCGCGCTCGCGGAGAGGGTCGACCGCCAGCCGGAGACCTACCGCTGGAGCTACACCCGCGCGCTCGGCGGGTCCAAGCTCGTCATGCTCGACTCGCGCGCAGCGCGGGTCCTCGAGCCCGACCGCCGCTCCATGCTCGACGCCGACGAGCTGGCCTGGCTCGACGCGGAGATGGTCGGCGACCTGGACCACCTCTTCATCGGGACGTCCCTCCCCTTCCTCCTCCCGCCCGGGCTGCACGACGCCGAGGCGATCAGCGAGGCCCTCGCCGGTCCGGACCGGCCACGCCCGGTGCGGCGGGCCACCGAGGCCCTGCGGCAGGTCGTCGACCTCGAGCACTGGGGCGCCTTCCAGGCCGGGTTCGTCGAGGTCCTCGACCTCGTCCTGGCCGTGGCCCGCGGCGAGCGCGGTCGGGCGCCGGCCACGATCACCTTCCTCTCCGGCGACGTGCACCACTCGTACATCGCCGAGATCAGCGACCCGGGTGGCGCCGGAGCGAGCAGCCGGATCGTCCAGGCCGTGTGCAGCCCGATCCGCAACCCGATGCCGCGCGGTCTGCGTGTCCTGATGTCGCAGATGGCCCGCGGGCTCGTGCGGCCCATGCGGTGGCTGTCGCAGCGGACGAAGGGGGTCCCGCCCCTGAACCACCCGTGGCAGCTGACCCGGGGACCGTGGTTCGACAACAACCTCGCGATCGCCGAGGTGCACGACGGGCGCCTCACCCTCAGCTGGGTCACCGGCGACGTCGTGGACGGCGACCACGACCACCCGCGCCTGCGGGTGGTCGCCACCGAGGAGGTCTGAGGGGGGCGCGCCCCCCTTCGTCCTCGTGCCCGCCCGTGGGGCCGGGCGGGGGGATACCCCAGTGACCCGACGATCCCGCCGACCCTAGATTTGGTGCCGACACGAGATCGGACCAACAGGAGAGTGGGGAGACCATGGGCACGCAGGTGGCCGCCAGCACGCACGAGCTGCGCAAGGTGTATGGCAAGGGAGAGGCGAGTGTCGCGGCCCTCGACGGGATCGACCTCGACATCGGAGCCGGGCAGTTCACCGCGATCATGGGCCCGTCCGGGTCCGGCAAGTCGACGCTCATGCACTGCCTGGCCGGCCTGGACTCTGTGACGAGTGGGCGCGCCCACATCGGTGACACCGACATCACCCGGCTCAAGGAAAAGGACCTGACCCGGCTGCGCCGCGACCGGGTCGGCTTCATCTTCCAGGCCTTCAACCTCATCCCGACGCTGACCGCTGAGGAAAACATCCTGCTGCCGCTGGCCATCGCCGGCCGCAAGCCCGACCAGCAGTGGTTCGACCTCGTCATCGACACCGTCGGTCTGCGCAACCGTCTCGGCCATCGGCCCAATGAGCTGTCCGGCGGTCAGCAGCAGCGCGTCGCCTGCGCCCGTGCGCTCGTCTCGAAGCCGTCGATCATCTTCGCCGACGAGCCCACCGGCAACCTCGACTCCACCTCGGGCGCCGAGGTGCTCGGGTTCCTGCGGCGCAGCGTCGACGAGTTCGACCAGACGATCGTCATGGTCACGCACGACCCCGTCGCCGCCAGCCACACCGACCGGGTCCTCTTCCTCGCCGACGGCCGGATCGTCGACGAGCTGTGGGAGCCGGACCGCGAGACCGTCCTCGAGCGGATGGTCGCCCTCACCAACGGGGCGCACTGATGCTCAAGGCCACCTTCAAGAGTCTGCTGGCGCGCAAGGCGCGCCTGCTGATGAGCGCGATGGCGATCGTCCTCGGGACCGCCTTCGTCGCCGGGTCGCTCATCTTCACCGACACCCTCGGCCGCACCTTCGACGGCATCATGGACGGCACCGTCGGTGACGTCGTCGTCCAGGCCGAGCAGACCGACCAGTACGGAGGATCCGGCGGCGCGCGCATCACGGCCGCGCAGGTCGAGGAGCTCGCGGACCTGCCGGGCGCGGCCCGTGCGGACGGCAGCGTCGACGCCTTCGGTGTCTTCGTCGTCGGCGAGAACGGCAAGGTTGTCGGCGGCCAGGGCGCGCCCGCGCTGGCCTTCAACTACAACGACGCCCCCAACCAGCTCGGGGAGGCGCCGATCCGGATCGTCGACGGCCGGGCCCCCGAACGCTCCGGCGAGGTCGTCATCGACACCGCCACGGCCGAGCGCGCCGGGTACGAGGTCGGAGACGAGGTCCCCCTGGTCACCACGGGGGCGACCCCGGAGATCACCGCCGAGCTCGTCGGCACCCTCACGTTCGGCGAAGGGGGGATGGCCGGCGCGTCGATCTCCGTCTTCGACACCGAGACGATGCAGCAGTACTTCATGGACGGCAAGGACGCGTACTCCTCCGTCTGGGTCACGGCCAAGGACGGCGTGAGCCAGGACGAGCTGGTTGCGCAGGTCGAGCCGCTCGCGCCCGAGGGCTTCACGGCCTGGACCGGGGAGGACCTCGCGGCGGAGAACGAGGGCGACATCGCGCAGGCGCTCGGCTTCATCACGACCTTCCTGCTCGTCTTCGCCGGGATCGCGCTCTTCGTCGGCTCCTTCCTCATCATCAACACCTTCAGCATCCTCGTGGCCCAGCGCGGCCGGGAGCTGGCGCTGCTGCGGGCGATCGGGGCGTCCAAGCGTCAGATCGTGCGCTCGGTGCTCCTCGAGGCCTTCATCGTCGGCGTCGTCGGCGCGACCCTCGGCCTGTTGCTCGGCGTGGTGCTCGCGCTGGGCATCCAGAGCCTCTTCGCGACCTTCGGGCTCGACCTGACCGGCTCCGGCCTGGTCTTCTCGCCGCGGACCGTCATTGCGGCGTACGCCGTCGGCATCATCGTCACGATGGTTGCCGCCTGGGTCCCGGCCCGTCGCGCGGGCTCGGTGCCGCCGGTCGCCGCGATGCGTGACTCGATCGACACCGGCATCGGCCACCACCCGATCCGCCGGGGTCTGGAGGTCGCCGTGCTCGTCCTCGGCGTCATCGCCTTCCTGGCCGGACTCTTCGTCGTCGAGAGCAACGAGGTGTGGTGGATCGGTGCCGGCATCGTCGGGCTCGTCCTCGGCACGGCCTTCCTCGCTCCCTTCGTCGGGCGCCCGCTCATCGCCGGGCTGGGCTGGGTCTACCGCAAGGTCTTCGGCAGCGTCGGGCGGATGGCGGAGCAGAACTCCGTGCGCAACCCCGGCCGGACGGCAGCCACCGCCTCGGCGCTGATGATCGGGATGACGCTCGTCGCCCTCATGGGCGTCGTCGCGTCGAGCGCGACCGCGAGCATCGACAAGCAGATCGAGGAGACCTTCCGTGCCGACTACATCCTGAGCAACGCGGTCGGGCAGCCCTTCTCGTCCACGGTGGCCGAGCGGGTCGCCGAGGTCGACGGGGTGCGTGAGGTCTCGCCCGTGCGCTTCGTCAGCACCCGGGTGGACGGGGGCGACATCTTCGCCACCGCGATCGACCCGGACAGCTTCGCCGACGTGGAGCAGATCGAGCCGACGTCCGGCACGGCCGACATCGGCGCCGACGCGGTCATGCTCTCGACGAAGCACGAGACGGGCCGCCAGGTCGGCGACACCGTCGAGGTCAAGATGGGTGCGTCGACCAAGGACCTGGAGATCGCGGGGTTCTACGACGAGATCCAGGCGATCGGCACGCCGGACCTGCTCATGTCGGTGGAGACGGTCGACGACATGGGCGGCGCCGCCGCCGACAACTGGGCCTTCATCTTCGTCGAGGACGGGGCGGACAAGGCGAGCGTGCAGTCCTCGATCGAGCAGATCGTCGACAAGCAGCCGCTCGTCACGCTCAAGGACCAGGAGGGCTATGCGGACGAGCAGCGCTCGACCATCAACCAGTTGCTCTACCTCATCTACGCGCTGCTCGGTCTGGCGATCGTCATCGCGGTGCTCGGCATCGTCAACACGCTGGGCCTGTCGGTCATGGAGCGCACCCGCGAGGTGGGCCTGCTGCGGGCCGTGGGTCTGTCCCGGGCCCAGCTGCGCCGGATGATCACGCTCGAGTCGGTGACGATCGCCCTGCTCGGAGCCGTCCTCGGCATCGTGCTGGGGGTGGTGGCGGGTGTGGCGATCCAGCGAGCACTCGTCGAGGACGGCATCACCGAACTCGCGATCCCGGGGGTGCAGATGGTCGTCTTCGTGGCCGTGGCGGGCATCATCGGGGTCCTCGCGGCACTCCTTCCGGCTCGTCGGGCCTCCCGACTGGACGTCCTGCAGGCGATCTCGACGGAGTGAGTCGCGGCGCGAGCCACGCACCACGCCCAGGGGCGGTGACCGGACACCCGGTCACCGCCCCTCGTCATGGGTCACCGACCGGGCGTCATCGACCCCTTGACCGTCGTCTCGGAGTTGTCGTAGGTCTGGCTCGCGTCGCTCAGGGCGCGGCCGATCTCGTCGAGGCTCTCCTTGACCGTGCGCTGCGTCGCGCGCCAGTCGTTGATGAGGTCCTGGAATGACGTCGAGGCGTCACCCTGCCAGTCGTTCTGCAGTGAGATCAGTCGGCTCATCATGCTGGCGACCGTGGTCTCGACGTCCTCGGAGATCCGGGAGACGTCGGACGCGCTGCTCGCGACCTGGGTGGTGTTGACGGTGAACGTGGCCATGGTGCATTTCCCCTTCGTGCTCGTGGCCGGACGCCTACCGTCCGGCTGCCTCAGACGCTAGGAGAGATCGGTCCGGGAGGCGCAGAGTTGTCCACAGGCCCCGGGGTGGGGTCACCTGCCGCGGCCCGGCGGGTGCGCTCGAGGGCCTGTGCGTAGCCCACCCCCATGCCGAGCAGCAACAGACCGGCGACGATGAAGCTCAGCACCCGGGCGATCCCGCTCAGGAAGGACAGGTCGAACAGCAGCAGCTTGCCGACGCTGAAGGCGGCCAGAGCGAGCCCGGCGGGGACGGCGAAGGTCGAGCCGCGCAGGCCGCGCACGAGGAGCGTGGCGGCGATCGCCATCCACACCACGGTCGCTCCGGCCTGCCCCGCGGTGAAACCACCTCGGGGGTCGTCGACGACCTGCCCCACGAGCGTGCCGAGCAGGACGACGCTGCCGCCGACCCACAGCACCGACGGGACCAGCAGGATCCGGGGCAGCGTGGGGACGAGGTGCGGGAGGGTCCGCGTGACCGCAGCGGCGAGGACCGCGTAGAGGGCCGTGAGCCCGATCGTGGCCAGGAGGTGGCGCATTGCCGTGTCGTCGGAGCTCCCGCGAAGGAGGACCAGGGGGAGCAGCGTCAGCGATCCCAGGGTGGCCAGCGCAGCCAGGGACAGCGCGACGACGAGCGTCGCGCGGTGCCGCAGGGCCAGCGCCGCGACCGCCCACAGGAGACAGGCGCCCACCCCGAGCACCGGTGTCCAGCCCTGGCCGTCGCCGGCGCGCAGCACGGCGAAGAGTGATGCGATGCCGGCGGCGCCGAGGGCGAGCTCGGTGAGGCGGTGCTGCAGCGGCGTGTCCTGCGGGTGGTCGGCCAGGCCGGCGACGAGCACGAGCATGCAGGTCGTGACGACGAGCAGGACGGTGCCGCTCCACCGGTCGTCGACGGCCATGCTCGCCACACCGATCGGCAGGACGCCGACGGGCACGAGCACGCCGAGCTGCTGCGGCAGCCGCTGGACGCGGGCGCCGGCGAGGCTCGTGCCCAGGACGAGAAGGGCGAAGAGCACGGCGAGCAGCCCCGCGACCCCGGTCCGCTCGTGGACGGCGGCCAGCGTGGTGAGGAAGAGGGCCGTCGGCACGACCCGCGCGAGCTCGAGGATCCACCACTCGCGTCCGATCTGGGCCGGCCAGGTGGCCGCGGCGAGGACGAGGAGGAAGGCGCCGGTGAGCAGACCGTGCTCCATCCCGACGAAGGGGGCGAGCAGCGCCACCCCGAGGACCGCGACGACGGCCAGCAGCTGGCTGTCCCAGGCCCGTGCCAGCAGGACCCCGCCGAGGGCGATGAGGCCGGCCAGCACCATGCCGACGGCCAGCGGCACCCACGCGTAGATGTGGGTCACGGCGAGGACGTCGAGGTAGGCGGTCGCGAAGCCGGTGGCGGCCAGACCGAGGGCGCCGACCGTGCCGGACGGCCGGCGGCGCACGAGCACCGCCGCGCCGACGAGCGCCATCGCGAGCAGGGCGCCGCTCACGACGCGAGCGAGGGGGCCGAAGAAGCCCATCTGGATCGCCAGGGCGAGCAGGAAGGCCACGCCGATGAGGGTGATGCCCGCGCCGACGACGGCCAGCACCTTGGCGACGAGCCCGTCCCGCTGCCACCAGGGCTCGGCGGGGGGCAGCGGTGCGGTCGGCGGCAGGACCGGAGGCTGGACGGCCGCGGGTGCAGGCGGCGGCGCGACGAAGCCGGGGGCGAGGGGCGGGGGTGAGGGCTGCCCTGTGGCCGGCACGGTGACGAGCGGCTCGACGGGGGTCTCGACAGGCGCCTCGACGGGGGTCTCGACAGGCGCCTCGACGGGGGTCCACTGCTCGGGGCTGGCCTCGGTGGCAAGGCGGGCCCGCAGCCGGGCCAGCTCGTTGCCCACGCCGTACATGCGCGACATCGCATCCGCGAAGTCGTCCTCGATCGCGCGCACCCGCTCGAGGACCGGGTCTCCTGACATGCTCATGCCCCCAGTGTGCTGTGGTCAGCACACCGGGGGCATGAGTGCGGCTACTCAGCGCCGCCTTCAGACGCCACACCCGAAGGCGGGGGTAGCACCCCTGTGGGAGCCGGAGGAAGTCGGTGCCTGCGTCGGGGGAGGAGACGATCGAGCGACCGTTGCTTCCTGTCCTGTGCTCCTGATGTAGATCCTGCGACACCAGGATGGGACGGCGCTGGCATCGACCTGTGAGTCTCCTGAGCCGGGTCGGTCAGGGTCGGCTCGAGGTCAGCCCCGGGCTGCCGGGGCGGTGCCGAGCGTCGCCTCGAGCGTGCGCTCCTCGCCGTCGCGGATGACCGCGAGCGAGACGGTCGACCCGATGCGCTTGGCGTTGATGAGTCCGACGAGCGACTCGGCCGAGCCGACGGTCGTGCCGTCCACGCCCACGACGAGGTCACCCTCCTGCAAGCCGGCCTTGTCGGCCGCGCTGCCCGAGGTGACGCTGCCGATGCGGGCGCCGGAGCGGGTGGCCGCGCCGACGCTGGCGCTCCCGTCGGTCGGCGTGACCCCGAGGAAGGCGTGCTCGGCCGTGCCGTCCTCGATGAGCTGCTCGGCGATCCACTGCGCCTCGTCGACCGGGATGGCGAAGCCGATGCCGATGCTCCCGGACTGCCCGCTCGAGCCGCCGACGGTCGCGATCGAGGAGTTGATCCCCACGAGCCGCCCCGCGGCGTCGACGAGCGCACCGCCGGAGTTGCCGGGGTTGACCGCAGCCGAGGTCTGGATCGCGGAGGTGACCACCGGGGTCGAGCGCTCCTGCGCGAAGGGGTTGTCGCCCCCTTCGCTCCCGCTCGTCGTGACCGGGCGGTCGAGGGCGCTGACGATGCCGGTGGTGACCGTGCCCGCCAGGCCGAGCGGGTTGCCGACCGCCATGACCGGGTCGCCGACCCGGAGGCCGCCGGAGGAGCCCATGGTCATCGGGCGCAGGTCCTGCGGCGGGTCGGTGATCGTCACGACCGCGAGGTCCGTCGAGGGGTCCTCGCCGGCGATCGTCCCGGCGTAGCTCGAGCCGTCGGCGAGGGTCACGCTGATCTCGCCGCCCTCACCGGCGCCGCTCACGACGTGGTGGTTGGTGAGCACGTGCCCCTGGTCGTCGATGATGACGCCCGAGCCCTCTCCTCCGGAGCTCCCGCTGCGCACGCTGATCGCGACGACGCTCGGGGAGACCGCATCGGTCACGGCATTCCAGTCCGGGTTGGCCTTGGCCGCACTGCTCACGGGGACGACGCTCGAGCCACCACCGGCGTCCGCCGACGCGGCCGGCGCGGTGCCCGGCGAGTCGTCGGTCAGGGAGATGACGCCCCACGTGCCTCCGGTGGCCAGGGCGGCGGAGAGGATGCCCACGGCGGCCAGCTCGCCGACCCGTCGCCCGCGGTGCCGACGCAACCGCGGCGGGGGTGGCGCCGTCAGCGCGGAGGTGTAGGTCGTCGTCGGCGTGGGGCCGGCCTCCCCTCGCGGTGCGTGCGGCGGGACGGGGGCAGTGGGGTGGTCCATCGGAGGCTCCTTGTCGAGGCTGTGTGACCCACACTGCTCCTCGAAGTTCGAGCCCGGCTCGGTGTTGGCTGTGGGCTTGCTGTGCCCCGGCCGGTCAGACCCGCGCGGGCCGCTCCGGCGTGCGCGCCGGCAGCTCCACGCGGAAGGTCGCGCCACCGCCCGGTGTCTCGAGCACCTCGACGTGGCCCTGGTGCTGGCCGACGATCGCGGCGACGATCGCCAGCCCGAGGCCGCTGCCACCGCGCTCGCGCGAGCGCGCCTTGTCGACCCGGTAGAAGCGCTCGAAGACCCGCTCGGCGACGTCCGGCGCGATGCCCGCGCCGTGGTCTCGGACCTCGACGACGGCCCGGTCACCGACCTGGCCGGTGCGCACCTCCACGAGCACGTCGTCGGCGGTGTGCATCAGGGCATTGCCGATGAGGTTGCTGAGGACCTGCCGCAGCCGGCTGTCGTCACCGCGCAGGGCGACGGGGGTCAGCTCACCGTCGAGGCCGACGAGCTGGATCCGGCGGTGCGGTGCCCGGGCTCGGGCGTCGTGCACCGTCTCGGCGGCGAGGACGACGAGGTCGATCTCCGACATCTCGAGCGGACGCTGGTCATCGAGGCGGGCGAGCAGCAGCAGGTCGTCGACCAGCCCGGTCATCCGCGAGGCCTCGCCCTCGATGCGCCCCATCGTCTGGGCGGTGTGCTCCTCACCCTGGACGGCCCCCTGTCGGTAGAGCTCCGCGTAGCCGCGGACGGTGGCCAGCGGGGTCCGCAGCTCGTGGCTGGCGTCGGCGACGAACTGGCGCATCTTGGTCTCGGAGGCCTCCTGCAGCGCGAAGCTGCGCTCGACCTGCCCGAGCATGGCGTTGAGCGAGTCGCTGAGGCTCGCGACCTCGTCGTGGCTGTGGCGCACCGGCACGCGTCGGCTGAGGTCGCCGGCCGCGATGGCGGCGGCGGTGTCCTCGATGCGACGAAGGGGGCGGAAGGCGCGCCGCGTCGCGAACCAGCCCAGGACGCCGCAGGTGACGAGGGCGGCGATGCCGACGAGGGTCGTGACGATGGCGAACCGCTTGACGATGTTGTTGACCCCCGTCATCGGCATGCCGACGGCGAAGGTGGAGTTGTCCGGGCTCGTGTAGTGGCCGGCGATGAAGCGCCAGTGGGTGCGCCCGTCCGCGGAGGTGACGGTGAAGGGCTGGCCGCTGGTCACCCGCGGGTCGTCGAGGCTGAGGACCGGCACGACCGGCGGGTTGGTCTCCCCGGTCGGCAGGCGGTACTGCCACGCCGAGCCGTCGGCGGGCTGGCGCACGAAGAAGTAGTTCGTCGGGTCGGAGCGCTCGGACTCCCCGGTGAAGAAGTCCCGGTTGGTGGCCGTGGACCGGGGGTTCTCGGCGATCGGGACCGCGACCGAGCGCAGCTGGTCGTCGACATTGGCCTTGAGGTCGCGCTGGACGAGCCAGGCCGTCGTCAGCGAGGTCGCCATGAGGGCGGCGAGCAGCAGGGTGAGCAGGATGACGAGCAGCCGCCAGGTGAGCGGCATCGCCTCCAGCTTGCGCACCAGCGGTGCGGTGAACCGCTCCACGCTCACTCCGGGGGCAGTCGCAGGACGTAGCCGAAGCCGCGCTTGGTGTGGATGAGCGGCGGCAGGCCCTCGGTGTCGATCTTGCGGCGCAGGTACGAGATGTAGGACTCGACGATGCCCATCTCGCCGCGGAAGTCGTAGTCCCAGACGTGGTCGAGGATCTGCGCCTTGGACAGCACCCGGTTGGGGTTGAGCATGAGGTAGCGCAGCAGCTTGAACTCCGTGGGGGAGACGTCGATCGACCGGCCGGCCCGGCGCACCTCGTGGGCGTCGTCGTCGAGCTCGAGGTCGGCGAAGCGCAGCACCGACTCGGCCGACGGGACGTCCTGCGTGCGTCGCAGGATGACGCGGATGCGCGCGATGACCTCCTCGAGGGAGAAGGGCTTGGTCACGTAGTCGTCGCCGCCGACGGTCAGGCCCTTGATCTTGTCGTCGAGCGAGTCGCGCGCGGTGAGGAAGAGGATCGGCTGGTGCCGCTCGGACGCCCGCAGCTTGGAGGCGACCTCGAAGCCGTCGATGTCGGGGAGCATGACGTCGAGCACGATGAGGTCGGGCTCGAGGCGGTGGACGATGTCGAGCGCGGTGGCCCCGTCGCCGGCGACCTCGACGGCGAAGCCGGCGAAGCGCAGTGAGGTCGCGAGGAGCTCGCGGATGTTGGGCTCGTCCTCGACGACGAGCAGGTGCGGGGTCGTCTCGGGGTCTGCGTGGGTGCTCACCCCATCGAGTGTGCGCCCGTTGTCTGGATGTCGGCTGAGTGCGCGCTGGGGAGGTCGCGGCGCCCCGGCGGGTCACGGAGTGACAACGAAGGGGGAGATGCCAGGGCCTCTCGCCCCCTTCGGCCGTGGTCTTTGGTCGGGTGGAGGAGTTGTGACTCGGGGAACCGGGACCGACCCAGGGAACTCCTGCGCGAGCGATCGCGCTGGCGCCACGACCCAAGCGTGGCGGTGGAAGGGGAGCCGTGCGCTCCTGGTCGGTGATCTCCCCGAGAGGGAGGAACGTCGTGCGACACACGCGAACTCTGGCCGGGACGGCCGCACTCACCCTGGCCCTGACCCTCGCGGCCTGCGGGGACGACTCGGGCTCCGGCTCGGACGGGGCCTCCGGGGACCACCTCGCCCAGCTGAAGGAAGAGGGCACGATCACCGTCGGCTTCGCCGGTGAGGAGCCCTACTCCTTCGAGAAGGACGGTGAGCTCACGGGCGCGACGATCGCCCTCCACGAGAAGATCTTCAAGGACATGGGCATCGACGAGGTCAAGGGCGTCAAGACCGAGTGGGGCTCGCTCATCCCGGGTCTGAAGGCGGGCCGCTTCGACGTGATCTCAGCCGGCATGTCGATCCTGCCCGAGCGCTGCAAGGAGGCCGACTTCGGCGACCCGGAGATCCTCTACACGACGGCGCTCATGGTGCCCGAGGGCAACCCCAAGAACCTGAAGAACCTGCAGGACGTCAAGGAGTCCGGCGCGAAGTTCGCCACGATGAGCGGTGCGATCGAGTCGGGCTACGCCAAGTCGCTCGGCATCAAGGCGACCGAGGTCAAGAGCCCGCAGGACGGCATGGACGCCGTCGCCCGTGGCCGTGCCGACGTCTTCGCCCTGACCGGCATCTCGCTGCGGACCATGGACGAGAACAACCCCGACGTCAAGGTCGAGGTCACCGAGCCCTTCGTCGCGGTCGTCGACGGCAAGGAGCAGGTCGGCGCCGGCGCGACCGTCTTCAAGAAGGGCGACGACAGCCTGCGCGAGGCCTACAACAAGGAGCTCGCCAAGATCACCAAGGACAAGGAGTCCTACGAGGCGGTCATCGGCGAGTTCGGGTTCACCGACGCCGAGCGTCCCAAGGGTGACCTGACGACCGAGCAGCTCTGCGCCGGAGAGCTGCCGGACGCCAAGTGAACGAGAACCTCGAGGCACTCCGGGATGCCCTGCCGGGGCTGACCGAGGGCGTGACCATCACGCTCCAGCTCACCCTCGGCGGGGCCCTGGTGGCCTTCCTCGTCAGCGTCGTCCTCGGGCTGCTGAGCATCAGCCCGGTCGCTCCGCTGCGCTGGCTCTCGACGGTCGTCGTCGAGTTCTTCCGGGGGACCTCGCTCGTCGTCCAGCTGTTCTGGCTCTACTACGTCATGCCGCTCTTCGGGGTCAGCTGGGACGCGGTCCTCACCGGCATCATCGCGCTCGGGCTCAACTACGGCGCCTACGGGGCCGAGGTGGTGCGCGGGTCGATCAACGCCGTCGACAAGGGCCAGTGGGAGGGCGCCACCGCGCTCAACATGTCCCCGGCCACCCGGATGCGGCGGATCATCTGGCCGCAGGCGTGGGCGCTCATGCTCTCCGGCTACAACAACCTGCTCGTCATGCTCATCAAGGGAACCGCCGTCGCACTCTTCATCAGCCTGCCCGACCTCGGGTACCAGATCGACGAGCTGCGCATCGACACCTCGACGATCTTCGCCTTCAGCATCGGCCTGGTCATCTACTACCTCATCGCCCTCGTCTTCTCCCAGGGGCTGCGCTTCCTCGAGAAGCGCGCGCGCCGCCGGCTCGGGTTGCCGATCCGGGGCTCGCATGCGAGCGCGGGGGTGAGCCTGTGACCGCCCCGGCCATGGTCCCCGCCATCACCTTCGACGAGTTCTGGAACTGGGGCGCGGCAGCCGAGATGCTGCCCGAGATCCTCACCGCCTTCGTCAAGGTCACGCTGCTCGTCACGGTCGTCGGCACGGTCATCGCGACCATCGTCGGCCTGCTCCTCGCGGTGCTCACCCAGGCCACCCCACGCCTGGTCTCCGGCCCGGTGCGCTGGGTCATGGACGTCGTGCGGATGACCCCGCTCATCGTCCAGCTGATGTTCGCCAGCTTCCTCGTGCCCGTCAGCTGGAACCTCATGTGGGTCGGGACGGTCGTCATCGGCCTGCACTACGCGACGTACATGGCCGAGTCCTTCATCGCCGGCATCGCGTCGGTCGACAAGGGGCAGTGGGAGGCGTCGCGGGCGCTCAGCCTCCCGCAGGGTCGTACCTGGCGTGCCGTCGTCCTGCCGCAGGCGCTGCGCGCGACCCTGCCCTCCTTGGGCAACTGGGCGATCTCGATGTTCAAGGACACCCCGTACCTCTTCGCGATCACCGTGCTCGAGATGGTCACCGTCGCGCAGCAGGCGGGCGACCGCACCTTCCGTTACAACGAGGCCTTCACGATCGCCGGTCTGGTCTTCCTCGTGGCCAGCCTCGTGACCGCCTTCGCCGTCCGCAGATTGGAAAAAGCACTTGTCTACTGACACGACCGGGGGGACGCCCCCTTCGTCCGGGACGCCCGTGATCCGCTTCGAGGACGTCGAGAAGACCTTCGGCGACCACACGGTCCTCTCGGGGCTGAACTTCGACGTCGCGCAGGGCGAGCGGGTCACGCTCATCGGGCCGAGCGGCTCCGGCAAGACGACCATCCTGCGCCTGGTGATGACCCTCGAGGAGCTCACCGACGGCTACATCTGGATCGATGGTCAGCCGCTCACCCACGACCGGCGCGACGGCAAGCGGGTTCGCCTGCGGCACAAGGAGGTCGCGGCCACGCGCAAGAAGATCGGCATGGTCTTCCAGCACTTCAACCTCTTCCCCAACATGTCGGTCATCGACAACCTCACCGAGGCGCCGGTGCACGTGCTCGGGCGGAGCAAGGACGAGGCGCGCGAGCGCGGTCTCGCGCTGCTCGACCAGGTGGGGCTGAAGGACCGCGCCGACGAGCACCCGAGCCGGCTCTCCGGTGGCCAGAAGCAGCGCGTCGCGATCGCCCGCGCGCTCGCGATGGACCCCAAGATCCTGCTGCTCGACGAGGTCACCTCGGCCCTGGACCCGGAGCTCGTCGGCGACGTGCTCGGGGTGCTGCGCGATGTCGCGGACTCGACGGACATCTCGATGCTCATCGTCACGCACGAGATGCAGTTCGCCCGGGACGTCTCGCACAAGGTGATGATGTTCGACGGCGGTCAGGTCCTCGAGCAAGGGGCCCCCGACGAGGTCCTCGGCAACCCGACCCACGAGCGCACGAAGAAGTTCCTCACCTCGATCCTGTGAGACTGCATTGCCATTGGGCAATGCAGTCCGACGCGCTCACAGGTCGTCGGCGTCGAGGATCCGGTAGGCGTAGCCCTGCTCGGCGAGGAAGCGCTGCCGGTGGGCGGCGAACTCGGCATCGACGGTGTCGCGCGTGACCACGGTGTAGAAGTGCGCGGTGCGCCCGTCCTCCTTGGGGCGCAGCACGCGACCGAGGCGCTGGGCCTCCTCCTGGCGTGAGCCGAAGGTGCCGCTCACCTGGATCGCGACCGTCGCCTCGGGCAGGTCGACGGAGAAGTTCGCGACCTTGGACACGACGAGCAGGTTCGAGCGCCCTTCGCGGAAGTCGGCGAAGAGCTCCTGGCGCTGCTTGACCGGCGTCTCGCCGGTGATGAGGTCGGCGTCGAGCTGCTCGGACAGCTCGTGCAGCTGGTCGAGGTACTGGCCGATGACCAGGGTCGGCTCACCCTGGTGCTGCTCGACGATCTTGCGCACGATGTCGAGCTTGACCGGCGAGCAGGAGGCCAGCCGGTAGCGGTCCTCCGCCTCGGCCGTCGCATAGGCCATCCGCTCGGCGTCGGAGAGGCTCACCCGCACCTCGACGCAGTCGGCGGGCGCGATGTAGCCCTGCGCCTCGATGTCTTTCCACGGCGCGTCGAAACGCTTGGGCCCGATGAGCGAGAAGACGTCCGCCTCACGGCCGTCCTCGCGCACGAGGGTCGCGGTCAGCCCGAGACGGCGCCGGGCCTGCAGGTCGGCGGTCATCCGGAAGATCGGCGCCGGCAGCAGGTGCACCTCGTCGTAGACGACCAGGCCCCAGTCGCGGGCGTCGAGCAGGTCGAGGTGGGGGTAGACGCCCTTCCGCTTGAGCGTGAGGACCTGGTACGTCGCGATGGTGACCGGACGGATCTCCTTGCGCGCGCCGGAGTACTCGCCGATCTCCTCCTCGGTGAGGGTGGTGCGCTCGAGCAGCTCGTCCTTCCACTGCCGCGCGCTCACCGTGTTGGTCACGAGGATGAGCGTCGTCGCCTTGGCCGCGGCCATCGCCCCGGCGCCGACGAGCGTCTTGCCCGCGCCGCAGGGCAGCACGACGACGCCGGAGCCGCCGTCCCAGAACCCGTCGACCGCCTGCTGCTGGTAGGGCCGCAGCGTCCAGCCGTCCTCGGTGAGGTCGATCGGGTGCGCCTCGCCGTCGACGTACCCGGCGCGGTCCTCCGCCGGCCAGCCGACCTTGAGCAGCTCCTGCTTGAGCGTGCCCCGCTCGCTGGGGTGGACGACGACCTCGTCGGGGGAGAGCTGCGCGCCGAGCAGCGGCTTGATCTTCTTGTGGCGCATGACCTCGGTGAGCACGGCGCGGTCGGTGGCGCGCAGCACGAGCTGCTCACCGTCCTTTTCGAGCACGAGCCGCCCGTAGCGGTCCATCGTCTCGGCGACGTCGACGAGCAGCGCCTGCGGCACGGGGTAGCGGGAGTGGGTGATCAGGGCGTCGACGACCTGCTCGGCGTCGTGCCCGGCGGCGCGCGCGTTCCACAGCCCGAGCGGCGTGACCCGGTAGGTGTGGATGTGCTCGGGAGCGCGCTCCAACTCGGCGAAGGGAGCGATCGCCCGCCGCGCGTCGGCGGCCCGCTCGTGGTCGACCTCGAGCAGGAGGGTCTTGTCGCTCTGGACGATGAGCGCGCCGTCGAGTGCCATGTCAGCTCTCCGCGAGGACGATCGCGACGACGAAGGCGATGACGGCCAGGATCGTGATGACGGTGAGCACCGCGAACGAGATCCAGCCGATCTTGGTCAGCCGCGCCGCGCCCTCGGGGTCGGTCTGCTGCTTGGTGATGCCGAGGATGCCCAGGACGAGGCCGGGGATGCCGATGTAGCAGCAGTAGCCCGTGAGCAGGGCGAGCGAGGAGAGGATGACGAGGACGATCGCCGACGTGTTGGGCTCGGTGTGCTGGACCGGCGCGTAGGGGTAGGGCGGCGGCATCCCCGGTCCGGGCGGCATCCGAGCAGAAAGGGGGGCGCTGCGCCCCGGCTCGTAGGCGGGCGGTTGCTGGGGGGAGGAGCCCTGCGACGGCACGTAGGGGTCGTACGGGTCGCTCGAGTACGGGGTGTCGTCGCGCGGGTCCGGTCGCTGCCCGGGGTACGGGTCGTTGCTCATGCGTGGTGTCCTCCCTGGCCCGCTGCGGCAGGCCCGTGCCCACGGTACGTGATTGGGGGAGACTGGCCCCATGAGCCGTGCACTGCCGCAGACCGAGCCGCTGTCAGGTCTCCCGGAGCGGGTGACGATCTACGAGGTCGGCGCGCGTGACGGGTTGCAGAATGAGAAGGCGGTCGTCCCCACCGAGGTCAAGGCGCAGTTCGTCCGCCGCCTGCTCGCCGCGGGGCTCGAGACCGTCGAGACCACGTCCTTCGTCTCCCCGCGCTGGGTGCCGCAGCTCGCGGACGCGAGCGAGCTGCTCGCCGACTTGGGGGAGGTGGGGCGGGGCCCCCTTCGTCCCGTGCTCGTGCCCAACGAGCGCGGTCTGGACCGCGCCATGGAGTCCGGTGTCGGGGCGGTCGCGATCTTCGGCAGCGCGACGGAGACCTTCGCGCAGAAGAACCTCGGGCGCTCGCGCCCGGAGTCGGTCGAGATGTTGGCCCCGGTCGTGCGCCGCGCGCAGGAGGCCGGGATGTGGGTGCGCGCGTACGTGTCGATGTGCTTCGGCGACCCGTGGGAGGGGCCGGTGCCCGTCGCCCAGGTCGCCGACGCGTGCGCCGAGCTGATGGACCTCGGCTGCGACCAGCTGTCGATCGGCGACACGATCGGTGCCGGCACGGCCGGCCACGTCGAGGCGCTGCTCGGTGAGCTCGACCGGCGCGGCATCGGCGTGGACCGGATCGGTGTGCACTTCCACGACACCTACGGGCAGGCGTTGACCAACACCCTGACCGCCCTGCGCGCGGGGGTCTCGGTCGTCGACGCCTCCACCGGCGGTCTCGGTGGCTGCCCCTATGCCAAGTCGGCGACCGGCAACCTCGCCACGGAGGACCTCGTCTGGCTGCTCGACGGCGCCGGCGTCGAGACCGGCGTCGACCTCGACGCCCTCGTCGCCACGAGCGTGTGGATGGCGCAGCAGCTGGGCAAGCCCTCGCCCTCGCGGGTGGTCAAGGCGCTGGCGGGGGCGTAGCGCCTCACCCGTCGATGACCACGCCCGTGACGCGGTGGAGCGAGTAGACCTGCGGGACGGCGTCGACCTCGCCGACGACCCGGCCCCCGTCGACGGACGAAGGGTGGAACAACAGTCGTCGCGTCGCCCCCTCCGCGTCGGTGATGCCGAGCCACACGGGCAGTCGGTCGGCCGCGGCCTCCCGCAGCAGCGCCGCGTTGCTCGCGGGGTCGAGCGCGGGGATCGCGGGCCCGCCGTCGCGGGGCGCCTCGCGCTGGACCTGCGCCCTGGCCTCGCCCTCGCGCAGCCGGCGCAGCACCTCTTCGGAGGGCTCGGGCGCGACCTCGGTGACCGGTCGCTCGCGGCGCGGCGTCATCCGCTGGGCTCCCGGCGCGCTCGAAACCACTCCACCGGCGCCCTCCAGCGCGGGTGAGGCGCCGACCTCGCGCAGCGCGTCGAGCAGCGTGGCCGGTCCGAGGGGGGTGACGAGGACCGTCGGCGCGAGCAGGCGCAGCTGCAGGTGGCCCAGGTCGCGGTGGGTGAGCAGCGCCTCGAGGTGCGTGGGGTCGTCGCTGCGCAGGTAGGCGCCGGCGCTGCCCACGCGCAGCTGCCCGTGGCGGCGGGCGACGTCGCGCACGAGGTAGTCGAGCGGCTGGGGCACCGGCCCGCTGCTGAAGTGGCCGAGGCGCTCGAGCAGGTCGTCGGCGGTCCACCCCGCGTCGAGCGCCGCCCGCAGGGAGGTCTCGGTGAACCGGTGCACGCTCGCCCCGCCACGCGACTCGAGCCGGGCACTGCGGCGCAGGAGGGCCGCGAGCTCGGGCACTGGGGTGCCGGGCACGATCGCGGTGAGGTCGGCCTGCAGGAGCAGCCGGTCGACCGGCTCGGGCACGAGCGTGCCGAGCAGGTGACCGGCCGCGGCCTCGTCGGTGAGCAGCAGTCGGCCGACCCGGGCCAGGGCGCCACGGCCGGTGACGCCGAGCTGTTCGCCCTCGCGCAGCAGCGCGGCGACGGCTTCGTCGGCGCCGTGCGGCATCCGGCGGGGGCGTCGGTGGCGCAGCATCGTCAGGACCTCGCCCGCGTCGGGCGCGCTGCCCTCCGGGAGATCGGCGAGGATGTCGAGGACCTCGCGGCGCAGGGCCCGCACCGGGGGCCAGACCATGCCCTCCGAGAGGGCATTGACCCGGCCGCCGTCCTCGGGGGCCGGCACGACGCTGGCGCGCAGGGAGCGCAGCCACGGGCCGGCGAGGTCGGCCCAGCGGCCCGTGGGGGACTGGGCGCGCCACTCGTCGACGGTCGTCGTCAGGCGCCACGTCGGGTCGACGGCGTGGTCGTCGCCGAGCAGCCCGGCGCCGAGCGCCAGCTCGAGGAGGAAGGTGGCCGTGACCTCGTCGAGGTCGACCCGACCGGCGAGCGTGCGCAGGTCGCGCACGGCCAGGCCGCCGCTGCGCAGCACCCGGGGGCGCAGGTCGTCGACGTGGTCGAGCAGCTCGTCGACGAGGGCGACGACCTCCGTGGCCGCAGCGGTGGCGGCGCGGTCGACGTCGTCGGGGTCGAGGACGCGCTCGGTCCCGGCGGCCGCGGCGTCGAGGTCGACCAACCGCCCGCCGCGCACGGCCAGCGCGACCTCGCGGGGCACGAGCACGTGCGCGGCGTCGGGCGCGACGACGAGTCCGGCGTCGACGAGCGTGGCGACGGCCCGTCCCGCGCGACCCTCGGGGTCGGTCGGCACGGCGGCGGTCGGGCCGTGGTGGGCGATGCGGTCGAGGATGCGCGCGGCCTCCGGCGACAGGTCCTCGATCGCTGCGGTCAGGTCGGCGGGGAGGGCGTGGCCCAAGGTCTGCGCGCTCGGCCCCAGTCCGGCGGGGTGCGGGCCGAGGACGTCGCTCACGGTCCGGGAGAGCACCGGGCCGTCGGCGGAGCGCCACAGCAGCGCCGCGGCGGTGAGGTCGGCGAGGAGGGCGGCAGCACTCCCTTCGTCCGTGCCGACGAAGGGGGCGATGTCCGCCGCGTCCGTCGAACCGGTGATCGCGCAGGCCTGCAGAGCGCTCAGGTGCGGCAGGTCGAGGTGGTCGACGGCGCGGGCCGTGCTGGCACGCGTGCTCGCCCGGGCGGCGAGCGCCGTCAGGTCGGCCGGCTGCGGCCGGGCCAGGTCCGGGCGCAGCTCGAGCAGCGCCACCAGCTCCTCGTCGGTGCGGTGGCGGATGTCCTCGGCGAGGGAGCGCACCGGCCCACGGTAGTTCAGCGGGCGGCCACCGCGTCCGGCGCGCTCGCGGTGACGCCGTTGACCTCCGGGCTGATGAGGCGCTCCAGGCGCAGCATGACCCACGCGGTGACGACGAGTCCGGCGATGATGACGCCGATGAAGACCGCCCCGAGCCCGCGGTCGAGCAGGACGCCGGCGGCGATCGGCCCGAGCACGCCGCCGGACATGAAGGCGGTCGACTGCGCGGCATTGACCCGGCCGCGCAGGTGGTCGGGCGCCATGTCGTTGGTGATCGCCGGCAGGGTCGGCTGGAGCAGGGTCTCGCCCAGACCGAAGAGCGCGCCGAAGAGCACGACGAGGACGGCCGCGCTCAGGGTCGCCGGCAGCAGGCCGCTCAGGCCCATCGCGCCCCACGCCGCGAACCAGATGACGAGCATGACCAGGCCGACTCGGGTGCGCCGGTGGCCCTCGATGCGGTGCAGCACCCAGAACTGCAGCAGCACGATGACCGCCGTGTTGGCCGCGAAGAGCACGCCGATCGTCTCGGTGCCCACCTGGGAGACCGTGCGGGCGAAGGCCGGCACGCCCGCCTCGAACTGCCCGTACCCGACGAAGCTCGACACGACCGCGAGCAGCAGCACCCAGCGCATGCCGGGCAGGCGCAGGACCGTGGCGTAGCTGGCGGCGCCGGCGTCATCCGCCGGTGCCTCGGCGCGCGCGTGGACATGACGAAGGGGGCCCAGCAGCCAGATCCCGGGGATGAGCACGAGCACCGCGTCGAGGAGGAAGATCGCCTCGAAGGTCCCCGGGCGGGTGACGTCGACGAACGCTCCGGCAATGAGTCCGCCGGCGCCGATGCCGAGGTTGAGCAGCGCGAAGTTGACCCCGAAGTAGCGCTGCCGCAGCGGCCCGCGCACGAGCGCCGAGATGAAGGTGTTGGCCGCGGACCAGCCGATGCTCGCCGACAGGCCCATGAGCACGGTCCCGGTCACGGCGAGTGGGAGCGCCGTCGCGAAGGCCATCGCGACCGCGCCCAGGCTCTGGCTGATGCCGGCGATGATGAGCATCCACCGCGCCCCGACCCGGTCGGTGAGGCTGCCCATCGGGCCCGCGGCGACCGCGGCGACCAGGGCGATGAGCGCCATGATCGTGCCCGCGGTGTCGAGGGAAAAATGGCGCACCTCGTGCAGGTAGATCACCGTGAAGGGCAGCGTCATGCCCCGCCCCAGGTGCTGGAGCGCGACGGTCGAGAGGAGGAACCTCCCTTCGCGCGGAAGTGCCCGCCAGAACCCGGACACGCCCGGCCCGATCTCGTGGGCGGGGACGTCCTTGGGCAGCGTGGTCACGAGGGGCCATGCTGCCCCAGCCCACCGACAGCCGACCACCGGGTTTTCGGCGCTTCGGGTTAGCCTTGACGGTGGTGCACGGACCCGTGCGCCCACACACCCCCGGTAACGAGCAAGAGGTGCACGGTGCCCACTGGCAAGGTCAAGTGGTACGACGCGGAGAAGGGCTTCGGCTTCATCTCCGGCGACGACGGCGCGGACATCTTCCTCCACGCCAATGCCCTGCCCGAGGGCACGACGACCCTCAAGGGCGGCACGCGCGTCGACTACGGCGTCGTCGAGGGCCGCCGCGGCTCCCAGGCGATGGGCGTCACGGTGCTCGACGCCCCGCCGAGCGTCGCCTCCAACCTGCGTCAGCGCGACCGCAAGCCCGCCGAGGACATGGCGGCCATCGTCGAGGACGTCATCAAGCTGCTCGACGGCGTCGGCAACGGCCTGCGCCGCGGTCGGTACCCCGAGCGCGCCCAGGGCGCCAAGGTCGCCCAGGTGCTGCGTCGCATCGCCGACGACCTGGAGGGCTGAGATGACCGAGAGCGCCACCAAGCCGCGCGCCAAGGCGCGGCCCAAGGCCGACGCCGTCCTCGCGGCCGCGGTCGAGCCGGCCCGTCGCGAGCTCCACGAGGCGACGCAGGGGGAGGGGGTCGGCGAGCACGTCGGCTTCACCCTCGACGGGGAGCGCCTCGGCACGCACTGGTTCGCCGCGACCCTGCCCGGCTACAGCGGGTGGAACTGGGCGGTCACCGTCACCCGCGCCCCGCGCTCGAAGACGGCGACGGTCTGCGAGTCGCAGCTGCTGCCCGGCGACGACGCGATCCTCTCCCCGGAGTGGCTGCCGTGGGCCGAGCGCCTCGCCCCCGGCGACGTGGGCCCCGGTGACGTCACCCCCAAGATCGATGACGACCCCAACCTCGTGGCCGGATTCGAGGCCACCGGCGAGGAGGACGTCGACGCCGTCGCGCTCTGGGAGCTCGGCCTGGGCCGTCCGCGCGTGCTGTCAGCCGAGGGCCGCGACGCGGCCGCCCAGCGCTGGTACGACGGCGCGCACGGACCGACCGCCGAGGTCGCCGTCAAGGCGCCCGGTCGCTGCTCGGGCTGCGGCTACTTCATCCCGATGGCCGGCGAGCTGCGCCGCGTCTTCGGCGTCTGCGCCAACGAGTGGAGCCCGAGCGACGGTGGCGTCGTGAGCCGCGACCACGGCTGCGGCGCGCACTCCGAGGTCGACATGGAGGCCCCCGAGCCGGAAAAGATCGGGACCCCCATCCTCGACGACGAGGTGCTCGAGAGCCTCTGAGGCGCAGCGCTTTACGATGGCGCCCATGACCACCCCTGCTGCGCCTCCGGCGGAGGCCTCCGCGATCGAGCGGTACTTCAAGATCCACGAACGCGGTTCGACGATCGCGCAAGAGGTCCGCGGCGGGTTCGCGACCTTCTTCACGATGGCGTACATCGTCGTCCTCAACCCGCTGATCATCGGCACCCAGGCTGACTCGACCGGGGGCTTCCTCGGTGGGGGTGACGGGCCCAACCTCGCCATGGTCGCCGCGTGCACCGCGCTCGTCGCCGGCGTCATGACGCTGCTCATGGGGGTCGTGGCCAACTACCCGCTCGCGCTCGCAGCGGGACTGGGGCTCAACGCCTTCGTCGCCTTCGGCATCGCCAAGCTGCCGGAGATGACCTGGGCCGACGCGATGGGCCTGGTCGTCCTCGAGGGCCTGATCATCCTGCTGCTCGTCCTCACCGGGTTCCGCAAGGCGGTGCTGCACGCGGTCCCCGCGCAGCTCAAGGTCGCGATCTCCGTCGGCATCGGCCTCTTCATCACCGTCGTCGGCCTCGTCGACGCCGGCTTCGTGCGCAAGGCCGAAGGGGGTCCCCTCGGTGAGCTCGGCGTCGGCGGCTTCCTCGCCGGTTGGCCGCTCCTCGTCTTTGTCATCGGGCTCTTCGTCATCATCACGCTGCACGTGCGCGGGGTGAAGGGCGCGATCCTCTACGGCATCCTCGGCACGACGGTCCTGGCGATCATCGTCGAGGCCGTCTTCTCTGTCGGCTCGCAGACCAACGCCGAGGGCGAGCTGGTCAACCCGACCGGCTGGGGGCTGAACGTCCCGAGCCTGCCCGACACCTTCGTCGCCGCCCCGGACTTCGGGCTGCTCGGACAGTTCAGCCTGCTCGGGTCCTTCGACAAGATCGGCATCGTCTCCGCGTCGCTGCTCGTCTTCACGATCCTGCTCGCCGACTTCTTCGACACGATGGGCACGATGGTCGCCGTCGGCGCCGAGGGCGACCTGCTCGACGAGGAGGGCAACCCGCCCAACAGCCAGCGCATCCTCGTCGTCGACTCGCTCGCGGCCGCCGCGGGTGGTGCCGCCTCGGTCAGCTCCAACACGAGCTACATCGAGTCCGCCTCGGGTGTGGGCGAGGGGGCGCGCACCGGTCTGGCCTCGGTCGTGACGGGTGTGCTCTTCCTGCTCGCGACCTTCCTCTCCCCGCTCGTCGCGATCGTCCCCTACGAGGCCGCCACCCCGGCGCTGGTCCTCGTCGGATTCCTCATGATGCAGCAGGTCAAGGAGATCGACTGGGACGACCTGGAGATCGCCGTCCCCGCCTTCCTGACGATCATCCTCATGCCGTTCACCTACTCGATCACCGCGGGCATCGGCGCCGGCTTCGTCACCTACGTCTTCATCAAGGTGGTGCGCGGACGCTTCTCGACGATCCACCCGCTCATGTGGCTCGTCGCGGCCCTCTTCGTCCTCTACTTCGGGATCGACCCGATCAAGGGACTGCTCGGCGTGGAGTGAGCCCACCCCCTTCGCCTCGAGACCGCGCATCTCCCCGGGGAAATGCGCGGTCTCGTGTATGTCAGCGCGTTCTCGGAATAGTTAGCCGACGTAATGAGTTGTGCTAACTTTGTCGGAACGAGCGAAGGGAGACCCGTGACCGAGACCGGGACGAGAGCACTGGGACCCGAGGACGTCAGCGCCCTCAGCGAGGACCTGCGCCTGGCGTGCATGCGGATCAGCCGCCGGGTCCGCTTAGAGAGCACCGGCGAGGTCGCGCCCCACCAGTTCTCCGTCCTCGCCCGGCTCGAGGACGGACCGCTCACCCCGCGGGCCCTGGCCGACATCGAAAAGGTCTCGGCCCCGAGCATGACCCGCACCGTCGGCTGCCTCGCCGACGACGGGCTCGTCGAGCGCCACGACGACCCGGAGGACGGGCGCCGCATCCTCGTCGAGCTCACCGCCGACGGCCGCGCCACCCTCGAGCGCACCCGCCGCCGCCGCGACCGCTGGATGGCCGAGCGGGTCGGCGAGCTGACCGACCAGGAGCAGGCGACGCTCCTGGCCGCCAGCGAGATCCTCGCGAGGATCGCGGCCCGATGAGCCCGACCTTCGCCTCCCTCTCGATCCGCAACTACCGCATCTACGCGCTCGGCGCGATCGTCTCCAACGTCGGCACCTGGATGGGCCGCGTCGCCCAGGACTGGGTCGTGCTCACCGAGCTGACCGACCACTCCGCGAGCGCCCTCGGCATCGTCACCGGGCTGCAGTTCCTGCCGATGCTCCTCCTCGCGCCGTGGACCGGCGCCGTGACCGACCGCTACCCCAAGCGGGTGCTGCTGCTCGTCACCCAGGCGATGCTCGGCCTGGCGGCGCTGGCCGGTGGTGTCCTCGTCGTCACCGGCACCGCGCAGCTGTGGCACTTCTACCTGCTCGCGCTCGTCACGGGCATCGCCACGGCCTTCGACAACCCGGCGCGGCAGACCTTCGTCTCCGAGATGGTCCCGCGCGAGCGGCTGAGCAATGCGGTGGCGCTCAACAGCGCCTCCTTCAACCTCGGCCGGCTCATCGGCCCCGCGGTCGCCGGCCTCGTCATCGCCTGGGTCGGCTCGGGCCAGGCGCTGCTCGTCAACAGCCTGACCTTCGTCTCGGTCATCATCGCGCTGCTGTGCATGCGGGCGCGCGAGCTGACGCCGGCACCGCGCGTCACCGGGCGCGGTTCGGCCCTGGAGGGCCTGCGCTACGTGCGCGGCCGCCCGGACATCGTGCTCGTCATGGTCCTGATCTTCGTGCTCGGCACCTTCGGCATGAACTTCCAGATCACCATCGCGCTCATGGCCACCCAGGTCTTCGACCGCGGAGCCGAGGACTACGGGCTGCTCGGCTCGATCATGGCGGTCGGCTCGCTGAGCGCCGCCCTGCTCGCCGCACGCCGCAGCGAGCCCCGCCTACGCGTGCTGCTCACCTCGCTCGCCGGCTTCACCCTGGCCGCGGGCGCCGCCGCGCTCGCCCCGACCTACGTCACCTTCGCCATCGCGCTCGCCGCGTGCGGCCTGACCGCCCTGACCGTCATGACGACCGCCAACGCGATGGTCCAGATGCGCACCGAGCCGATGATGCGCGGCCGGGTCATGGCCTTGTACATGGCGATCTTCTTCGGCGGCACCCCGCTCGGCGCCCCGATCATCGGCTGGATCGGGGACGTCCTCGGGCCGCGCTGGACCATCGGCGTCGGGGCCGTCGCGGTGGGGATCACGCTGGCCGGTGTCGCCGTCTGGCTCGCCCGGCACGAGAATGTCGAGGTGACCTACTCCAGCCAGCGCCGCCCGAGGGTGCGGATCACCTCTGCCCCGACCCACGACGTCCCGCAGGCCGCCCGATGACGCCGCGCTTCCGCCGGATCATGACCTGGGCCGTGCTCGGCTCCCTGGTCCTCGTGGCGGTGCTCTCGGCCCTCCTCTGAGCGCGTCGGCTCAGAGCCGCGCGAGCACGTGGTCGATGCAGGCGAGCAGCGCGCTCACGTCGTCCGGCTCGACCGCGGGGAAGGTCGCGATCCGCAGCTGGTTGCGGCCCAGCTTGCGGTAGGGCTCGACGTCGACGATCCCGTTACGGCGCAACGTCGCCGCGATCGCGGCCGCGTCCACCCCGTCGACGAAGTCGACCGTGGTGACGACCTGCGACCGCGCGGCCGGGTCCGTGACGAAGAGGCTTGTGGTCTCCCCCTTCGTCGCCCACTCGTGGATCCGCGAGGACGAGTCCGCGGTCCGGCCCGTGGCGAAGGGGAGTCCCCCCGACGCGTTGAACCAGCGCACCTGCTCGTCCATGAGGGCGAGCGTCGCAACCGCAGGCGTGTTGAGCGTCTGGTCCTTGCGCGAGTTGTCGATCGCGGCGGTCAGGGACAGGAAGTCCGGGACCCAGCGGTCGGTCGCCGCGATCTCCTCGGCCCGCGCGATCGCGGCGGGGGAGAGGATCGCGAACCACAGGCCACCGTCGGAGGCGAAGGATTTTTGCGGGGCGAAGTAGTAGGCGTCGGTCTGCGTGATGTCGACCGGCAGTCCGCCCGCTCCCGACGTGGCGTCCACGAGGACGAGCGCGTCGGCGTCCGCGCCGGCGGGACGCTGCACGGGCGCCATGACGCCGGTCGAGGTCTCGTTGTGCGGCCACGCGTAGGCGTCGATCCCGGCGACGCCCTCGGGGGAGGGCAGGCCGCCGGGCTCGGCCGAGCGGACGTCGGGATCGGCGAGGAAGGGGGCCTTGCGGGTGACCGCGGCGAACTTGCTCGAGAACTCGCCGAGCACGAGGTGCTGGGCGCGCTCGCGCACCAGCCCGAGTGCCGCGATGTCCCAGAACGCGGTCGAGCCGCCGTTGCCGAGGACGACCTCGTACCCGTCGGGCAGGGAGAACAGCTCGCCCAGGCCCGCGCGCAGGCTGCCGACGATGGAGCGCACCGGCGCCTGGCGGTGCGAGGTGCCGAGCACCGACGCCGCGATGGAGCTGAGGTGGGCGACCTGCTCGGGCCGCACGCGCGAGGGGCCCGAGCCGAAGCGTCCGTCGCGGGGGAGCAATGACTCGGGAATGGTGATGTCGGTCATCGCACCTGTGCCAGTTCGGAGTCCTTGGGCTTCGTGATCGAGACCGGCTCGCCCCAGTCGGAGGCCGTCATCGTCGCCTGCGCACCGTTCTGAGTGAAGGACATCTTGCGGATGAGGTCGTCCTCGTCGAGCCACACGTCGTAGATCGCCGACTCGGGCGAGCCGGCTGTCTTGGGCAGGCCGAGCTCCTTGAGGGCCTTGTCGGTGTCGACCGTGGCGGTGTAGTGGGTGGCGCTCACCCCGTCGACCTCCTCGGTGCCCTTGACGCCGGCAGCCTCGACCCCGGCGATGAAGGCGTCGAGCTGGCGGCGCATGCTCAGCAGCTCGGTCTGGCTCAGCGCCTGCTTGATCAGCGGGTTGGTCGAGTCCTTGGTGACCGGAACCCACTTGGGCTCCTGCTTCAGGTAGTACTGCCCGTCGACGAGTCGGTAGGTCATCTCCTGGCCCCCGACGGAGACCTGCATCTCCAGGGCGTCGTCGGCCAGGTCCTGCACGCCGCTCGCGGTCGCGCTGGGTTGGCCCTCCGGCCCGACGGCGACCTCGATCCTGACGCTCGGGTTGGCGTCGACCGCCGTCTCGAGCCTGCTGGTGAACTCGTCGGCGTCGAAGGGCTTGCCCGTGTCGGTGGACGTCGACGAGGGAGCGGCGCTCGAGGAGCTCGTGGTCGAGGCCGGGGAGGAGTTGTCGCTCGCACCCGACGTGCTCGCTCCCGACGTGCTGGAGCCTGACGTGCTCGAGCCCGTGCTCGTCGCGCCGCTCGGCGGCGGACCATCGGAGGTGATCGGTGCCTCCTTGGACGTGCTGCCGGCGGTCGGGCCGGGGCCGCCGTCGCCCCCGCACCCGGCGAGGGCGAGGACGGTGGCCACGGCCAGGGTCGACGAGAGCGCCAGCCTCATGCGGTCGGCATCCGGTCGTACCCGGCGACGTCGGTGATCGCGCGGGGGCCGGGGCCGACGTAGTTGCTGCTCGGGCGGATCAGGCGGCCGGTGCGCTTCTGCTCCAGGACGTGCGCGGACCAGCCGGCGGTGCGGGCGCAGACGAAGAGCGGGGTCATCATCTCGCCGGGGACCTCGGCGAAGTCGAGCAGCACGGCGGCCCAGTAGTCGACGTTGGTCTCCATCTTGCGCTCCGGGTAGCGCTCCGCGAGCTCGGCGATCGCCGCCTTCTCCAGCTCGAGGGCGACCTCGTAGCGGGGTGCGCCCAGGCGCCGGCAGGTCTCGCGCAGGACGGCGGCCCGGGGGTCGTAGGCGCGGTAGACGCGGTGGCCGAAGCCCATGAGGCGCTCCTTGCGGTCCAGCGCCTCCTTGACGTACTTCGTCGCGTCGCCGGTGCGCTCGACGCCCTCGATCATGTGCTGGGCGCGGGACGGGGCGCCGCCGTGCAGCGGACCCGACATGGCGCCGACGGCGCCGGAGAGGCAGGCGGCGGCGTCGGCCCCGGTGGAGGCGATGACGCGGGCGGTGAAGGTCGAGGCGTTCATGCCGTGCTCGGCCGCGGAGATGAAGTAGGCGTCGATGGCTTCGACGTGCTTGGGGTCGGGCTCCCCGCGCCAACGGATCATGAAGCGCTCGACGATGTTCTTCCCTTCGTCGACGCGCGCCTGGGGGACCATCGCGCTGCTCTGGCCGTGCGCGGACTGGGCGATGAAGGACAGCGCCATGACCGACGCGCGGGCCAGGTCGTCGCGCACCTGGGTGTCGTCGACGTCGAGCAACGGCTTGAAGCCCCACAGCGGGGCGAGCTGGGCGAGCGCGGACTGCACGTCGACCCGGATGTCACCGCTGTGGACAGGAAGGGGGAAGGGCTCGGCGGGCGGCAGGCCGGGGTCGAAGGAGTCGTCGACGAGCAGCCCCCATACGCGGCCGAAGGAGACCTTGCCGACGAGGTCGTTGATGTCGACCCCTCGATAGCGCAACGTGCCGCCGGCCTTGTCCGGCTCGGCGATCTGCGACTCGAAGGCGACGACGCCCTCCAGACCGTGCTTGACCTCGGTATCGGACATCGCGTGCCCCTTTCCTTCGTACGTCTTCAGCCAGCGCCCAGTCTCGCACGAGCGCCCGGCCGGCAGGCAGGCGCTGCGCAGGTAGCATGCGCGGGGGCATCCGCGAGTGAGGAGACGGTGGTGTCGAGATCGGGGAGGGGCTACAGCCCCGCGTTGGACGGACTCCGCGGCGTCTTCATCCTCCTGTTCATCGGGTACCACTTCGGGCTCACGCAGCTCGAGGGCATGTGGGTGACGATCAACCTCTTCTTCGTCCTCTCCGGGTTCCTCATCGTCCGGCTGCTCACGGCCGAGCAGTCCCGGTACGGGAGCATCGACGTCTGGGACTTCTACAAGCGACGCATCCGGCGCCTCGTGCCCGCCCTGCTGGCCATGCTCGTCTTCGTCATGGCGTGGGGCGCGCTGGCGGCCCCCGAGGGGGTGCGCCGCAAGCTCGGTGGGGACGTGCTGGCCACGCTCGGGTACGTCATGAACTGGCGCCTCATCCAGCAGGGCGACCAGTACTTCGGGACCGCCGGCGGGGCCTCCCCCCTTCGGCATGCCTGGACGCTCGCGATCGAGGAGCAGTTCTACCTCGTGGCGCCGCTCGTCCTCATCGCCCTGTACGTCCTCTTCCGCAACCGCAAGATCTCCATCGCCGTCCTGCTCGTCGGCGCCGTGGCCTCGGCGGTGTGGACCGCCTACCTCGGTTTCCACGACCAGTCGGACTACCCCCGGCTCTACTACGGGACCGACACCCGCGCCCAGGCGCTCTTCATCGGAGCCGCGATCGGCGTCCTGCGCGCGCCCAAGGGCAAGGGCCGGCCGCCGGCGGACCTGCCGATGCCACTGATCCGGATCGGTGGCCTCGTCGGCCTGGTCTCCTCGGTCATCTGCTTCGCCATCATCACGCCGTACACGGGGTGGATGTTCAACCAGGGCGGCATGCTCGCCTTCGGCATCGGCAGTGCCCTGCTCGTGCTCGCCTGCGCCGACCCCCGCCCCAACCCGACGCGCGAGCTCTTCGCGTGGCGGCCGCTCGCGTTCGTCGGTGAGCGGACCTACGGTCTCTACCTCTGGCACTGGCCCATCTACCTCGCGCTCGCCGAGACTCCCGTCGGCGACAACGCCATCGCGATCTTCGTCGTGAGCATGGTGCTGACGGTGGCCGTCGCCCACGTCTCCTACAACCACCTCGAGCAGCCGATCATCCAGCACGGCATCCGCGGGATCCTGCCCCGGACGCGCGAGACGACCCTGGCCTCGGTGCTGCCGGTCGCCCTCGTGGCCGTCCTCGCCGTCGGCCTCGTCCGCACCGCCCCGGAGGAGGAGCGCCCGTCCCCCGCGGCGGCGGTCCCCTCCCTGCCCGACGTCGTCCCGGGGCAGCCGGCCCACGTCGCCGGACAGCCCGAGCGCATCGGGGTCCTGGGCGACTCGGTCCCGTACTTCCTCGCGGAGCGCTTCCCCCAGGGGCAGTTCCCCGGGGTGACGATCACCAACCACGCGCGCGAGGGGTGCGACCTGCTCGACGAGCCGATCAGCTGGGCGCCCGGGTTGTCGAAGAAGACCGAGCCGTGGTGCGTCACGCAGAAGAAGCAGTGGACGACCGACTTCGCCGCGGCCGAGGACCAGGTCCTGCTGCTCTTCGCCTCACCGCTGGTCGGGCTGCCGCACATCGTCGACGGCGAGCGCCTCTGGCTCGACGACGAGCGGTTCCGCACGGTGATCACGGATCGCTTCGAGACCGTCTACGAGCAAGCGAAGGGGGCCGGGGCCACCCAGGTACAGATCGTCAACGTCCCGTGTCGCCTCCCTCCGGAGGACATCCCCGACGAGGTCCGCGCCGTGCTCGAGGCGGAGCCGGAGATGCTCGCCGAGTACAAGGACCCCGAGATCCTCAACGGGCTCATCGAGGACTGGGCCGCGCAGCACCCCGACGACGTGCACGTCGTCGACCTCGACGGCGCCCTGTGCTCCGACGGCTACCCGGAGACGCTGCACGGGGTGCAGGTGTACAACGACTTCCTCCACTTCTCCCCGGAGGTCACGCCGATGCTGTGGAAGTGGCTGCTCGGTCAGGTCTCGACGAACTACGCGACGTCCTGAGGCGCGGACGGAACGAGACCTTCGCGGTCGGCGCGGGCCGCCGTCAGGCGTCCCGGTAGCTCCACGCGGTGACGATCTCCGGCGCCAGCCAGGTCCACACCAGCTGGGACCCCTGCCGCGAGAAGTGCACGCGGTCGGAGTAGAGCTCGGCGCCGTGGATGCGCGCCCGGTACCCCTGCGAGCACAGCGCCGAGTTGAGGTCGAGGACGGCGACGGAGACGGGCCCGTGCTGGTCCTGGATGCGCTCGGCCCAGCTGCTGACGACCTCGTTGGTCGAGGCCGGGTCGATCTTGACCGCGCCGACCTCCTCGCCGTCGCGCACGGTGGCCGGGTCGTCGTGGCAGGTGGCGTTGACCAGCTGCAACTGGCGGGCCCCGGCCTGCGTGGTCTGGGCCAGGAGCGCGTCGAGCGCGCGGCGGATCTCGCGGTCGTGGCCGTCGGTCCCCGGCTCGAGGGTCCGGCCGTCGACGACGATGGGTTGGGTCAGCGCGGTCTCGATGGGGGAGAGCACGATCTGGGCGCCCGACCCGCGGACCTCGCTCGGCCACCGCTCGCGCCACTCGGCACAGGTCGGGTCCTCCTCGACCTCGCCCCCGCCCATGTACTTGAACGTGATCGGTATCGGGTTGCACGAGCCGCGGCGGGTGTGGCCCGCCACG
>NZ_BCSQ01000046.1 GCF_001570945.1 Janibacter anophelis NBRC 107843
CCGCCGCCCCCACCACCGCCCCCGCCCCCGCCGCCGCCGGAGCCGGTCGTCGACTGGTCCTCACCGTCGACGTGGCCGCTCTGGGCGCAACTGCTCGCCGTCTTCGCCGGCGTCCCGCTCGTCGTCGTCCTGCTCACGCCGCTCGTCAGCACCGTGCGCCGAGCCGTCCGAGCGCGCCGGGGCACCCCGGACCGCAGGGTCGGCCGTGCCTGGAACGACCTCGTCGACGAGGCCCGGGCACTTGGTCACCGCACGCCCGCCGGCGGCACCCGCGTCGAGCAGGCGCGGGCGCTCGGCGTCGCCGTCGATGCCGTCCCGGCCGCCGTGCGGGCCAACGCGCTGGTCTTCGGCGAGGCGCCCCCCGACCTCGCCGCCGTGCGTGGCTGGCAGCTCGAGCTGCGCCGGGTGCGGCGCAGGATGCGCCGGGAGACCCCCTTCGTCCGCCGGGTCCGCACGACCTTCGACCCACGATCGATGCTCTCCCGGCACGAGGACATCGGTCTGCACGACTCCACCACCGCCCCCAGCCGGAAGGCGCTTCGATGAAGCTGATGTTCACCCTCCGCGGGTCCGACAACCAGGACACCGACCTCGTCGCGACCGTCGACGGACGCACGACCGTCGGCGACCTGGCCGAGCACCTCGTCCTCGCCGACCCGCAGCGGCAGGGCTCCGGCAGCTACGAGCACTCCGACCTGGGCCAGACGACGCTGGCGCTCGTGGACGAGAACTTCCGGGCGGTGGACCCCCACACGACCGTGCAGGAGTCCGGGCTGCGCTCCGGCGCGCACCTGGCGGTCACCCACCGCTCGTCCGGGTACAAGGACACCGAGGCGCCGATCGCCGTCGCCCGGGTGGTCGCCGGACCCGACACCGGACGCGAGTACCCCCTCCAGCGGGGCACCTCGCACGTCGGGCGTGGACGCGGCTGCGAGGTGCAGATCAACGACGCCTCCGTCTCCCGGCGCCACGCCAAGCTGCTCGTCGCCGACGTCGTCGAGGTGACCGACCTCGGCTCCTCCAACGGTGTCGTCGTCGGGGACGAGCAGGTCGACCGCGCCATCCTGCGCGAGGGCGAGACATTCACCATCGGTGACACGACCTTCGAGATCTCGGCACGCACCCCCGCCGCCGGGGTGACGACGACCGAGTCCGGCGACGTCGCGTTCACCCGGTCGCCGCGGATCGCGCCGGTCTACCAGGGGCTGCAGTTCGAGGTGCCGGAGCTGCCCGAGCGCGGCAAGCCGCAGCGCATCCCGCTCGCGATGATGATCGTGCCCGTCTTCATGGGCGCGACCCTCTTCGCCATCACCCGCTCGCGCTTCACGATCATGTTCATGCTCATGATGCCGATGATGATGCTCGCCAACGCCTGGGAGTCGCGTCGGCGGGTGCGCCTGGACTTCGAGGAGGCGATGGAGGACTTCCGCGAGGACGTCGGCTACCTCGTCGAGGACATCGAGACGGAGCTCGACCGGGAGCACGACACCAGGCGCCAGGAGCACCCCGCGGTCGCGGAGTTCGGCCGGGCGGTCGCCGCCCACCACCCGCTGATGTGGACCCGCCGACCCGGGGAGCCCGGCTACCTCGAGTACCGGCTCGGCCTGGGCGTGCGGCCCAGCCGCAGCGAGATCAAGTTGCCCAAGATGGGTCGCACCCGCGCAGAGGCCTGGCTCGAGGTCTCCACCCTCATGCAGGGTCTCGGCGTCGTCGCCGACGTGCCCGTCACGGCCCACCCCCTCCTCGACGGCGCGATCGGTGTCTCCGGTCCGCGCGAGGCGGCCCTCGGGCTGGCCCGCTCCCTCGTCGTCCAGACGATCTCCGCCCACTCGCCCGCCGAGGTCGTCCTGTGCGCGCTCGCCTCGACGACCTCCGCGCGCGACTGGGACTGGCTGAAGTGGGTGCCGCACACCTCCTCACCGCAGAGCCCCTTCGACGTGCAGCAGACGGCGAGCTCCGGACCGGGCTGCTCGGCGATCATGGAGCAGATCGAGTCGCTCGTCGCCAGCCGGACCGAGCGCGATGCCGCGGCCCGCCCCCCTTCGGTCGTCGTGCTCGTCGAGAACGACGCCCCTGTGGAGCGTGCGCGTCTCGTCCAGCTCGCCGAGGCGGGGTGGAAGGCCGGCGTCATCGTCATCTGGGTCGCTCCCGTGACCGAGCAGCTGCCGGCGGCGTGCCGCACCTTCGTCGAGGTCGCCGACTCCGGGCACTGTCGGGTCGGGTTCGTCGGGCCCGCGCAGGTGGCCACGGACGTCCAGGCGGACCTCATCCCCGTGGCCGAGGCCGTCGCCGTGGCCCGCCAGCTGGCGCCGATCACCGACTCCAGCGCTCTCGCCCAGGACGACTCCGACATCCCGCGCTCAGTGTCCTACCTCGCACTGGTCGGCACCGAGATCGGCCACTCGGAGATGGCCGTCATCGAGCGGTGGAACGAGAACCGGTCCATCCTCACCGGCCGCCACGCCCCGCCCACGCCCAGCCGCAAGCCGGGCTCCCTTCGAGCCGTCATCGGGCAGTCCGCCTTGGGGACGTACAGCATCGACCTGCGCACCGACGGGCCGCACGCCCTCGTCGGTGGCACCACCGGTGCCGGCAAGTCCGAGCTGCTCCAGGCGTGGATCCTCGGCATGGCGACGGCCAACAGCCCGCAGCGGGTGACCTTCCTGCTCGTCGACTACAAGGGCGGGTCGGCCTTCCGCGACTGCGTGCAACTGCCGCACACGGTCGGCATGGTCACCGACCTGTCGCCGCACCTCGTGCGCCGAGCCCTGGAGTCGCTGTCCGCGGAGCTGCACTACCGCGAGCACCTGCTGGCCCGCTTCAAGGCCAAGGACCTCGTCGAGCTCGAGCGAAGGGGGGAGGTCGACGCCCCGCCGAGCCTGATCATCGTCGTCGACGAGTTCGCCGCGCTCGTGCAGGAGGTTCCCGACTTCGTCGACGGTGTCGTCAACATCGCCCAGCGCGGCCGCTCGCTCGGCATCCACCTGATCCTCGCGACGCAGCGCCCCGCGGGCGTCATCAAGGACAACCTGCGGGCCAACACCAACCTGCGCATGGCGCTGCGCATGGCCGACACCGACGACTCCTCGGACGTCCTCGGCACCCCCGAGGCCGCGTACTTCGACCCCGGCCTGCCGGGACGCGCGATGGCGAAGTCCGGCCCCGGTCGCCTGACCTCCTTCCAGACGGGCTACGCCGGTGGGTGGACGAGCAACACCCCGCCGCCGCCGGACATGCTCGTCTCCACCCTCGCCTTCGGTGCACCGGTCAATTGGGAGCTGCCGGCCAAGGAGAAGGGGGACGAGGAGGCCGATCTCGGACCCACCGACATCCAGAGGGTCGTCGAGACCGTCGAGCGGGCCCGGGTCGAGGCGGAGCTGCCGATCCCACGCAAGCCGTGGCTGCCGGAGCTCGCGGAGGTCTACGAACTGGCGAAGCTGCCGACCGAGCGTCGTGACGACGAGCTGGTCATCGGTATCGCCGACAACCCCGCCGACCAGAGCCAGCCGGCCATCTCCTTCCGCCCCGACGTCGAGGGCAACCTCGCCGTGTTCGGGGCATCCGGCTCGGGCAAGAGCTCCTTCCTGCGGACGATCGCGATCGCGGCCGGCTTCACCGTCCGCGGCGGTCCGTGCCACGTCTACGGCCTGGACTTCGGCAACCGGGGCCTGGGCATGCTCGAGGACCTGCCGCACGTCGGCAGCATCATCTCGGGTCAGGACGAGGAGCGGGTCAAGCGCCTGATCACCATGCTGCGGGAGATGATCGACGAGCGCGCGGTCCGCTACTCCAAGGCCAACGCGACGACCATCACCCAGTACCGCAGGCTCACCGGCCAGACCGACGAGCCGCGGATCTTCGTCCTCGTCGACGGGCTGACCGCCTTCCGCAATGCCTACGAGTCGGCGGGCGCGCTGATGAAGTGGCTCGATGCCTTCACCTCGTTGCTCTCCGACGGGCGACCCGTCGGCGTGCACTTCGTCATGTCGGTGGATGCCCGCAACGGTCTGCCGGTGTCGATGGGCTCGTCCGTGCAGTCCCGCTTCGTGCTGCGGATGGCGACCGAGGACGACTACTCCTTCCTCGGTGTCCCCACCGACGTGCTGACGCCGGAGTCGCCCCCGGGACGAGGGATGTTCAAGAAGCGCGAGGTGCAGGTGGCCGTGCTCGGTGGGACCACCGACGCGTCCGAGCAGTCGCGCATGGTGCGGGGATTCGCCGACACGATGATCAAGTCGGGTGCGCGACCGGCACCCGCGGTGGCCTCGCTGCCGGAGACCGTCCCGGCGTCGAGCATGCCGGCGCAGGTCGACGGCCTGCCGGTGGTCGCGATGAGCTCCGACGAGCTGGCCCCGGTGGCGATCGACCCGCGCGGTGGGTTCGTCGTCACCGGACCGCCCGGCAGTGGTCGCACCACCGCGCTCATCCAGCTGGTGCAGGCCATCACCCGATGGAACCCGCGGACCCAGGCGCACCTGATCACCCTGAGGCGCAACTCCGAGATGCTCTCGATGCCGCAGTTCGAGACGACGGCCACCCGCGAGGAGGACATCAAGGAGCTGTGCACGATGCTCAAGGAGCGGGCCCTCGACGAGACCTCACCGCCGCAGCTGCTCATCGTCGAAAAGCTCGATGACCTCAACTCGCCGCCCTACCAGTCGCCACTGCAGGAGGCCATCAAGCCGCTCGTCGACAACGACCACTTCGTCGTCGGTGAGGCCGACCCGAGTGCGCTGACGACCGGGATGGGCCTGCCCGGCCTGGTCAAGGCGTCGCGCTCGGGTATCGCCCTGGCCCCTGACGGGTCGGAGTCCTCGATGATCTTCAAGACCAACTTCCCGCCCCTGGCGCGCGTCGTCATGCCGGAGGGCAGGGGAGTCCTGGTCCGTCGCGGCCGGGCCCAGATCGTCCAGATGGCACTGCCCGAGGGGGCGCACTAGGTGTACTGACCGGGGACGTTAGTCGACGCTTGCGGCGCTGGTAGAACTCGCGTCAGGGCCGCGGCATCGCCGGTGACATCCACGCCCTGCGCGATAGCGGCGGGCAGAGGCATTGCGCCTTGTAGGAGGGCAACCAGTACCGGCCCGGGGCCTGTAACACCCGCCAGGGGGCTGACGTCGCGCCGGCAAGGGTCCACCGTGATGGTCCCGTCGGCGGCGGTGAGGTCGAAGCCGTCGTCGAAGGTGCCGAACCGGATCACGATCGGTGGCTCGTCCGGCCTGTGATCCGCGAGGAGGAAGCGTGCCGGTTGGCTGAGCCAGTGCATCTGGAAGATCGCATCACTCGGCGCGTCTGGAACCGTCGGTGCACCCCACTTCAGAAGCTCGCGCAGCACTCCGTCCAGGGCCCGGCCACGCTCGGTAAGCCGATACGTTGGCGTGCCCGGGGTTCCTGGGGCGGGCTCGCGGGCGACGACACCGTTGGTCTCGAGGTCCCGCAGACGCTGGGTGAGCAGGTTCGTCGCGATGCCAGGCAGGCCGCGCTGGACTTCGCCAAAGCGCAATGCGCCCCCGATCAGCAGCTCACGCACGATCAGGAGAGTCCACCGGTCACCGACGACATCCAGGGCGCGAGCGATCGAGCAGAGCTGTCCGTAGGACTTCACCTGAACCCCCTTGACTTTATCAAGTGCCTGCTTGAAAGTATCAAGCACCATTCTCACACCAAGGAGAGCCATGCCCGCCACCCTGTCTTCTGCCGCACCTCAGACCCTCAAGGACTATTACCGGATCCTCGAGTCCGGCATCGACAGTTACCAGGACGGGGCTGACCTACGACCTCTGCTGCATGACCACCTCGACTTCACGGGCTCCCTCGCCGGACACCTCCCCGACGCCACCGATGGCTTCCTGGGCGGGGTTGCCGGTTTCATTGCGACGGTCAAGCAGATCGAGATCATCCACGACGTGCACGGCCCTAACGGCTCCGCCGTGCTCTACACGGCGACCATGCCCGGCGGTCCCATGACCTTCGCGGAGTTCTTCACCTTCGACGGCGGACGCATCGCGTCCTTGAACCTTCACTACAGCGGCCCCGAGTACATCGAGAAGGGTGGACGATGACAGCACAGAAGGACCTGGTCGAGCGAGTTCGTGACGCGCTAAGAGCTCGCAACCCTCGTGAGGTGTCGATGTTCGGGGGAGTGTCGTTCATGGTCGAGGACCGGATGGTCGTCGCCGCTCGTCGGGAAGGGACACTCCTGCTACGCATCGACCCCGCTGACGCGGAGGACCTACTCGCCCGTCCTGGTGCTCACCCTGCGCTCATGGGTGCAGACCGCCCCATGGGCGACGGCTGGATCAGCATTGAACAGGCCGCCCTCCAGGGACCTGGGCTCGAGTCCTGGCTTGCGCCAGCACTCACCTTCCACGCAGCGCAAGGCTCCAAGTAGAAGTCTCTACTCCAACTCCATCATCCGGTGGGCGGTCGCAAACGCGGCCGGCCACCGATCTATCTCAGGAGGCACTTTGAGTCATCGCAATGCCGCACTGACCCCACGTCATCGTCTACGAGTCGCCCGCCTCGTCGTCGAGGAAGAATGGCCGATCAGCGAAGTCGCTGCCCGCTTCCAGGTGTCGTGGCCAACCGTGAAGCGGTGGGTCGACCGCTACCTCGCTGGCGAGCCGATGCAAGACCGGTCGTCACGTCCGAAGTCCTCTCCGAACAAGACGAGCAAGAAGACGACTAAACGGTGCGTGAGCCTACGAATGCGCCTGAGGGAAGGGCCTGTTCAACTCGCAGCCCGACTCGGCATCGCCCCGGCCACGGTCCACCGCATCCTCACGACCGCGCGCATGAATCGACTTTCCTACGTCGACCGTGCCACCGGCGAGCCGATCCGCCGATACGAACACGACCACCCTGGCTCGCTCGTGCACGTGGACGTCAAGAAGCTCGGGAACATCCCCGACGGTGGGGGCTGGCGATACGTCGGGCGACGTCAAGGATCGAGGAATCGTGCCGTCACTCCCGGCAAGCCGAAGAACAAGTGGCGCAACCCCAAGCTCGGGTATGCGTTCGTGCACACAATCATCGATGACCACTCGCGCGTCGCCTACACCGAGGTTCACAACGACGAATCCGCTGTCACCGCCGTCGGAGTCCTGCATCGAGCGGTCGAGTGGTTCGCCGACCGAGGGGTCGCTATTGAGCGCATCTTGTCCGATAACGGTGGTGCGTACCGCTCTCACCTGTGGCGAGACACGTGCGAGGCTCTATCGATCACTCCGAAGCGAACGCGGCCATACCGCCCACAGACCAACGGCAAGGTCGAGCGATTCCACCGCACCATGGCCGACGGCTGGGCATATGCGCGCTGCTACACGAGCGAGAAAGAACGCCGCGATGCCCTCACCGACTGGCTCCACGAGTACAACCAGCACCGACCGCACACCGCCTGCGGAGGCCAGCCGCCCTTCTCACGATTGATCAACGTCCCCGGTCAGTACAACTAGGCATCCAAAACGGTTGTGCCACAACGGGTTTCGTCATGAAACCGAACGGGCGGAGGGAAGGGGGAGTTCTCCCCATGTGCGAATCGCGCAGGTTTCCCTAGTGTTGACCTCAGTCGGGCAGGACAAGGCCCGAGGGGAAAACAAGATCCAGAACCAGCAACAACAACGCAGGAGGACAAGATGGCTTGGCTCGGAATGAACCTCGAGGTCGTCAACGGGGAGCTGCCCAAGTGGACGAATCTCTCGGAGGAGCTGAACGGCGTCATCACCGCCGTCAACACGCAGGTGCAGGCGGCCAACGAGGCCTGGAACGGTGCCGACTCGGAGAAGTTCGTCTCCGAGTGGGAGGGCACCCACCGCCCGCAGCTGGAGAAGATCAAGGCCATGATCGACCAGCTCAGCGACCAGCTGCAGTCCGACATCGCCGAGCAGGAGCGCATCTCCGGCGCCTGAGCCGAGATCGCGCACACCACCCCAGACCACACAGACCTGAAGGAGAATTGACATGGCACTGAACGAGGGAATGGACACCGACAAGGTCCGCGACGTGGCGAGCCAGCTGACCACCCAGTCCGGCAAGATCGGTGAGGTCGTGCAGAACGGCACCTCGCAGGCCGGCACCCTCGCCGAGAACTGGCTGGGCACCGACTCCGAGCAGTTCGCCGACGCGTGGCAGAACGCCGCCAAGGCGCTCCAGAGCGCCCAGGACTCACTGGACGCCTACGCCAAGGCCGCCGTCCAGCAGGCCGACGACCAGGACCGCGGGTCCGGCAAGGGCGCCTGAGACCGGCTCCCACCGCACGAAGGGGGGCGGTCCGACCACGAGGTCGGACCGCCCCCCTTCGTCATGCCGGGATCCGCGGACGCGGGTGGTCAGTCGTCGATGACCACGAGGACCTCGCCCTCCTGGACGACGTCACCGGCGGTCACCTTGACCTCGAGGATCCGGCCGCTGCGCTCGGCGAGCACGGGGATCTCCATCTTCATCGACTCGAGGAGCACGAGCTCGTCCCCCACGGCGACGACCTCGTCGTCCGTCACGTGCACGGCGATGACATTGGCGACGAGCTCCGATTCGACCCTGTGACCCATGCCACTGAGGTTAGACCAGAGCCGCTCGACCTCGTGCACCTGCTCCCCGGTCCGCGGCTCGCTTCCGACTGGACGAGCCACCCGGCGATGATGGACGGATGGACGCTGTCGACCTCTCCGCCCCGGACCTCCTCGACGACCCCTACCCGCTGCTCGCCCGGTGGCGGGCCGACGGCCCGATGCTGCGCGCACAGGACGGCCGATGGGTCGCCACCACCCACGCCGCGGTCAGCGCCACGTTGCGGGACCGGGGGATGGGGCGCATCTGGTCCGACTGGCAGCCCGTCGACCAGATGGAGCCCTTCAACACCCTTCATCGCAACCAGTTGATGGAGAACGAACCGCCCACGCACACGCGCATGCGCCGGCTGCTCGCGGGGGCCTTCGCCAAGGGGCACGTCGAGCGGATGCGACCGCGGATCGAGCGGCTCGCCGACGCGCTCCTGGACGAGCTCGACCCGACGCGGCCGGTCGACCTGCTGGCCGCGTACGCCGAGCCGATGCCCGTCTTCGTCATCGCCGACCTGCTCGGGGTGCCGCGCGAGGACCACGTGCGCCTGCGTGACTGGTCGCAGGCGATCGTGCGCATGTACGAGCAGGGTGTCGACGAGGAGGTGCGCGGTGCGGCAGTGCGCTCCAGCGAGGAGTTCGCCGCCTACACCCGCGACGTCATCGAGCAGCGGCGTCGCCACCCCGGTGAAGACCTCGTGAGCGACCTCATCACGGCGCGCGACGCCGGCGGTGGGTTCAGCGACGACGAGCTCGTCGCGACGGTCATCCTGCTGCTCAACGCTGGCCACGAGGCCTCGGTCAATGTCTTCGGCAACGGGGTCAACGCCCTGCTGGCCCACCCCGACGAGCTGGCGAGGATCACCGCGGGCGAGGTCCCCGTCGCCACCGCCCTCGAGGAGCTGATCCGCTTCGACGCGCCCCTCCAGCTCTTCGAGCGCACCGCCACCAGCGACGTCGAGGTGGCCGGTGCGCTCGTGCGGTCCGGCGAGGTGGTCGCCTGCCTCATGGGCTCGGCCAACCGCGACGCGGCCGTCTTCGGTGACGACCCGCGCACCGGAGCGGACGCCTTCGACGTCTCCCGCGACCCGAACCCGCACGTGGGCTTCGGACTGGGGCGGCACTTCTGCCTCGGGGCACCGCTGGCGCGCGTCGAGCTGGAGATCACGGTCCGACGCCTGCTCGAGCGCTTCCCCGGCGTCACCCCTGCCGCCGCTCCGCCGCGTCGGCCGACCTGGGTCCTGCGCGGGCTGGAGTCGCTCGACGTGCACCTCGCCTGACGCCCGTCGAGCCAGGAGGGGTCCGTCCGGCTCGATCGCACCTCGACCGGTCACACCTCGACCCGACGAAAGGAGTGCCGCGCCCGGGCCCTGAGCCCGCGCCACCTCGGAACCCCGGATACGAAGAACCGCGCATCTCCCCGGGGAAATGCGCGGTCCTTGCTCCGGTCAGCGCTCGAGCCGATGACTCGCGCCTCCCTTCGCTCCTGCGTCGCTCCGGTCAGCGCTCCTCGGTACCTGCGATGAAGGCCTCCAGGCGCGCCCGGCCCTCGGTGTCCTCACGCTGCTCCGGCGGGGACTTCATGAGGTAGCTGCTCGCGGAGAGCAGGGCGCCGCCGACGCCGCGGTCCTTGGCGATCTTCGCCGCACGGATCGCGTCGATGATGATGCCGGCGCTGTTGGGGGAGTCCCAGACCTCGAGCTTGTACTCGAGGTTGAGCGGCACGTCGCCGAACGCGCGACCCTCGAGGCGGACGTAGGCCCACTTGCGGTCGTCCAGCCAGGCGACGTAGTCCGACGGGCCGATGTGGACGTTGCGGTCGTCGGCTCCGACGCCGGCGAGCGGGCCGTCGAGGTTGGACGTGACGGCCTGCGTCTTGGAGATCTTCTTCGACTCCAAGCGCTCGCGCTCGAGCATGTTCTTGAAGTCCATGTTGCCGCCGACGTTGAGCTGGTAGGTCCGGTCGAGGACCACGCCGCGCTGCTCGAAGAGCTTGGCCATGACGCGGTGGGTGATGGTCGCGCCCACCTGGCTCTTGATGTCGTCACCGATGATCGGGACGCCCGCGTCCTCGAACTTCTTGGCCCACTCCGGGTCGGAGGCGATGAAGACCGGCAGGGCGTTGACGAAGGCGACGCCCGCGTCGATCGCGCACTGCGCGTAGAACTTGTCCGCCTCCTCGGAGCCCACCGGCAGGTAGGAGACGAGCACGTCGACGTCGGCGTCCTTGAGCGCCTGGACGACGTCCACCGGCTCGGCCGGCGACTCGTCGATCGTCATCGCGTAGTACTTGCCGATGCCGTCGAGGGTGTGGCCGCGCTGGACCGTGACACCGGTCGTCGGGACCTCAGCGATCTTGATCGTGTTGTTCTCCGACGAGTTGATCGCCTCGGAGAGGTCCTTGCCGACCTTCTTGTCGTCGACGTCGAAGGCAGCGACGAACTGGACGTCCTTGACGTGGTAGTCGCCGAAGGTGACGTGCATCAGGCCGGGGACGCTGCCCTGCGGGTCGGCGTCCTTGTAGTACTCGACACCCTGCACGAGCGAGCTGGCGCAGTTGCCGACGCCGACGATGGCGACACGGATGGAACTCATGGGTTCTCCTTGGTGGGGGGCGGGTTGAAAGCGGGGTGGGAGGGGTCGCTGAGGGTGCCCGGACGGGCCTGCGGTCCACGGCGCTCGGCGTCGATCAGCTCGTCGAGCCAGGCGACCGCACGCTCGGTGGCGTCCTCGCCGTGCGCGGCCAGGGCGGCCGACCACCGGTCCGTGCGCACCGACCCCTCGGGCGTGCGCATCGTGTCCAGCTGCTCGGCGAGCCGGGCGCGGCGACCCTCGAGGATGCGCAGGCGCACCTCGCGCTCGGTGCGGGCGAAGAAGGCGACCCGCACGTCGAAGGCGTCATCGGCCCAGCTGCCGGGGTCACTGCGGCGCGCGACCTGGGCGAAGACGTGACGCCCCTCGTCGGTGATCGTGTAGGTGATCCGCTGGCGTCGGCTGGTCGTCGTGCCCGGCTCGTCGCGGTCGACGCTCACGAGCCCTTGACCTTGCAGGCTTGCCAGGCAGGGGTAGAGCGTGCCGAAGGACAGGGCGCGGAAGGCGCCGAGCCGGGTGTTGAGGCGGCGGCGCAGCTCGTAACCGTGCAGGGGGTCCTCGTGGAGCAGGCCGAGGACGGCGAACTCGAGCATCTCGCGGCGGCGCACGTCCACTCCCTTCGCTCGCGTCGAGGTGCACCGGACGTGCCCGGTGCCGTGTGAGCGTACCCGATGTATCGGGGTGATACATCGGGTTTCGGAACGGGCGCGTCGGGAGATGCGTTCATACTGGGAGCGACGCCCACGTCGACCGCTGTCCAGAAGGTGCCCCGATGTCTCATTCACCCCGCTCCCGCGTAGAAGCGCGGTCTCGCCGACACAAGGCGACCCGGCGGAACGGCCGACGGCGGTGGCGGGGGTTGATGCGCAAGGTCCTCATCGCCTTCGCCGTGCTGGTGGCCCTCGGCATCGGTGCGGTGGTCGCCGCCTATCTGCTCATCGACATCCCGAAGCCCAACGACCGGGCCGTGCAGCAGGCCTCCGTCCTCTACTACTCCGACGGCAAGACCGAGATGGACCGGATCGCGACGGTCAACCGCGAGGCCGTCGAGCTCGACCAGATCCCCGACCACGTCCAGCAGGCCTTCATCGCGGCCGAGGACCGCAGCTTCTACGAGAACCGGGGCATCTCGCCCAAGGGCATCTTCCGCGCGGTGAGCGGGGCGCTCGCGGGCGAGGACCGGGGTGGCGGCTCGACGATCACCCAGCAGTACGTGAAGAACTACTTCCTCACCCAGGACCAGACGCTCGAGCGCAAGGGACGCGAGATCCTTCTGTCGCTGAAGATCGACGGCGAGCTGAGCAAGGACCAGATCCTCGAGAACTACCTCAACACCATCTACTTCGGCCGGGGCGCCGACGGCATCCAGACGGCCTCCCAGGCCTACTTCGGCAAGGACGTCGACGAGCTCACGCCGGCCGAGGGGGCGCTCCTGGCGAGCGTCATCCGCGGCCCCTCCCTCTACGACCCCGCCCTCGGCGAGGAGCAGCAGAAGTTGGCCGAGGGCCGCTGGGAGTACGTCCTCGACGGCATGGTCTCCCAGGGGTGGATGACCGCCTCGGAGCGAGCTGACCAGAAGTTCCCGAAGACCACGGCGCCGAAGCGCTCGCAGGCGAAGTCCACCGACATCGGCTTCATCACCGAGGAGGTGCGCACCGAGCTGCGCACCCGGCTCGACCTGTCCGACGCGGACATCGACCGCGGTGGCTTCAAGATCGTCACGACCATCGACAAGAAGGCCCAGCGGGCCGCGGTCAAGGCGGTCAAGGAGCACCGGCCGACCGGCGAGCGCACCTCGGACCTGCACATCGGTGTGGCCGCCATCCAGCCCAACGACGGCGCCATCCGTGCAATGTACGGCGGCGCGAAGTTCGGCAAGGGCAAGTACGGCTACTTCAACTCGGCCGTCGACGGCAAGATGCAGGCCGGGTCGACGATGAAACCGTTCACGATGATCGCCGCCCTGCGCAAGGGCATCCCGCTCTACACGACCTACAGCGGTGCGAGCCCCTACTACAACAAGGCCTTCGTCTACGACGGCGAGAACGCCTCCGAGATCCAGCGCAACGGCGGCATCGTCAACTACGGCAATGCCTCGTACGGGCCGGTCAACATGCGCACCGCGACCCAGAAGTCGATCAACACGTACTACGCGCAGCTCAACCTCGCGGTCACGCCGGAGTCCACCGCCAAGTCCGCCAAGGATGCCGGCGTCGTCTCCTGGAACGGCGACAAGCGGGTGCCGATCTCCGAGGGGCCGGGCAATGTCTTCGGCACCGACTCCGTCCGGGTCATCGACATGGCCAATGCCTACGCGACGATCGCGGCCGAAGGGCGGCGCGCGACTCCCTACTACATCGCGTCCGTGACGAGTACCGGCGTGCACGACCTCGAGTACCAGGTGAAGAAGGACGTGCGTCGCGCCTTCCCCCAGGACGTGGCCCGCGACGCGATCCAGGCGATGAGCCAGGTCGGTCAGCCGGGCGGCACCGCCTACCCGACCGTGGCCGACCTCGGTCGGCCTGTCGGCGGCAAGACCGGCACGACCTCCGACAACTACGCGGCCTGGTTCGACGGCTTCACGCCCGGGCAGCTCGCCACGGCGGTGGGGATGTACAAGGGTGACGGCCGTCTGATCGAGAAGAACCAGCTCGTGAACCTCGGTGGATACGGCGAGATCACCGGTGGCACCGTCCCGGCGCGGATCTGGACCGACTTCATGATCGGGGCGCTCGACGGCGAGCCTGTGAAGAAGTTGCCCCCGGCCGGCAATGTCACCTACCGCCCGCAGACCGAGCGACCGAGCGACGCACCGCCGCCGATCACGACGACCCAGGCGCCGGCGCCACAGCCGACGACGACGCGGGAGCCGACCTCCACGTCCACCTCGTCGTCCACGAGCAGCACCTCGAGCTCCACGAGCTCGAGCAGCTCCTCGTCGAGCAGCTCCTCGTCGAGCAGCTCGTCCTCGAGCACCTCGTCGTCCACGTCCTCGACCACCTCGACGACCACGCCCCCGCCGACCACGACGTCGACGCCCCCGCCGACCACGACGTCGACGCCCACGACGTCGACGACCACCTCCGCCCCGACACCGCCGAGACCGACGATCACCCTGCCGACCGGTCAGGGCGGCGGCCAGGACGCCGACGGGCAGGGTTCGGACTAGTGCCCCGCGAGTGGTCGGTGCGCGACCTCCTGCCCGAGGACGCCAGCGCGGTCATCGGCGGACCGCTCGGTCGTCGCGCCGCTCCGCGGGAGCGTGGGCTGCCCCGACTGCTGCCCTTCGTCGTCGTGCTCCTCCTCCTGCCGATGTCCGGGGCGGTGTTGCGCCAGGGCCACTGCATGAGCAACGGGTGGAACGGCGATGACCAGTTCTGGCGGGGGTGCTTCTCCGACCTGCCGGCGCAGTACCAGCTCGCCGGGCTCGAGCGTGGCCTGCCCGGGTGGATCGCCGGAGAGGTGCGACTCGACCAGATGCCGCTGCTCTCGGGTCTGATGTCGGCCGTCGGCGGCCTCGTCCCCGAGGCGGGCTGGCTCGATGCCACGCGGTGGTACGTCGTGCTGTGGACCGTCGTCATCGCAGTCTGCCTGGCGCTCGCGGTCCGGTGCGTTGCCCTCATCCGGCCCCAGCGCCTCGACCTCGCGACGCAGCTGGCGCTCTCACCCATCCACATCGTCGCAGCCCTGTTGTCCCCCGACCTCGTCGTGGTCACCCTCGTCCTCGCGGCCATGCTCGCCGACGTGCGGCGCCGCCCCACGCTCGCGGGGGTGCTCCTCGGCCTGGCCCTGCTCGGCCACGCCTGGGTCGGGCTCGTCGCCATCGCCCTGGTCATCGCCGCCCGTCGGCTCGATCGGGTCCCCGAGACCGTGCGCACCGTCGCCGTCGCCGTCGCCACGGCGCTCGGCATCGCCGTGGTCCTGACCTTCGCGTCCACGGACATCGTCACCCAACCCCTGATGACCTGGTGGGGGGAGAAGCCCGGGTACGGCTCGGTCCTGCTGATCCCGGAACTGGCGGGACATCCGCTGCCCGACCGGGTCGCGCCGCTCTTCTCCCTCCTCGGCTGGGCCGGGGCGATCTGGGCGGCCGTGCTCATGGCCCGGCGGGCGTGGCGACCGGCGACCTGGGCGCAGGTCGCCGCCTTCGCGGTGCCGGTCCTCGCCCTCACCGGACCGTCGGTGCCGGTGCAGGCGGCGTTGTGGGTGCTGCCCCTGGCGATCCTCGCCGGCGTCTCGTGGCGCACCCACCTGGGCTTCGTCGCGGTCGAGGCCGTGCACGCCACCGCCCTGTGGCTGCACATCGGGGCCGCCTCCGACCCGGACAAGGGTCTGCCGCCGGCCTGGTACGCCGTCATCGTCCTCGGGCGAGCCATCGCGTGGTGCTTCCTGCTGTGGAGCATCTGGTACACCCCCGTCGACAACCCGGCGCCCCGTCCACAGCCCCTGCCTCCGCGCGGGGTCCGTCCACAGGAGCCGGCTGCGCTCTGACGTGCGCCTGCCGTGGGTGCACGCTTTGGTGCGAAGGGAGGGCAGCCGATACCCTGAGGCGTTCCCGGACTCGTCCCATCGCCCGATGGCGTGCCCGGGAACCGATGCACAACCCTCCTGTCACGGAGAGACCGTGACCGTTCAGACCGAAGGAGGCGGGTTATCAGCATGCGTCAGTACGAGCTCATGGTCATCTTCGACCCCGAGACCGACGAGCGGGCCGTCCAGCCGCTGTTCGACAAGTTCCTCACCGTCGTCACCAAGGACGGCGGCAGCGTGGACAAGATCGACCACTGGGGCCGTCGTCGTCTCGCCTACGAGATCAACAAGAAGGCGGAGGGCCTCTACGCCGTCGCCAACCTGACCTGCACGCCGGAGACGAGCAAGGAGCTCGACCGTCAGCTGGGTCTGTCCGAGCAGGTCATGCGGACCAAGCTCATGCGCCTCGAGGCCTGAGACCGGCCTCGATCCCCGAGTTGTCGGTACCCACCGACACACTCACCTGAGACGATCACCGATCGAGAAGGAACCCCATGGCAGGCGAGACCCCCATCACCGTCGTCGGCAACCTCACGGCTGACCCGGAGCTCCGGTTCACCCCGAGTGGTGCCGCAGTGGCCAACTTCACCGTTGCGTCGACCCCCCGCACGTTCGACCGTCAGACCAACGAGTGGAAGGACGCGGAGACGCTCTTCATGCGCTGCTCCGTGTGGCGCGAGGCCGCGGAAAACGTGGCGGAGTCGCTCAACCGTGGCACCCGCGTCGTCGTGACCGGCCGCCTCGTCTCCCGCTCGTGGGAGGACAAGGAGACCGGGCAGAAGCGCTCCGTCATGGAGATGCAGGTCGACGAGGTCGGCCCCTCGCTGCGCTACGCGACCGCCAAGGTCACCAAGACCCAGCGCGGTGGCGGTGGCGGCGGCCAGGGCGGCGGCTGGGGCGGCGGCCAGCAGGGTGGTCAGGGTGGCGGCTTCGGCGGCCAGCAGGACGACCCGTGGGCCACCGGCGGCCAGGGTGGCGCCCCGCAGCAGGCCGGCGGTTTCGGCGGCCAGCAGGGCGGCAGCCCCCAGCAGGGCGGTGCCCCGCAGGGTGGCCAGGGTGGCGGTGGCTGGGGCAACGCGCCCAGCTACGACGAGCCCCCCTTCTGATCGATCTCTCACGCTCGGCCCGTGCCGAGCACTGACACCACACCCATCCCGAGGACCAACCTCGGGCTCTCGTGAACACGAAGGAGAGCACCACGATGGCCAAGCCCGTAGTGCGCAAGCCCAAGAAGAAGGCCAACCCGCTCAAGGCGGCGAAGGTCGAGAACATCGACTACAAGGACGCGAACCTGCTGCGCAAGTTCATCTCCGACCGCGGGAAGATCCGTGCGCGTCGCGTCACCGGCGTCTCCGTCCAGGAGCAGCGTCGCATCGCGACGGCCGTGAAGAACGCCCGGGAGATGGCGCTGCTGCCCTACTCCTCGTCCAACCGCTGATCCGCGGCCGAGAAGACACAGGAGCAGACATGAAGGTCATCCTCACCCACGAGGTCTCCGGCCTCGGCACCGCCGGTGACGTCGTCGACGTCAAGCCGGGTTACGCCCGCAACTTCCTCTACCGCCGCGGCCTCGCCGAGCAGTGGACCAAGGGTGCGCAGAAGCAGGTCGAGGCGCTCGCCGCCGGCCGCGCCGCTCGCGCCGTGAAGTCCCTCGAGGAGGCCACCTCCATCAAGGGCAACCTCGAGTCGCAGACGTACACCGTCTCCGCCCACGCCGGTGAGTCCGGTCGCCTCTTCGGCGCCGTGACCAGCCGCGAGGTCGCTGCTGCCGTCGTCGCCGCCGGTGGCCCGGAGCTGGACCGCCGCACGATCGAGATCCCCACCCCGATCAAGAACGTCGGCCCGTCGGAGGCGCTCGTGCGCCTGCACCCCGAGGTCCAGGCCAAGGTCGCGCTGGACGTCGTCGCCGGCTGACCCTGCACGACCCCGAAGGGGGGACACCCGCCGTCGAGGCGGGCGTCCCCCCTTCGTCGTCCCGGTCACAGGGGAGTCCTCCCCCTGCCGCACCCCCCGGACCACCCCATAGGGTGGCCAGCGTTCGACATCGACCGGGGAGAGAGACATGCGCACACGTGCCATCGCGCTGGGGGCGGCCGCCGCCCTCGCGCTCAGCGGCTGCTCGATGCTGGGTGGGGACGACGAGGGGGCGGGCTCGTCGTCGTCGCAGACCTCGGGCGTCGTCACCGGCAATCCTGACGAAAACGGGGCCAAGACCGCCGGGATCGACCTGGAGAACCCGCCCGCGGCCATCGCCGAGGCGACGCTCAACGTCGACCGCGACGCCATCGAGGAGACGAAGATCGAGCTGCTCGAGCTGCGCCGGGACGACAACGTCATGCTGGCCACCTTCCGTCTGACCGGCTCGGGACGTGGCACGGAGAAGGCGTCGGGGTACGACCTGCTCGGGAACTCCTCCTTCGCTCCCGGCTTCATCGACATGAAGAACCTCGAGAAGTACCGCCACGTCGAGGACCTCTCCAGCGATGAGGTCGACGCGTCGGCGCCGCTGGGCCAACCGGTCTACCTCTTCACCGCCTTCCCGCTACCGCGCGATGGCGTCACCGCGATGGACCTGTGGGTGACCTCCGAGTCCCCGGCCATCGAAGACGTCCCGATGCCGCAATGATCACCGGCACCCGCGGTCGTGCCCTCGTCGCCGCCACGCTCGTCGCCCCCTTCGTCGTCGTGGGTGCCTCCTCCGCCGGCGCGGACGACGACGAGCCGCTGAGGATCGACAACCTGCCGAGCCTCTCCGACAGCGAGGTCAACGAGCACCGCAGCCCGATCGACGTCCCCGACGTGCAGGCGATCGACGTGCCGGACATCGACCCCTTCGAGCCCGAGGTGACGACCTCCGGTGGCAGCACCGTCGTCACCCTCGACACCGACGTGCTCTTCGAGTTCGCCGAGGCCGAGCTCGGCGAGAGCGCCCAGGATGCGGTCGTGGAAGCGATCGCGGACATCCCCGACGGCGCGCGGGTCACGGTCGTCGGTCACACGGACTCGGTGGGCTCCGACGCGGACAACCTCACGCTGTCCAAGGAGCGCGCTCGAGCGGTCGCCGACGTCATCGAGGACGAGCGGGACGACCTCGAGCTCGACGTCAGCGGCAAGGGGGAGAAGGACCCGGTCGCGGACAACGACAAGGGCGGCGAGGACAACCCCGAGGGCCGGGAGAAGAACCGTCGCGTGGAGATCCGCTACACGGGGTGACGGCCGGCGACCCGGGTGGGTAGTCCTCCCCATGTCGCATCGGGGCGCTCGACCGTAAGGTTTGGGTCAAGACGCCAGATCGACGGGGAGAACACCATGACCATGCCGCCCTACGGACAGCAGCCGCCCGTTCCCGGACCCGGCCAGCCGCCACCCCCCTCGGGCTACGGCCAGCCGATGCACCCCCAGCCTGCCTACGGTCAGCCGGCCGGCCAGCCCTTCCAGGGCCAGCCCCAGCAGCCCGGGCAGTGGGGCCACCAGCCGCCGCAGCAGCAGCCCCCGCGCTCCAACAAGGCCCTCAAGTGGGGTGCCTTCGGCGCAGCCGGCGTGCTCTCGCTCGGCCTGCTCGGCGGCGGGGCGATCTACGCCTTCAGCAAGGTCAACGGTGGCGGCCCCCAGCCCGAGGCGGCGCTGCCGGCCACGACGTTGGCCTTCGCCAAGATCGACCTCGACCCCTCGGCGGAGCAAAAGCTCGACGCCTTCCGGTTCGCCCGCAAGTTCCCCGGCGCCCAGGACCCGCTGGCCGGCATCGACGAGAACGCCGACCTGCGCAAGGAGCTCTTCGAGGAGCTGCAGGACGACGGTGAGTTCCCCGGCGTCGACTACGCCCAGGACGTCGAGCCGTGGCTGGGTCAGCGCATCGGCATGGCGCTCGTGCCGGCTGCCGACGGAGGCGAGCCCGAGGCCGTCATGGCGCTGGCCAGCACCGACGAGGACGCCGCCAGGGCCGGCCTGTCGAAGATGACGGCCGACGGCGGCTACTGCAGCGTGCAGCCCGACTTCGCCATCTGCGGTGACGAGCAGTCGGTCGTCGACAAGGCGGTCAATGACGCCAAGAACGCCTCGCTCGAGGACAACGCCAACTTCGCGCAGGACATGGACGACCTCGGTGAGGACGGTGTGGCGACCGCGTGGTTCGACGGTACCCAGCTGGGCGAGCTCGAGAGCGTCGTCGGGGTGGCCCCGGCCGGCGACTCCCAGACCCAGGGTCGCTACGCCGTCGCCCTGCGCTTCGACGGCCCGACACTGGAGCTGGCCGGCCGAGCCAATGGCCTGCCGGCCGGCAGTGTGCCCGGTGGTGACGGCACCTCGATCGGTGACCTGCCGAGCAGCACCGTCGCGGCCTTTTCGATCGCGGGCCTCGACGAGTCGATCCGCAAGGCCTGGCCGGAGCTGGACAAGAACGCCCGCTCAGCCCTCGGCGACGACTGGCAGGAGGGGCTGGACTCCTTCACGAGCGAGACCGGCCTGTCCGTCCCTGACGACCTGGCCAGTGCCGTCGGCAGCGACACCTCGATCGCCATGGGCCCCAGTGCCGACACCCCGAAGGTCGCCTTCGTCAGCAATGGTGACCGCGGCCTGATCGACAAGGTCGTCGGCGCGACCGGCAGCTCCGCGAGCAGCTCGCCGCTCACGGTCAAGGACGCCGGCAACAACCGGACGGTCGTCGCCACCGACGCCGGGTACGCCGACGAGATCGCCGGCACCCAGGGTCTGAGTGACTCCGACGCCTTCAAGGACGCGGTGCCGGACGCCGACAAGGCGGGTGTCGTCGGCTACGCCGACATCGGCAAGCTCGTCGAGACCTTCGGCTCGGAGATGGACGACGAGACCCGGGCCAACCTGGCTCCGCTGTCGGCCGTCGGGTTCGCGATGTGGGGCGAGGACGACCACGCCGACTTCACGCTGCGCCTGACGACGAAGTGATGTCGCGACCGGCCGTGCCGGTCACCGGAGGGGGTCTCGCCGCGGGCGGGACCCCCTTCGTCGTGCCGTGTGCCCGGAGGGGTGGGCTCCGCTGACTTTCGCCGACCGGAGCCAGCGGGCAGTATGCAGGGGTGACTTCCATGGAGCAGACCGAGCGCACCCCTGAGCAGCGGGCCGGGTACTGGCGCGGCATCGGACAGGTCGGCACCCAGCACGGGGCGGTCGGCGATGCCGACGAGCCGGCGCTGTGGCCCGGTGGTGCCTCCGCCTACATCGTCGTGACGACCCCGCACTCCGGCATCGTCGCGACCGATGGCCTGAGCGACTCCGGCGAAGGGGGCGGCCCCGGACTCGGCGTCGAGCTCTACGTCGAGGGTCGTGAACTCGTCTCCGGCCCGATGGGCGAAGGGCGGTGGCTCACCGGCGTCCTCGAGGAGGCGGCCGGCGCGCTCGCCGGCGCGGGCGAGAGCCTGGGCCGCGCCCTCGCCGACCACGCGGTGCTCTCGCTGGAGCTCTCGGACGAGCACGCGCCGGACGGGTGGGCCTCGGACGGCCGCCTGGGTGCGCTCGTGGGGGTGGAGCTGCCGGGTCGCCCGGCGCAGTTCCCGGTGGATGACGCCACGGTGCGCGTGCTCACCGTCGTGCCGCTGCGGCCCTCGGAGCTGGCCGTCGTGCGGGCCGAGGGCGCGGCCGGCCGTGCCCGCGTGGCCGAGGGGCTCGCCGGCCAGGGGTGGCACTCCTACGCCGACAGCACCCGCCCCGCGGTCGTCTGACCAGACGGCGCAGGGGCCGGGGACCCGTGCGGGTGGCTGTCATCCCGCTGTCGCCCGACCCCTGCATCGGTCGTGCTCAGTCCTGGTGGTGCGACTGCTCCGTGCCCTCCATGGCGGGCAGCTCTCCGGTGTTGCCGTGCTCCTCGCGGATGGCCGCGAGCTCGGCGTCGTCGGCGGCGCCCAGCTCGAAGAGGCGGCCCGACTTGCGGTCCGCCAGGTAGTGCTTCATCTCCCGGCGCACCTCGGGCAGCAGGATGTAGAGGGCGGCGAGGTTGATGAAGCCGCAGATGAAGAGGAACGAGTCGGTGATCGTCAGGACCTGGCCGAAGGTCAGGACCGTCCCGATGACCGTGAAGGTGCAGAAGATGAGCCGGTAGATGTTCAGCGACACCTTCGAGTGACCGAAGAAGAACTCCCAGGCCTTCTCCCCGTAGTAGCTCCACGTGACGAGGGTGGAGAACGCGAACAGCGCGACCGCGATCGCGAGGATCGAGGGGAACCACGGCAGGAAGGTCGCGAAGGCGTCCGATGTCAGGCTGACACCGTCGGGCACGGCCCCGCCGTCGATGACCTGGTTGATGCCGTTCTGGAAGGACGGGGCGTCCGCGATGATGATCGTCAGGGCGGTCATCGTGCAGACGATGACGGTGTCGATGAAGGGCTCCATCAGTGCGACGAAACCCTCCGAGACGGGCCGGCGGGTCCTGACGGGGGAGTGCGCGATCGGTGCGGAACCCAGTCCGGCCTCGTTGGAGAAGGCCGCGCGCTGGAAGCCGACGATCAGGACACCGACGAGTCCGCCGAGTCCGGCCTGAGGGCTGAAAGCCCCCTGGACGATGTCGGTGAGGGCGGCGGGGATGTGGTCGGCGTTGCTCAGGATGACGAACAGGCACGCGATGACGTAGGTGATGCCCATGAAGGGCACGAGCTTGCTCGTGACGCGGGCGATGGACTTGATCCCACCGATGATGACCGCGGCGACGAGTCCCGCCAGCACCAGGCCGAAGACGAGCGCGGCGCCGTCGGAGCCGAGGAAGCCGTCGCTGCCGCCGGTGACCTCCTGCGCCTGCACGAAGGTCTGGTTGGCCTGGAACATGTTGCCGCCGCCCACGCCGAAGCCGAAGATGGCGATCGCGAAGAGCCCCGTGAGGATCATCGCGGGCCACTTGCCGAAGAGCCGTCCGAAGGCGACGGGCATGTACTTGAACGGGCCGCCGGAGAAGGTGCCATCAGCGTTCTGCTGGCGGTACTTCACTCCGAGGGTGCACTCGGCGAACTTGGTCGCCATGCCGAGCAGGCCACACACGATCATCCAGAAGGTGGCGCCGGCACCACCGAGCGCCATCGCGGCGCCGACACCGGCGATGTTGCCCAGCCCGACGGTGCCCGACAGGGCGGACGACAGCGCCTGGAAGTGGGTGATCTCGCCGGGGTCGTCGTTCCGGGAGAACTTCCCGCGGATGACCTCCGTGGAGAGCTTGAAGTAGCGGAACTGCGCGAAGCCCAGCGCCACGGTGATGATGATGGCTGCGGTGACGAGCCACAGCACGACGATCGGGATCTCGATGCCCCCGACGGGGAAGGCGTAGAACACCCAGCCGGAGATCCACGCGGCAAAGGGTTCGAAGAAGCCATCGATCGCTTCCTCGATGTCGGTGAGGACACCGCCGTCGGCGGTCTGGGCAAGGGCTACGGAAACCATGGGCATCGAGGACAGCAGATGTGGTGCGCCGGTGGTCCGTGAACGGCCCTTGGCCAGCGATTGATATCAGTCCGTGATCTGCATCACGTCCGGCGGGCGCCGGTCACGGCCCACGCATCACCGCGCACGCGCCAGGCCATGAAGAGCCCGCGGATCGCCATGAAGGCGGTGAAGGCCAGCCACAGCGTGACGACCTCCACCTCGGGTCCGTGGCCCTGCCCGAGCACGCGCGCGAGCTGGATGACGGGCAGGTAGGCGAGCAGGACGAGCACCATCGAGCCAGCGAGCCAGCGACCGTCACCGGCGCCGATGAGCACTCCGTCGACGACGAAGACGTAGCCCGAGAGCGGCTGGGCGAGCGCGACGACGAGCAGCCCGGCGGCGATCGCGCTGCGGACCTGGGGGTCGTCGGTGAAGAGTGCGGGCAGGACGCGGTGCAGCGCCGCGAGCAGCAGCCCGAGCGCGACGCCACCCCACACGCCCCACCGCACCATGAACGAGGTGGCCGCCCGGGCCCCGCGGGCGTCACCGCTGCCGAGGGTGGCCCCTGTGAGGGCCTGGCCGGCGATGGCCAGGGCGTCGAGGGCGAAGACGAGCAGCGACCAGATCGTCGTCGTCACCTGGTACGCCGCGAGCGGCACGTCGCCGAAGGCCGCGGCGACCGAGACCGTGAGCAGGAGGATCGCGCGCAGCGCGAGGGTGCGCACGAGCAGGGGGGCGCCGTCGAGTGCGGCGTCGACGACCCGTCCCACGTGGGGGCGAAGGGAGGCCCCTGCCTCGATCCCGGCGCGCGCCACGACCGCCAGCAGCGCCACCGCCATGCCCCACTGTGCGATGACCGTGCCCCACGCGGCGCCGGCGATGCCCAGGCCGGCGCCGTGGACGAGCGCCACGGAGAGCACGGCATTGGCACCGAAGCCGGCGGCGGAGACGACGAGCGGGGTGCGGGTGTCCTGCAGGCCTCGCAGGATGCCGGTCGCGGCGAGGACGAGGAGCATGGCGGGCAGGCCGAGGGCGCTGACGCGCAGGTAGACCACGGCCTGGTCGAGCGCCCCGGGCGAGGATCCGAAGGCGCTCGCGAGCGGTCGCGCCCCGAGCCCGACGACGGCGGCGCTGACCAGCCCGAGCCCGCCGGCGAGCCACACCCCGCCGGTGCCGACCTCGATCGCGCCCGGCGTCGACCCGGCCCCGAACTGCCGGGCGACGACGCTCGTCGTGCCGTAGGCGAGGAAGACGAAGATCCCTGCGGCCGTGAGCAGTACGGAGCTCGCGGTGCCGAGCCCGGCGAGCGGGACGACGCCGAGCCGGCCGACGACCGCGGCGTCGACCATGAGGAAGAGGGGTTCGGCGACGAGCGCGAGGAAGGCGGGGACGGCGAGCGCGAGCACCTCGCGCGGCCCGGCCTGCACGGGGCGCGGGACGGGGTGCGTCGGGTCGGGGGTGGTCACGAGGGAGCCGGCGCGGGGTCGTCGATCACCGACCCATGAGAGCACAGCCCACTCGCGGCGCCGACCGCCTGTGCGGCACCCGGATACTACTCACCGGTAGCCAATGAGGTTACTTGCGAGTAGCCTCGAAGGGCGTCCCACTCGTCGCCACCGATCGGAGCCCCGCCATGACCTCACGCACACGTCGTCGGAGGCGGTGGGTCGCCCCCTTCGTCCTGCTCGTGCTCGCCGCCCTCGTCGGCACCACCGCCGGCGGCGCCACGGCCGGCCCCGCGCCCTGGTACGAGCAGAGCGACCCGCAGGCGGTCGACTCCGAGGTCAACGTCACGGGCGCGCCGTTCACCGGCACCGGGCCGAAGGGGGAGGTGCGCGGCCTCATCGACGCGCACACCCACCTCATGTCGAACGAGGGCTTCGGCGGGGACATCGTCTGCGGCAAGACCTTCAGCGAGCTCGGCATCGAGGACGCCCTGCAGGACTGCCACAGCCACGGCAGCGACGGGCGCACCGCGCTCATCGAGAACCTCACCCACCTCGAGGGCAAGGGCCCGCTCGACCCGCACGACACGACGCTCTACCCCTCGTTCACCGACGCGCCCAAGTGGTCCTCGCTGACGCACCAGCAGATGTACTACCGCTGGATCGAGCGGGCCTGGCGCGGTGGGCAGCGGATCATGGTCGCCGACACCGTCAACAACTCCGTCCTGTGCTCGCTGCCGACCCAGGTCAACACGAGCTCGTGCAACGACATGGACGTCGTGCGCCGGCAGGTGAAGGAGACCAAGGAGCTCGAGGCCTTCATCGACGCGCGCCACGGCGGTCCCGGCAAGGGCTGGTTCCGCATCGCCTACACGCCGCAGGAGGCGCGCACCTACGTCGAGCAGGGCAAGATGGCCGTCATCCTCGGCATGGAGGTCTCCGCTCCCTTCGGGTGCGGCATGACCCTCGGGGTCTCGCACTGCACCAAGGCGCAGATCGACGCCGGCCTCGACGAGGTCAAGGAGCTGGGCATCCGCTCGATGTACCTGTGCCACAAGTTCGACAACGCGCTGTGCGGGGTGCGCTTCGACTCCGGCACGCAGGGCATCGTCGTCAACGCGGGCAACTTCCTGTCCACCGGCCAGTTCTGGCAGGTGGAGCAGTGCCGCACGCAGCTGCACGACAACACCGTCGAGGGCGGCGTGATCCCGCCCAAGGTCGCCCAGCTCATGCCGGTGCAGGTGCTGCCGATCTACCCGGAGGGCCCGCACTGCAACACGCGCGGCCTGACCTCGCTCGGCGAGTACGCCCTGCGCGGGATGATGGACCGCGGCCTGATCGTCGAGCTGGACCACCAGAGCGTCAAGGCGGCCAAGCGCACGATGGAGGTCCTCGAGTCCGAGGGCTACCCCGGTGTCGTCTCGAGCCACTCGTGGATGGACAAGCACTTCACCGAGCGGATCTACCGGCTCGGCGGCTTCATCACCCAGTACGGGCACGGCGCGCGGGAGTTCGTCGAGGAGGGGCACGCCGAGCACCCGACCCGGGAGAAGTACGACGTCGGCTACGGCTACGGCATGGACATGAACGGGTTCGGCGGCACCCCGCCCCCGCGGGACGATGCCGGCACGACCCCGCTGAAGTACCCCTTCGCCACGGTCACCGGCAAGGGCAGCGTCGACCGGCAGGTGACCGGTGAGCGGGTCTGGGACTACAACACCGACGGCGTCGCCCACTACGGGATGATCCCGGACTGGATCCAGGACATGCGCACCGTTGGCGGCTCCGAGGGCGAGCAGGTCGTCCAGGACCTGCTGCGTGGTCCGGAGTCGTACCTGCGCACCTGGGCGTCGACGACCGGGTGGCAGGAGGGCGCCGACCTGACGAAGGGGGCGGTCGCCACCGCCAGCTCCACGGAGTGGTCCCTGTGGGACTCCTACCGAGCCGGCCGGGCCATCGACGACGACCGCTCGACCCGGTGGGCGAGCCGGTGGGGCGACCTCGCTCGCTGGCAGGTCGACTTCGGCACGCCCCGACTGGTGCGCTCCGTGACGCTGGACTGGGAGGCCGCCTTCGCCCGCCGCTACCGGCTCCAGACCAGTCTCGACGGCACGAGCTGGACCACGGTCGAGACCGTGACCGACAGCGACGGGGGGCTGGACCACCACACCGTCCCCGCCACCTCCGCCAGGTACGTGCGAGTGGTCACCGACGAGCGGGCGACGCGGTACGGCGTCTCGCTCCACGAGGTGAAGATCACCAGCTGAGAGTGTCTCGAGGCTCCTCGCTGGCGCTCGTCACACCTCGACCAGCGTTCGGGGGCGGCGCCGGGGAGTCCTCCCCAGTGCCGCCCCCGCGTCGTGTCCGTAGAGTGGCGCCGACATCGACCGCACGATCGAAGGGGAGCTCCGTGCCACCCACGAGCAGGATCAGTCAGGACCAGCTGAAGCGGGCCCAGAGCCTCGTCGCCGCTGTCGACAAGGGCTTCGAGGCCAAGGTCGTCGGCCAGAAGCGGCTGCGCGAGACCCTGCTCATCGGCTTGCTGACCAGCGGTCACGTGCTGCTCGAGTCGGTCCCCGGTCTGGCGAAGACCACCGCGGCGCACGCGCTCGCGACCGCGATCGGCGGCTCCTTCAAGCGCATCCAGTGCACCCCCGACCTGCTGCCCAGCGACATCGTCGGCACCCAGGTCTACGACGCGAGCCAGGGCAAGTTCGTCACCCAGCTCGGTCCGGTGCACGCCAACTTCGTCCTGCTCGACGAGATCAACCGCAGCTCGGCCAAGACGCAGTCGGCGATGCTCGAGGCGATGCAGGAGCGCCAGACCTCGATCGGGGGCCAGGTCTTCAAGGTGCCCGAGCCCTTCCTCGTCCTCGCGACGCAGAACCCCATCGAGCAGGAGGGCACCTACGTCCTGCCCGAGGCGCAGCTCGACCGCTTCATGCTCAAGGACCTGCTCGACTACCCGAGCCCGGCGGAGGAGGCCGAGGTCGTGCGCCGCATCGACGCCGGCGTCTTCGACCAGCCCGACCGCGCGATGATCGATGTCGCCGACGCCCGGGAGCTGCAGCGGCTCGCCGGCTCGGTCTACCTCGACAAGGCGATCCTCGACTACATCACCTTCATCGTCGCCGCGACGCGCACCCCGGGCAAGGTCATGCCCCCCGAGCTGGCGCGCTACGTCGAGATCGGCGCCAGCCCGCGTGCCTCCATCGCCTTCGCCAAGGCGGCGCGGGCCGCCGCGCTGCTGCAGGGCCGCGACCACGTCATCCCCGAGGACGTGCGGCACCTGGCCCACCGCGTCCTGCGCCACCGCGTGCTGCTCACCTACGAGGCCACCGCCGACGACGTGCGGGTCGAGACGATCATCGACGCCGTCGTGCGCGCCGTGCGCACCCCGTAGGGGCCGCCATGACGCGCCTCGTGCACAAGGTCAAGGGCAAGCTGTCGATCCACGTGCGGCGTCGGTCGGTCGCGCTGCTCGACGGCGGCTATGCCTCGGTCCACAAGGGTCGCTCGATGGACTTCGACGACCTGCGCGAGTACGCCGTCGGCGACGACATCCGCGACATCGACTGGCGGGCGTCGGCCCGC
>NZ_BCSQ01000047.1 GCF_001570945.1 Janibacter anophelis NBRC 107843
ATACCGCTCCCGCGACACCGTCCGTCTGGGTGGGGAGGCCCCCTCCGCGACCTGTCGAGGATGGTGGGCCCGCTGCCCCGCCGTAGATGTCGACGCTGCCGTAGTCGACTCTTGTGGATGTGTGCAGTGCTTCGCGCGAACCGTCAGTGATCCCGCCCTCAGGTTGCTGGACGTACCATTACCGCAATGGTGGTTGGCGCTCTGGACGGCAGCGAACGCGGACGCAGGCACCAGCAGTGCGGCGGCGGCAACCACCGCGCTCACTGATCGCATGGCGTGTCCTGCGAGTCCTTGCCCTCCACAGGGGCCACGTCATCCAGTTGCCAAGACTTGCCACCGTCGGGCGTGGTGTAACTGTCGAGCAGAACGCTCTCCCGCGGCCCCTCGGGCAACGGCTTGCTCGGGTCGAGCGGATCCGCCGAGACGTCTTCACCGTCTTGGTACACCCGCCTCGTCGAAACGTTGCAGTTGTACACTGTCACCTGCCACCCGCCCGGGGCATCAGGCTCGGACGTCGCCAGATGAAGGGACTTGGTCGTCACCTTCCCCTTCTGAACCAACCCTGCGTCTTTGAGTTCCTTGGTATCGGAGTTGTACTTCGTGCGGTAGGAATCAGTGACCCAATCCGCGTCCTCAGGGATCAACTCGTTCGGGTCGAGCGCACGAAAGGCCCTGTCGGCTTTGCGCACCTCGGTCATGATGTGGGCCTCGTCGTAGGTCGGCTCCGAGGACGCGCTCGACGAATTGCTGCTGGAGCTGCTCGCCGTGGTGTCGGTCCCCTCACCTTCGCCACTCCCGCAGCCAGCCAGTGTCATCAGCGCAGTGGCGACGCACGCGGTCACGACGGTGGGGCGGGAACGCAGACGCATGGGTGTCCTCTCGGCTCATCACAACGGGGATCGGTCTCCCCGGACCAGTGCCAAACTCTCATGGGGAGACGCTTCTCGCATCCTCACCCGCGCTGAAAAGAGGAAGATGAGTACTTTTCACCACGCGTCAGGACTGTGCGGTCACGGGTCGCCTCAACCACGAGGGACACTGCCTTGGAGCATCGCTCCCTCGCGGCGTCAGGCCTCGGCCAGGAAGGTCCCGACGAGCTGGAGGAAGTCCTCGGCGTGCTCGATCTGCACCCAGTGACCGCACTGCCCGAAGACGTGCAGCTGCGACTGGTCGATGAGCTCGTTCAGGCGCATCGAGGTGCTCAGCGGGATGACCTCGTCGTCGCGGCCGTGGACGATCAGCGTCGGCTGCTCGATGCCGCGGATGTCCTGGTCGGGGATCGTCAGGTCCTCGACGCCCTGCTGGCGGGGCGCGGGGAACATCGAACTGAAGGCCTCGTGCACACCAGGCCGGGTCGCGGCCTCGTAGCGGATCCTGGCCAGGTCCTCGGTGAGCCGGGACTTGTCCCAGGCGAAGACGTCCATGATCTCGATCATGTTCTCGAGGGTGGGCTGGTAGCCCCACACCTTGTCGAGCCCCTCGGTGAGCTCGAAGGGCACGCCCGCGGCGCCCATGAGGACCAGCTTGGTCACGCGGTCCGGGTGGTGGGTCGCGACGTTGAGGGCGAGCGCCCCGCCGAAGCTGTTGCCGACGACGGCGGCCTGCTCGATGCCCAGGGCGTCCATGAGGCCGACGAGGTGCTCTGTCCACGTGGCCATGTCGTACGTGACGTCCTCGGGACGCTCGGTGTAGCCGAAGCCGAGCACGTCGGGCGCGATGACCCGGTGGGTCTTCGACAGCTCGGGCAGGACCCCGCGCCAGTTGGCCCATGCGCTGACGCCCGGACCGGAGCCGTGGATGAGCAGGACGGGGTCGCCCTCGCCGACGTCGTGGTAGTTCGTGGCGATGCCGTTGACATCGATCGTCTCGGCAATCTCGGGATTCGCGGTCTCGACAGTGGTCATACCAGCGCAACCTAGGGGCCGGGACGGACGGGCGAAGGGGGTGTTCCGCTCTGCGCACCCCCCGTCGCCTCCGTGTGCCAGCCTGACGGTATGTCCGCAGCCGAGACGATCCGCGCGCACGCCCTCTCCCTGCCCGGTGCCTGGCCGGATGAGCCGTGGGAGGGGGACCTCGTCGCGAAGGTCGGGCCGTCGGAGAAGGGGAAGATCTTCGCCTTCCTCGGTCGCTCCTCCGTCGGGGTCAAAGCGGGCGCCTCCCGCGAGGAGGCGGACGAGTGGCTCGCCCGGTATCCGGATGATGCGAGCGTCATGGCGTACATCGGGCGCAACGGGTGGAACACGCTGGCGCTGGACGGGGCGATCTCGCTCGAGGAACTCCTGGAGGCCGTGGAGGACTCCTATGAGGCCGTCGTGGCCAAGCTGCCGAAGAAATACCGCCCCGAGCGGTGACCGGCGCTCGGGTGTGCGTCGGTAGTCAAGGTACGCGGAACGTGGGGGGACACCCCCTTCGTCCTGTGCCAGCCTGTCGGGATGAACACCGATGTACAGGCATGGCGGGAGTTCCGGACGGCGCGCGAGGCGGAGCTGGTCCGGCCGCACGGTTGGCTGACCCTCCAGGGCTTCCACTGGGTGCCGGAGGAGCCGGCGGCGCTCGCGGGGCTGCCGGGCCTCTGGTCCACCGACGGTGAGGACGCCCGCGTCGAGGCGGCCGCTGCCGATGGGCTGACCGTCGACGGCGAGGCCGTGGACGGGGTGAGCACCAAGACCGTCGCCGAGACCGGCCGCGTGCCGTGGCTGCAGTGGGGCGACCGAGAGATCGAGCTGCTGCGCCGGGGAGGCCGTCTGGCCGTGCGCTGGCGCGCCGAGACCTCGCCGGACCGTGAGGGCTTCGCCGGCGTCCCCACCTTCGACCACGACCCCGCGTGGGTGGTCCGGGCACGTTTCCTGCCTGCGCCCGATGGGCGCAAGGTCGACGTCGCGACCCACCGACCGGACCTGAGGCAGAACCTCCCGGCGCCGGGTGACATCGAGTTCACCCTGGACGGGCAGCCCCAGCGCCTCACGGCGACCACCATCAAGGCCGGCCTGAGCATCGAGTTCCACGACCCGACCAATGGCACCGAGACCGAGGCGTGGCGGCAGCTGAAGTTCGACGACCCGGACGAGGAGGGCTACGTCACCCTGGACTTCAACCGGACGATCAACATGTGGTTCGCCTTCACCGACCATGCAACCTGCCCCGCACCTGCCGCAGGCAACACGATCACCGTCCCCGTCCGGGCCGGGGAGCGGCGCGCCCACCGCTGATCGTGTGGTCGTCACATGACGAAGGGAGCCGACCCGCACCAGCGGGCCGACCCCCTTCGCGCAGTGGGTGTGTCTACGCCGGGTCGGCGGCCGCGACGACGGAACCGTGGCTATCCGACCACTGCCCCGAGACCTCCTGGGGCTCCTGACCGTGAGTGCGCGGGCCCCAGACACCGGGGCCCATGACCGCCAGTGCGGCGGGGAGCAGCCACGGACGCACGATCAGGGCATCCAGCGCCACCGCGATCGCCAGGCCGAGGCCCAACTCCCTGACGATGCTGACCTCGGCCACCATGAAGGAGAGGAAGACGCCGATCATGATGATCGCCGCCGAGATCACGAGGCCGGATGTCCTCCGCAGACCGGTGGCGATCGCCTCCTCGTGGCTGAGCCCGGCGCGCCACTCCTCGCGCATCCGCAGGGCCATCAGCACCATGTAGTCCATGCTCAGCCCGAAGACGATCGCGAAGATCACGACCGGGGTGACGCTGTTGATGGACTCACCCGTGATCGACTGCCAGCCGAAGGACAGCATGCCCATCGCGCTACCGACGACCATGGAATTCATGGCGATCGCCAGGACCGGCAGTTGCCAGCTGCGGAAGGCGACTCCGAGCAGCACGAGACTCACGACCATGACGGCCCCGAGGATCCACGGGATGGACGACGTCACCAGAGTGTCGAAGTCGGACCCCTGCGCCGTGGCACCGCTGACGAGGACCGCGTCGTCTCCCGAGGTGGCCGCACGGATCGACTCGACCATGCGGTGTGCCTCGTCGCTGTCCGGGCTCCCCGTCGAGGTGACGAGCACCCGTGCATACGGGACACCGCCGACGTCGCCCGTCAGCGCCCACGGCGACCGGGCGGCGCCCGGCGATCCGGGCGCCAGCGTGGACGCGACACCGGTGATGTCGGCGAAGGTCTCCGCCTCGGTGGTGGCTCGGCCCTGCACCTCGGCCGCCGACTCACCGTCTCGGCCGCTGAAGATGACGCTGGTCGGGAACAGTTCCCGCGGATCGAGCTCCTCGGTGAGGGCTTCGATACCCAGCCGTGAGTCCGCTTCGGAGGGCAGGATCGACGCCGACGCCACCGGTACCTGGAGCGTGATCCCGGTGAGCGGCACGACCGCGACCAACAGCGGGACGGTGATGGCCAGGATCGTCAGCCACGGTCGACGCAGGGCCGCCGGACGCCGTGAGCCCGGCGCCGGGTGATCGACGCCCGCGGGCGGTTCGAGGGAGAACCCCCTGAGCCTCACGAAGAACACGCGCTCTCCCAGGACCGTCAGGAGGGCCGGCACCAGGGTCGCGACGACACCGATGGCGATGAGGGTGACGATGATCCCCGCGGCGGCGATCGAGCCGAAGACCATGTTGGTCGGGATGAACAGCGCGCACAGTGCCGCGATGACGCTCAGACCACCGAAACGCACGGCATGGCCCGCGGTCCGGGTCGCGCTCTCCACCGCATCCGGCACGGTCATGCCGTGCGCGAGGTTCTCCTTGAAACGCGCGATGACAAAGAGGCAGTAGTCCACGGACACCGCGAGTCCGATGAGTGAGGCGCCCGTGATGTACAGGTTCGACACGTCCGTGCTCCAGGCGAGGAGCGTGCCCAGACCCTGGGTCCCGGCCAGGCAGACACCCGCGACACCCAAGGTCACCACCACCGGCCCCACCGCTCGGTAGACGAGCAACAGGATGACGATGAGGAGTGGTCCCGCAATGAGCTCCGCGTGGAGGGTGTCCTCCTTCGTCTGGATGTTCAGGTCGTAGTCGAGTGCAGCCGCCCCGGTGACATGGCTGTCCACGGTGGCAGATGCGTCAGCGTCGTCCACTGCCTCCGCCGTCCGCTGACGCAGGTCCGGGACCAGGTTCTGAGCAGTCGTGTTGCTCCCCTCGATACCGACCTGGAGGACCTGTGTCCGCCCCGAGTCGGAGGACAGGCTCGGGACCACTCGTCCGTCGACGACGCCGTCGACGTGATCCATCGCGCTGACCGCGGTGGCGACCTCATCCACCAGTGCCGGGCGGATGGCGGTGTCCGAGGTCAGCACGACCGTCAACTGGCTTCGAGCATCTCCAAAGGCCTCCTGGCTGACCGCCTCGCCACGGCTCGACTGCCCGTCCGCGTCATTGAAACCTCCCGCCTTGACCGCGGCGTTGAGCTGCGTGGCCAGCGCTGCGGTGATGACGAGGAAGACGACCCACGCGGCGATGATCATGCGCGGATGGCGTGCGACACCATTTCGTAGGGGGCTCATCGGACCTCCCCCCGGGCGAGTGCCTTCAGCGTGTGGTCGATGCGCTCTCGCCTGAGCTGCCCGCGAGGATCGCCCGGGCTGATGCTGTCCCTCCCGCGTTCATAGGCTGCCTTGGCCTCATCGCTGCGTCCGGCCGCGGCGTGCGCCTCGCCCAAACCGATGAGTGCCTGGGACCGCATGGCGCCCGCACGCTGCACCGAACGCTCGAAGTGGAGCGTCGCGATCTCCGTCCCGCCACCGAGCGCACGGGGCAGCATGAGACTGCTTCGTCCTGCCAGATAGGCCGCGAAGTCGCTGGATGCATGCAGGTCCGACAAGCGCTGCGCCTTGCGGTTCACGAGCGCGGCCCTGGCCATCCGAACGGGTCCGGGCGCCCTGAGCGCACGGAAGCCCTCGAGCCGGGCCCGCTGGAGGTTGAGGTCCAGTCGTCGGGCCGAGGTCTTGTCCGCGATCCGCAGGAGCAGCTCGAGGCGGTCGATCGTCTCGGCGTCGAGCGTTCCACGTGGGTCCAAGTTCTCCGCGGCGATGGCGGTCGCCAGGTCGACGATGCTGTCGAGGGCCGCGCCGATGTCCGGCCCTGACGGGGAACTGGACCTCTGCCGCAGGGCCTCGACACTCGCTACCGCCTCGTCACGCATGCTGCGGGCATCCTCGCGAGCGTCACCCGTGTCGGGAATGGCCAAGGGTTCGCCGATGGAGACGGACAGGAGTCGTCGACGGGGGAGTGAGGCACCCTTCGGGAGGACATCGGCCAAACCGGTCATGCCGATCGGGATGACCGGGGCCTTCGAGGCCAGGGCCATCCGGAAGGCTCCGGTCTTGAAGGGCATGAGGTCGACCCCGTCGCCACGCGTTCCCTCCGGATAGAGCACCAGGGTGTTGCCCCCGTCGAGGACCTGCGACGCCAACCGGAAGACTTCATCACCAGGAGCGCTCCTGTCGACGGGGTAGCAGTCCATCGACTCGTGCCAGATCCGCGAGTGCGGGGTCTCGAAGGCTTCTGCCTTGGTCGGGAACCAGACCCGCCCCGGACGCACCGCGTTGGCCAGGGTCTTGGTCACGAAGTGATCCATGTAGCTCGAGTGATTGGCGACGAAGACCACCGGACCCTCGCGCGGGATGTTCTCCAGACCCTCGACGAAGTTGAGGTGGCGGATCACCAGATCGTGGATGCGAGGCGTGGAGAGCTTCCTGACCCGGGCCCCCACCCTCGTGGAGGTGCCCATCAGGCGTTCACCGAGGTGCTCTGGGACTCGAGGTTCCACTCGAGCGCGGCCTCGGTCACCTGCGCCTCGCGGTGGGCCCGGAGCCGCTCGATGGTCGAGATGCGGATCTCGTGCCGGGCACACCACTCCACCAGCTCCGGCAGGCGCAGCATCTCTCCGTCGTCGCCGACGATCTCGATGATCGCCCCGACGGGGGAGAGGCCGGCCATCGCCGCCAGGTCGCATCCGGCCTCGGTGTGGCCGATGCGCGTGAGGACCCCACCTTCCCTGGCGATGAGCGGGAACACGTGGCCGGGGCGGTTGAAGTCCGCGTGGACCCCGCCGAGCGCCGCCAGGCGAATCGTCGTGGCCCGGTCCGTGGCCGAGATCCCCGTCGTCACGCCGTGGTCTGCCGTGGCGTCACACGAGACGGTGAAGGCGGTGCCGAAGTCGTCCTCGTTGTTGACCACCATCGGGACGAACCCCAGCTCGCTCGCCCTGTCCTGCCGCATCGGCATGCACAGGAGTCCCCGGCCATGGGTGATCATGAAGTTCACGGCCTCGGGCGTCATCTTCTCGGCGGCCATGACGAGGTCGCCCTCGTTCTCTCGGTCCTCATCATCGACGAGGACGACCATCTTCCCGTCGGCGATGTCGCGAATGATGTCCTCGATGGGCGACAGCCGGGTCTCGGCATCGAGTCGCTGGCTGGTCTTGGGCTTGTCCATGGACATCTCCTCGACCTGATTGATCACTGCATTGCTCATGGTGTCCCCTCGTGCGGTGGTTGAAGCGTGTATTACGTGTTCTGACATGCATGTTGTGTCATGCACTACCCAGAGTAGGGCCCCGACCATGCATATCAAGCACAGTGTCCGCGGTGGATAGGTGCACCTGCAGGACGTTGATGAGACGTGGTATGAAGGAGTTTTGACCCAAGAGATGTACAGTGGGTGATATGTCATTTACATCCGACGTCGATGCTGTCGTGACCGTCCATCACGAGCCACGACGGGTCGCGGCGGTACTCATGGACGCCGAGCGGCTGCCGGCGTGGAACCCCGCCTTCACCTCGGTGACCGCCGGGCCGGGCAGCGCCTACCGGGTCCACGCGCTCGGAGGTGCCCTCAGGGGCACACTCGAGTACGTCGACGGCACGGCGGACATCGCCATGCTCATCACGGTCCCGGGTCTGCGTGAGGAGTCGACGTGGGTGCTGGAGGTATCCGGGTCGGGGACGCGCGTCACGCACCGGATCCGGCAACAGGGCGCCCTGGTGCCCCTCATCGGAGCGAAGGAGGCGGCCATGGTCCCGCACAAGCGACTGGCGCGACTGCAGGCCCATCTCGGGGGTGCACTGTGACCGGCACCCATTCAGCCTCGACCAGCGGGGATGCGCGCATTCTCTCCGAGTCGACCGAGCACTTCCGGTACATCGTCCTGGCCCTCCAGCGCCAGGGGGGTCGCCGACTCAACCGCCTCTTCGCCACCCTCGGGCTGACCGCCTCGCAGGCTGAGGCGATCGAGGTGATCGGCACCTTCGGCCCCATGACCACCCGTCAGGCCGGCGAGTACCTGGTCTGCGAGTCCGGGAGCCCCAGTCGCCTCCTCGCCGCTCTGGCGGACAAGGGACTGACGGTCCGCTCCAACCCACCGGAGGACCGCAGAGCCACTCTCCACGCCCTCTCCCGCACGGGTCGGGACATGCTCGCGAAGGTCATCAACAGCCAGCAGGCCTTCAACGAGCAGATGGGCTCGGCCATCGCGGACGTCGAACGGGACTTCGCCGACGATCGAGTGCGGCAGCTTGCCGAGCTCGTCGTGGACCCGGACCTCCGGCACGCGCTGACGATGCGCTTCCCCGCGCTCTACGGACTCCAGCAGCCCGACGCGGAGGCCTGAGCGCTCCGTCACGGATCTCGACACGACGAAGGGGGGCCGACCCGCATCAGCGGGCCGACCCCCCTTCGAGGCTCGGGCCAAGCGGCCCTCGCGCCTCAGGGCGCGATCCTCATCTCGGTGGAGGCGATCGGACTCGAACCGACAACCCTCTGCTTGCAAAGCAGATGCGCTACCAATTGCGCCACGCCCCCGAGGGCTTGCGGTGGATCAGGTGGGACGGTCGGACGCGGCCGCCCAGGCCCCGCCGGAGGTGGTGCTCGGCTGGGGGGTGGTGTTCATGCGGCTGGTGGCGGCGTGCAGATCCTTCTCGGACCGCTGCTGCTCGATCTTGCGCTTGGCGTACGCCGCGCCGACTGCGGCCGCGACGAGTACGAGCACCTTCTTCATCGGAACTCTCCTCACCGTCGACAGTGGTGGGCCCAGGAGGACTTGAACCTCCGACCTCTTCGTTATCAGCGAAGCGCTCTAACCGCCTGAGCTATGGGCCCGCGTGCGCCGTGGATCTCTCCGTGACGCGACGCCCGAGATTACCCCACACCCGCCGCCGAAACCAAAACGGCGGCAGGCGTGCGGATCAGTCGTCGGTCAGCGTCATGTGCACGCCGCCGACGAGGCTGGCGACGATGTTGTAGAGGAAGGCACCGAGGGTCGCGATGGCCGTCCAGAGGAAGACGTCGACGACCGCGATGACGATCGACAGGGAGACGACCCGGCCGAAGCCGAGGAAGTCCATGACGTCGAAGGGCTCACCCGAGCCCTCGCCGATGATCTGGCCGGCGAGCTCGTTGACCGAGTCGAAGACACCCATCGCGGACAGCAGCACCCACATGACCGCGGTCATGACGACGAGCGCGATGCCCATGGCGACCGAGACGAGGAACCCGACCTTCATCACGGAGAAGGGGTCCACCCGCGAGACCATGAGCTTGACCCGGCGGCCGGCCCGGGGGGCGGGTCGCGAGGCAGCGCTGGTGCCCTGGGTGCTGCGGGTCTGGGACGAGCCGGCGGCCGAGCGCACGGCCGTGGTCTCTCCTGTGGAGCTCACTCCTGGTCACCTCCGGGGGCGTCCCCCTGCTGGGCGGGGTCCACCGGGTCGCTCCCGGCGGACTGCACGTCAGGCTCCGACGCTACATCGTCGGAGGGTGCCTCGCCGTCAACCACGTCGTCCGCGTCGGCGTCACCGCGGTCGACGTTGCGGGCGACCGCGACGATCTGGTCGCCCTTGCGTGGCGTGGCGAAGCTGACGCCCATGGTGTTGCGGCTCGTGCGGCTCACCTCGGTCACGGCCGAGCGGACGATGTTGCCCTTCTCCATGACGACCATGACCTCGTCGCCCTCGTCGACGACGAGCGCGCCGACGAGCTGGCCGCCCTTGCCGGAGTTGGCAGCCAGGACACCCAGACCGGCACGGCCCTTGGCCGTCCACTGCGACGCCGCGGTCCGCTTGGCCACGCCGTTCTCGAAGACGACGAAGACGTCGGGGTCGGTGCCGTCCTCGATGACGTTGAGCGCGAGGAGCGAGTCGCCCTCGCGGAACTTCATGCCCGTGACACCGCTCGTCGAGCGACCCATCGGCCGCAGGGTCTCGTCCGTGGCGTGGAAGCGCAACGACGCCGCGTTGCGCGAGACGAGCAGCAGGTCGTCCTCGGCGGAGACCAGGCCGACACCGATGAGCTCGTCGTCCTCGCGCAGCTTGATGGCGATGAGGCCACCGCTGCGGGGGGAGTCGTACTCGGTCAGACGGGTCTTCTTGACCAGGCCACGCTTCGTGGCCAGCACGAGGTAGGGAGCCGCTTCGTAGTCCTTGATGGCGTAGACCGCGGCGATCTGCTCGTCGGGCTGGAAGGCGAGCAGGTTGGCCACGTGCTGGCCCTTGCCGTCACGCGCCGCCTCGGGCAGCTCGTAGGCCTTGACCCGGTAGACCCGACCGAGGTTGGTGAAGAAGAGCAGCCAGTGGTGCGAGGTCGTCGTGAAGAAGTTGCGCACGACGTCCTCGCCACGCAGGGAGGCGCCGCGCACCCCCTTCCCCCCACGCTTCTGCGCGCGGTATTCGTCGACGCGGGTGCGCTTGGCGTAGCCGCCCCGGGTGATCGTGACGACCACGTCCTCCTCGGGGATGAGGTCCTCCATCGCGACGTCACCGTCGTAGGGCAGGATCCGGGTGCGCCGGTCGTCGCCGTAGCGGTCGACGATCTCCGCGAGCTCGTCCTTGACGATCTGCCGCTGCCGCTCGGGCTTGGCGAGGATGTCCTTGTAGTCGATGATCCGGGCTTCGATCTCGTCGTGCTCGTCGATGATCTTCTGGCGCTCCAGGGCCGCGAGGCGACGCAGCTGGAGGTTGAGGATCGCCATCGCCTGCACCTCGTCGATGTCGAGGAGATTGATCAGGCCCTCCCTCGCCTCGTCGACGGTGGGGGAGCGGCGGATGAGCGCGATGACCTCGTCGAGCATGTCGAGCGCCTTGAGGTAACCGCGCAGGATGTGGATCGCGGCCTCGTCCTTGCGCAACCGGTACTCGGTGCGGCGCACGATGACGTCGATCTGGTGCTCGACCCAGTGGCGGATGAACGCCGAGATCGGCAGCGTGCGCGGCACCCCGTCGACGAGGGCGAGCATGTTGGCGCCGAAGTTGGTCTGCAGCTGGGTGTGCTTGTAGAGGTTGTTGAGCACGACCTTGGCCACCGCGTCCCGCTTGAGGACGATGACCAGGCGCTGGCCGGTGCGACCGGAGGTCTCGTCGCGGATGTCGGCGATGCCGGAGAGGCGACCCTCCTTGGTCATCTCGGCGATCTTCTGCGCCAGGGCATCGGGGTTGACCTGGTAGGGCAGCTCGGTGACGACGAGGCAGGTGCGTCCCTGGATCTCCTCGACCTCGACGACCGCGCGCATGATGATCGAGCCGCGGCCGGTCCGGTAGGCGTCGTCGATCCCGCGGGTGCCCATGATGAGCGCGCCGGTCGGGAAGTCCGGACCCTTGATGAATCCCATGACTGCCTCGATGGCCTCCTCGCGGGAGCTCTCGGGGTGGTCGAGCATCCACTGCGCGGCGTCGGCGACCTCACGCAGGTTGTGCGGCGGGATCTGCGTGGCCATGCCGACGGCGATGCCCGCGGAGCCATTGGCGAGCAGGTTGGGGAAGCGCGCCGGCAGCACGTCCGGCTGCATCGTCTTGCCGTCGTAGTTGGGGACGAAGTCGACCGTCTCCTGGTCGATGTCGCGCACCAACTCGAGCGACAGGGGCGCCATCTTGCACTCGGTGTACCGCGGCGCGGCGGCGCCGTCGTTGCCGGCCGAGCCGAAGTTGCCCTGACCGTCGATGAGCGGGTACCGCAGCGACCACGGCTGGACGAGGCGCACCATGGCGTCGTAGATCGCCGAGTCACCGTGCGGGTGGTACTGGCCCATGACGTCGCCGACGACGCGCGAGCACTTGTTGTACCCACGGTCGGGGCGGTAGCCACCGTCGTACATCGCGTAGACGATGCGGCGGTGCACGGGCTTCAGGCCGTCCCGCACGTCGGGCAGCGCCCGGGAGACGATGACGCTCATCGCGTACTCGATGTAGCTGCGCTGCATCTCCGCGTTGAGGTCGACCGGTTCGGTCCGGTCGGTCTCGGGGGGCGTGGTGGGGATGTCGGTCATGTGCTCAGGTCACCTCGGGGTCGTGCCGAAGGGGGGCAATGGCGGCCGTCATGGGCCGTCGGGGGCGGTGCCCCGGATGGTCAGATGTCGAGGAAGCGCACGTCGCGCGCGTTCTTCTGGATGAAGCTGCGGCGCGACTCGACGTCCTCGCCCATGAGGACGGCGAAGATCTCGTCCGCCGCGGCGGCGTCGTCGAGGGTCACCTGGAGCAGCACCCGGGTGTCCGGGTCCATCGTGGTCTCCCACAGCTCCTGGTAGTTCATCTCGCCCAGGCCCTTGTAGCGCTGGATGGCGTTGTCCTTCGGCAGGCGCCACCCCTTCGCCTGGCCCTCCGCGACGAGCGCGTCGCGCTCGCGGTCGGTGAAGGCGAACTCGTGGTCGTGGTTGGACCACTTGAGGCGGTAGAGCGGCGGCTGCGCCAGGTAGACGTAGCCGGCCTCGATGAGCGGCTTCATGAAGCGGAAGAGCAGCGTGAGCAGGAGCGTGCGGATGTGCATGCCGTCGACGTCGGCATCGGCCATGAGCACGATCTTGTGGTAGCGCGCCTTGGCGATGTCGAAGTCCTCACCGATGCCGGTGCCGAAGGCCGAGATGAGGGCCTGGACCTCTTGGTTGGCGAGGATCTTGTCGATCCGCGCCTTCTCCACGTTGAGGATCTTGCCGCGGATCGGCAGGATCGCCTGGTTCTCCGGGTTGCGGCCGGCCTTGGCCGAGCCGCCGGCGGAGTCACCCTCGACGATGAAGACCTCGGAGATCGTCGGGTCCTTGGTCTGGCAGTCGGAGAGCTTGCCCGGCAGGCCGCCGGACTCGAGCAGGCCCTTGCGGCGGGTGGCCTCGCGCGCCTTGCGGGCGGCCATGCGGGCCGCGGCGGCCTGGACGGCCTTGCGGACGATGTCCTTGCCCTCGTTGGGGTGGGCCTCGAGCCAGTGGCCGAACTCGTCGGTCATCGCCCGCTGGACGAAGCCCTTGACCTCGGAGTTGCCGAGCTTGGTCTTGGTCTGGCCCTCGAACTGCGGCTCGCCGAGCTTGACCGAGATGACGGCGGTCAGGCCCTCCCGGATGTCGTCACCGGTGAGGTTGTCGTCCTTGTCCTTGAGGATGTTCTGCTTGCGGGCGAAGTCGTTGATCATCTTCGTCAGCGCCGCGCGGAAGCCCTCCTCGTGGGTGCCGCCCTCGTGGGTGTTGATCGCGTTGGCGTAGGTGTGCACCGACTCGCTGTAGGAGCTGGTCCACTGCATCGCCAGCTCGAGCGAGAGCGCCCGGTCGACGTCCTCGGTCTCGATGGAGATGATCTCCGCGGTCACCGGCTCGGCCTTCTTCGACGACACGAGGTGGGTGACGTAGTCGACGATGCCGTTGTCGTAGCGGTAGGAGACCTTGCGCGCCTTCTTCGGCGCCGCGGCCGCGCCGTCCTCGGTGTCGACGACCTCGGTGATGTCGTCGTCGACGTGGTCGAGGTCCTCGGCCTGCTCGTCGGCGGTGGGCTCGACGACCCGCTCGTCGACGAGGTTGATCGTCAGGCCCTTGTTGAGGAAGGCCATCTGCTGGAAGCGGGCGCGAATCGTCTCGTAGTCGTACTCGACGGTCTCGAAGATGTCGGGGCTGGCCCAGAAGGTGATCGTCGTGCCGGTGGCGTCGGTCTCCTCCTCCTGGCGAAGGGGGCCGGTCGGCACCCCGAGCTCGAAGGACATCCGGTGCGCGTGCCCCTTCTGCCGCACGCACACGTCCATGCGGGTCGACAGGGCGTTGACGACGGAGGAACCCACGCCGTGCAGACCGCCGGAGACCTTGTACCCGCCGCCGCCGAACTTGCCGCCGGCGTGCAGCTGGGTGAGGACGAGCTCGACGGCGGAGATGCCCTCGGACTCGTGGATGTCCGTGGGGATGCCGCGACCGTTGTCCTTGACCCGGACCGCGCCGTCCTCCATGAGGGTGACGTCGATCGTGTCGGCGTGGCCGGCCATCGCCTCGTCGACCGCGTTGTCGACGATCTCCCACACGAGGTGGTGCAGACCGCGCTCGCCGGTCGAGCCGATGTACATGCCCGGTCGCTTGCGCACCGCCTCCAGGCCCTCGAGGACCTGGATGGCACTCGCGTCGTACTCGGGGTCACCCGGGTCCGGGGAGTTCGGCTGGATCTCAGGCGACTGGTCGTCTGCCACAGTGCTCCTCGAGCTGGTGCGGTGCATGGGTCGCCGCGGGCGGGCCCCTCAGGGCTGGCACCGCGGCCTCAACCCCCTGATTCTACCCCGTCAGACCCTCGGACGCGGCATCTTGGGCGCCCGTGTGGGCATCTCTCGGCGCCCAAACCGTCCGTCCACGACTCCCCGTACGTCGACCGGGGGCCCAGACGCTCTGAGAGCCGCTCCCGGCGTCCTGACGAAGGGGGTCCACCCCGACCGCGGCGGGCACCCCCGACCCGCCCGTCACTCCCGCGGGCAGCCGGGAGCCGGGCGCTGCGGGCGCTCGTGGTCGTGTCTAGGGTGAGGACATGATGAGCCTGCGACGCACCCGGACCATTGCCGCGCTGGCCGCGGCCTCCGCCCTCGCCCTGTCCGCCTGTGGAGGCGACACCACGACCGAGGAGTCGAGCACGACCGAGTCGGCCACGAGCGCCTCGTCCGAACCCACCAGCGAGGGCTCGACCGAATCACCCACCGAGACACCGAGCGAGACGTCGTCCTCGGAGGGCGACGACGACGCGTCCGAGGGGTCGGTGACGGCCACGAAGTCGGGCCTGACCTTCGACGTCCCGGATGGCTGGGAGACCATCGACCCGAGCGCCCTGGCCGACAAGCCGGAGGACGCACCCGAGTCCATCAAGACGATGGCCGAGGACGCCGGCATGCCCGTCGACCAGTTCCTGCAGAACCTCTCGACGGCGATCGACGTGCTCGTCATGGGGGAGGCCGAGGACGGATACGCGCAGAACATCAACGTCGTCGCCGGCCCCGCCGCCGTCGACACCACGCAGCTCAAGGCCAACCTGGAGCAGCAGAACGCCACCATCACCGGGACCGAGGAGATCAAGACCGAGGCCGGGACGACCCCGATGGCGACCTACACGATGCCGGTCGGCGACCAGACGGTCCACGGCGCGATGATCGCCGCGCCCTCCGACTCGGGTGCGGGGATCATCACCGTCTCGACGCTCGACGAGGGCGACACCGAGGAGATCGCCAAGACGATCACCGACAGCGTCAAGAAGTCCTGACCCGAGGGCCCGCGCAGGAGCACGTCGCCCATCCGGGTGGCGGGCTCCTCCACTATCCGCAGTTCCCGACGGGCAGCTGCGCCCGCTCCTGCCGCACTGCACGGACCAGCTCGTCGGCGATCGTCGTGCCCTCCGCGTGGGTCCCCGCCCGCACCTGCAGGGCCACGGCGGTCTCCCCCTTCGTCCCCGGCACGATGCCGAGCTGGCGCACGACGTACCCGCCGGGCGTGGAACCCCAGCCGCCCTTGTACCGGGCGCCGTCGAGCCCGCCCAGACCCCACCGCTGGCCGTCGACGACGCGACCCATGGCATCGGTGACCGTCGCGGAGCCGGCGAGGCAGGGCAAGGTCGCGGTGAATCGCGCCTGGTCGGTCAGTCGCCAGACCGCCTGCCCGAAGGGGGAGTACCCCGGCACCGTGACCTCGGCCGGCACGCCCGTGCGCCGGTCACGACCGCGGTGCAGCTGCTCCTCGACCGCCCGCGACGCCTCGTGCCCGCTCCCGAGGTCGGCCCACAGGCGCGCCGCCGCCTCATTGTCGGAGGCCGTCAGGGCCAGCTCGATGTCGCCGGACATCGACTCGCCGTGGCCGGCGCGCACGACGGCGAGCGACAAGGGGACCTTGATCGTCGACCACGCGACGAGTGGCTGGGCGTCGCCGACGACCTGCACCCTCCCCTTCGTCCCCACCGGAGCCCACGCCATGGCGACGTCTGCGTCGGGGTGATCGGCGACGACGCGGCCGACCGCCCGCGCCAGATCGCGGGAGGCCGGCGTGGTGCTCGACGTCGGCGTGGTGGCGCGCGAGGTGCTCGACGCGGTCGTCGTGGTGCTCGTGGCGGGGGTCGCAGTGGGCTGCTGCGAGCAGGCCGTCGTCACGACGATCGAGGCGATCGCGCCCACGACCCCGAGACGCCGGATCACGTCAGTAGAGGACGACGACCGCGTCGTTGCCACCGGTGCACCGCGTGACGGTGGCACCGGTGCAGCTCATCGAGTAGCTCTTCTTGGTCACCGGGCTGCGCACCTCGAGGCTGGCCTTGCCGCCCTTCGGCTTCTCCTGGAGGTAGGCGTCGCGCACGGCACCGGCGAAGGGGCACGAGGTGACGTCGGTACCGCGGCCGACGGCGACACCCTGCTTGGGGCCGTAGCACTTCTTCGCACCGGCGGGCAGCTTGCCGCTCCGCTTGGCCTGCGTGCTCGAGCTGGACGAGCTCGACGAGGAGCTCGTCGACGTGCTCGACGGCGTCGTCGGCTGCGTCGTGGAGGTGTCGGTCGGCTGCGACGAGCTGGTGTGGGTGACGGTCGTCGACTGCGCGACCGGCTCCTCGTCACCGTCGAGCGCCATGACGGTGCCACCGACGCACAGTCCGCCGGCCAGGACGCCGCCGACGAGCACACCGACGAGGGACAGCGGGGACAGGCCGCGGCGGGGCGGCTGCTGGTGAGTCTGCTGCGGGGGAGCGACCGGGGTGGGAGCGGCCTGCCAGGTGCTGCTCAGCGCGACCGGGGCGGGCGCCGCAGTGGGCTCGGGCTGCCACCAGGCGTCGGGGACCGCGCCCTGCGGCGTCGGCTCGGGCCGGATGGTCGGCGGCGGCGTCACCGCCTGGGTGGGCTGCTCGGTGCGATGACGCAGCTCGACGTCCTGGGTCGGCTCGTCCTCGGGGGCCTCGGCGAAGGGGGCAGCCTCCGGCTCGGCGGGCGCGGGGCCCATCCGTCCGGACGGCGTCGGGTCGCCGAAGAAGTCGTCGAAGGCGTCGCCTCCACCGCTCTCCGGTCGGCTCATGGTGCTCTCCTCGCATGCATGTCAGCGCCCTCGAAATCAAGAACGACATCTCACGATGCCATAACAACCGGGGGGGTCCGCCAATCGTGCGTGATCCGACTCACTACCCGGCGACGTCGCGTGCCGTGAATTCCTCGAGGGGATCGGCGAGGAAGCGGGTGGCGAAGGTGTCCGTCAGGTGGGACCCGGGCCCGAAGACGAGGACCCCGTCGACCACCGAGGCATAGGTGTCACCTTCCCGGCCGCGCGCCACGAGCGGCTGGAGGTCGAGCAGCGGGATCGACGGCTCGGCGGTCCTCGCGGCCTCGCGCATCGCCGCCCGTGAACTCCCCCAGTGCTTGAGCCGCCAGTGGTGGTCGCGGCCGTGCTCGGCGACCTCGGGCGGCACGTCGGTGGACGGCACCGGAGAGACCGTCACGAGCCGGACCTCGGCCCCCACCGCGCGCAGGCCCTCGACGGTGCGGATGATCTCGTGCGCATCACCCATATGCTGACCGGTGGCGATCACGAGGGGCCGTCGGCTGCGGTCGGCGCGGATCTGGTCGAACACCGCTCGGCGCCACCGCCGCTCGGTCGGGGTGCCCGTGGCGGGGAGCCGGAAGGAGACTTTGGTCTTGGTCCGGGGCTTGAAGGCGTATCCGTGGGCCTCAGCGGCGGCCCGAAGGGGGGAGGCCAGCTGCGCGGCCATGGAGTCGCCGACGAGGTACATCGGACGGCCCGACCGGTCGCCGTAGACCGACTCCGTGGGCCGCCAGTCGCCCGGACCCTCCAGGTGGTCCCCGGTCTCGTAGACGAAGGAGCGGTCACCCCTCATGGCCGACCGGGGGTCCGGCGTGATGCCGGCCGGGGCGGACGGGGCCGACCCCCCTGGACCGGGGGACGAGGAGGAGCACGCGGAGGCCAGTGCGCCCAGGCCGGTGGCCAGGGACGCGCCGAATGCACGTCGGGAAAGGGACATCGGACCTTCCGGTGGGGGACGGAGTGACCCTACCCGCGCCACGTGGACAGGCCTTGCGCGGCGGGGCGCACCCCCTTCATTGTAATAATCACTACATTCACTGAAGATCAACGGAGATCTCATGTGCGGCTCCTGCACCCCTGCCCTGCCCACCGGTGACGCCATGTCCGAAAGAGCCACGGAGGCCGGCTCGGCGGCCGGCTCCGGCATCGGTCCGGTCCGTCGGTCCGACGCCCCGATGCGGGCGGTGCTCGTCGGGACCGCCGGTGGTCCGATCTGGCCGATGGCCAGCGGCCGGCGGGGCATCTGCACCGACGTCGAGGTGGACGGCGCGCGCTACCTCATCGATGCCGGACACGGGTCGGCCGCAGGCATGGTCGACGCAGGGGTCATCGGTCCCGCTGATGGCAAGAACGACCTCACCGCCTTCCGCGCCGGCTCATCACCCACCTGCACTCGGACCACGTCACCGACCTGTCGACCTTCCTCGTCCAGGGATTCATCGCCGGTGGACTCGGCTCCGTGGAGTCCCCGTTCCACCTCTACGGCCCCGGCGACCGTGGGGCGCTCCCCGCGGTCTTCCCGCCCGGTCGACCGACGCCGACGGCGTTCAACCCCACGGAGCCGACACCCGGCACGACCTCGATGGTGCGCCAGCTGCTGGCTGCCTTCGCCACCGACGTCAACGACCGAATCTTCGACGCCGGGTCACCGCCCGTCGACCGCGTCGTGCAGGCGCACGACATCGAGCTCCCTGCAGGCGTGGCCGTGCCCGTCGCCGGGCCTCCGGCCCGGATGAGTCCGTTCACCGTCCACGAGGACGACCGGGTCCGCGTCCCGGCCACCCTCGTCGAGCACGGCCAGATGGCGCCCTCCTACGCCTACCGCTTCGACTCCGACCACGGCTCGATCGTCATCTCGGATGACACCACGCTCACGCCGAACCTGCTGGAGATGGCCGACGGCTGCGACGTGCTGCTCCACGAGGTCGTCGACCAGGCCACGATCGAGGCCTGCATCTCTGCGCTGCCGGTGCCGGAGGAGATCAAGGAGGCCTTCCGCAATCACATGTTCGGCGCCCACACGACCGAGGCCCAGCTCAAGGAACTGCTGCGGGACATCGAGATCGGTCAGCTCGTGCTGCACCAGGTCGTCCCCGGCGAGCTGCCGCGCGGCGGATGGCAGCACGTCGCCCAGCGCTTGGGCCGTGGCACCCGCACCGGCGTCGTGGCCGGCCGGGACGGCGACGTCATCGGCACCCGCTGACACGACGAGACTCCCGTCCCCCCTTCGCAGGTGGGCCGGGAGTCTCGCCGTACCCAGTCAGGCGCCGGGGACCGACCGGTCGATCTGCATGACCACGGCCTTGGGCTCGGTGAAGAACTCGCGGCTGAAGTCGCCGCCCTCACGGCCGACACCCGAGTCGCCCACGCCGCCGAAGGGCGTGCGCAGGTCGCGGATGAAGAAGCAGTTGACCCAGACCGTGCCCGCCTTGAGGTTGGAGCTGACGCGGTGCGCCCGGGAGAGGTTCTCCGTGAAGAGCATGGCGTTGAGCCCGTAGCGGGTGTCGTTGGCCAGGCGCACGGCCTCGGCCTCGGTCTCGAAGCGGTTGACGACGACCACGGGGCCGAAGATCTCGTCGCAGTACGCCGCGGCGTCCAGCGGGAGGTCCTCGATGATCGTGGGCCGCACGAGCCAGCGCCCGTCCTCGTCGATGCCGCCGGTGCGGATCGTGCCGCCGTCGCCCTCGACCCCGGCCACGTATCCCGAGACCTTGTCGAAGTGCTTCTTGGACGACAGGACGGAGAACTTCACCTCCGGGTCGAAGGGGTCGCCAATCGTCAGCGCCTCGGCCGCGGCCTGGAAGCGCTCCATGAACTCGTCGTAGATGCCGGACTGGACGAACAGGCGCGAGCCGGCGAGGCAGATCTGCCCGGAGTTGCGGAAGATCGCCTCGACCGCCCAGTACACGGCGTTGTCGATGTCGGCGTCGTCGAAGACGAGGTTGGCACCCTTGCCGCCCAGCTCGAGCGAGACGGGCGCCAGGTGGGTCGACGCCGAGGCCATGACCGCCTTGCCGGTCGTGGACGAGCCGGTGAAGGTCACCCGGTCGACGCGGTCGTCGGCCGTCAGGGTGGATCCGGCCGGCGCGCCGTGGCCGTTGAGCACGTTGAGCACACCCGGGGGGAAGCCGGCCTCGACGGCCAGGCGACCGAGCAGCGTCACCGACGCGGGGGTGTCCTCGCTCGGCTTGATGATGCAGGTGTTGCCCCAGGCGATCGCGGGCGCGATCTTCCACGTCGCCATCATCAGCGGGAAGTTCCACGGGGAGATCGCGGCGACGACGCCCACCGGGCCGAACTCGCTGTAGGTGTGGTGGCCCGACGGCATCGGGTACACGTCACCGGTGTGGTCGCGCTGGTGGTCGGCGAAGAAGCGGAAGTTGTCGACCGAGCGGCCCACGTCGTGCTTCGCCTGGGCGAAGGGCTTGCCCATGTTGGTCGAGTCGAGGGTGGCCAGCTCGTCGGCGCGCTCCTCCATGAGGTCGGCAAGGCGATGGATCGCCGCGGCCCGCTCGGGGCGGGTCATCCGCGGCCACGGGCCCTCGTCGAAGGCCTTGCGCGCACTGGCGATCGCCCGCTCGGCGTCCTCGGCGCCCCCTTCGGCCGCCTGGGCGAAGACCTCACGGGTCCACGGGTTCCAGACGTCGAAGCGCTCGCCCGAGAGGGACTCGACCTCTTCGTTGTCGATGATGTGACCGAAGAACTGGGTGCTCATGACGGGTCCTCCTCGGGGACTGTGGGCTGGCTGGCGTGCCGCTCGGCGATGGTGACGTCGCCGGCCGCGAAGTGCTCGGTGGGGATCTCGTGGACGAGGACGCGCACGTTCTCCTTCGGCGCGACGCCGGTGTCGGCGAGCGCCTGGGTCACCGCGGTGATCATCGAGCGGATGGTCTCCGGGCTGCGCCCCTGCGTCAGCGTGACCTGGACGATCGGCACCTCACTCGCCCCCGTGGATCCGCACGGAGCCGAGGTGGGTGAAGTGGCACGAGATCGAGGTGCCGGGCGTGGAGAAGTACGCGTCGGTCATGCCGCCGGTGAGCACGATCCAGCCCGCCTCGATGGCGTGACCGCGCTTGGCCAGGTCGTTCGCGGCGAGCGCGAGCGCCTCACCGGGGTGACCCTGGACGGCCGCGCCGGTCGCGGAGTCGACGACCTGCCCGTCGACCTCGACGAGGACGGCCTCGGTCGACAGGTCGAGCTCGCTCGGCGGCAGCGACACCGGGCCGGTGACGAAGGCGCCCGAGCTGGCGTTGTCGGCGATGACGTCACCGGCAGCGAACTTGAAGTCCGTGTACCGGCTGTCGATGACCTCGGCGCCGCCGAGGACCTGGTCGACGGCGGCCATGGCCTGGGCGGCGGTGACGCCGGGGCCCTTGAGCCGCTGGCCCATGACGAAGACGAGCTCCGGCTCGATCCGCGGGTGGATGAGCTTGTCCTGGGGCACGGGGTCACCGGCCGGCAGGATCATCGCGTCCGTCAGCCAGGCGACGAAGGGGGTCTCCACCCCCATGCGCTGCTGCTTGGCCCGGGAGGTCAGGCCCAGCTTGATGCCGATGAGCTTCTCCCCGCGGTCGAGGCGACGCTGGAGGGTGAGGTCCTGGACCTGGTACCCCGTGGCCACGTCGAGCTCGGGCCACTCATCGGTGATCTTGCCGCCGTCGCGGCGCTCGTCCTCACGGGCGAGCAGCTCGGTCGCGGCCGACTCGACGTCCCACGTGGCCATCAGGCACCCACCTTCGTGCTCTCGGCGCCGAGGGCGCGCTGCTGGTCGCGCAGCTCGACCGCCACGTCGATGATCATGTCCTCCTGGCCGCCGACGTAGCCGTACTCGCCGACCTTCATGAGGATCTCGTGGGCCGGGACGCCGTAGCGCTCGGCCGCGCGCTCCGCGTGGAGCAGGAAGGAGCTGTAGACACCCGCGTAGCCCTGGGTGATCGACGAGCGGTCCATGATCGGCATCCGCCGGATGAACGGCTTGACGACGTCCTCGGCCGCGCCGAGCACAGCGCCGACGTCCACACCGGTCTTGATGCCCAGGCGCTCGAAGGAGGTGGCGAGCACCTCGGTGGGCGAGTTGCCGGCACCGGCACCGAGCGCGCACAGCGAACCGTCGATCTGACGGGCGCCGGCGCGGTAGGCCAGGACCGAGTTGGCGACGCCGAAGGACATGTTCTGGTGGCCGTGGTAGCCGACCTGGGCGTCGTTGCCGACCTCGGCGATGATCGCGGAGACGCGGTCCGAGACGTCCTCGAGGATCAGGGCGCCGGCGCTGTCGACGACGTAGACGCACTGGCAGCCGGCGTCGACCATGATGCGGGCCTGCTTGGCCAGGTCCTCCGGGCTGATCATGTGGCTGAGCATGAGGAACCCGACGGTCTCCATGCCGAGCTCACGGGCGGCACCGAAGTGCTGGATCGAGACGTCGGCCTCGGTGCAGTGGGTCGCGATGCGGGCGATCTGGGCGCCCATGTTGTGCGCCTCGTGCAGCTTTTCGACCGTGCCCAGGCCGGGGAGCATGAGGACGGCGATCTTGGCCTGCCGTGCCTCGGCGACCGCGGCCTTGATGAGCGACATCTCGTCGACGGCGGAGAAGCCGTAGTTGAAGGAGGAGCCGCCGAGGCCGTCGCCGTGGGTCACCTCGATGACCTGGACGCCGGCGTCGTCGAGGGCGCGGACGGTCGTGCGGACCTGCTCCTCGGTGAACTGGTGGGACATCGCGTGCGAGCCGTCACGGAGGGTGGTGTCCGTGAGGCGGACGTCGACGTCACCTGCGAATTCGGGGATGGGGTGGGTCATCTCGTTGGTCATGCCGGGACCTCCTGGCCGGTCGTGGCGGCTGCTGCGTCGCTGGCGACCCAGCCGGAGTCGACCCCCAGCTTGTGGGCCACCATCATGTCGCCCACGCGGGCGGCGGCGGACGTGATGATGTCGAGGTTGCCGGCGTACTCCGGCAGGTAGTCGCCCCGACCCTTGACCTCGATCGGGACGGTGACGCGGGCCATGCCGTTCCACAGCTCGCGGGCGTCGTCGAACTGCGGGTCGGTGCGCAGGTGGTACCCGGGGACGTACTCCTGGACCCGGGTGACCATGGCGTGGATGCTCTCCTCGAGGCGGTCACGCAGGGCGCCGGCCTCGGCGGCCTCCTGCGGGATGGCGCAGAAGACGGTGTTGCGCATCATCAGCGGCGGCTCGACGGGGTTGAGGATGATGATCGCCTTGCCGCTCTTGGCGCCACCGACGACCTCGAGCGCCTCGGACGTGGTCTCGGTGAACTCGTCGATGTTGGCGCGGGTGCCGGGTCCGGCGGACTTGCTCGAGATCGAGGCGACGATCTCGGCGTAGGGCACGTCGACGACGGACGAGACGGCGGCGACGATCGGGGTCGTCGCCTGACCACCGCAGGTGATCATGTTGACGTTCATCGCGTCCATGTTGAAGTCGAGGTTGACCGGCGGGCAGAGGTAGGGGCCCACGGCGGCCGGGGTGAGGTCGACGGCGAGGATGCCGGCCTCTGCGTACTTGGGGGCATTGGCCTGGTGGGCCTTGGCCGAGGTGCACTCGAAGACGACGTCCGGCAGCTCGTCCTGGGCGAGCAGCCAGTCGACGCCCTCGTGGCTGGCCTCGAGGCCGAGGCTCTTGGCGCGGCGCAGGCCGTCGCTGCTCGGGTCGACGCCGACCATCCAGCGCGGGTCGAGCACCTCGGAGCGGCGCATGAGCTTGAACATCAGGTCGGTCCCGATGTTGCCGGGGCCGACGATGGCGGCGGTTCCCTTGGTCCTGGTCATGTCTGCTGCTTTCACTTGTCGGCGAACACGGCGGTGACGCTCCCGAGACCACCGAAGGTCGCGGTGAAGACGTCGCCCGGCGCGACGGGGACCATCGAGGTGACGGACCCGGGGAGGATGACGTGCCCGGCCTCGAGCGTCGTGCCGAGGGCGCCGACGGTGTTGGCCAGCCACACGAGGCTGGTGATGGGGGAGCCGAGGACGGCCCCACCGGCGCCGGTCCCGACGACCTGCGAGTTGCGGCTGAAGACGCATCCGGTGAGGCGCAGGTCGACGTCCTCGAGGCGGGTCGGGGTGGAGCCGAGGACGAATCCGCCCGAGCTCGCGTTGTCGGCGATCGTGTCGACGAGGGTGATCTTCCAGTCCGCGACGCGGCTGTCGACGACCTCGAGGGCCGGCAGCACGTAGTCGACGGCGTCGATGGCTTGGGTGAGGGTCACGCCGGGGCCGGTGAGCGGCTTGCGCAGCACGAAGGCGATCTCGGGCTCGACGCGCGGCTGGAGGTAGGTGTCGAGCGGGATCGGCTGGTGCTCGAGGTGGGCGAAGTCGTCGGTGAGGTGCCCGAAGTCCGGCTGGTCGACACCGAGCTGCTTCTGCATCGCGTGCGAGGTCAGGCCGACCTTGTGCCCGATGATGCGGCGCCCCCCTTCGGTCCACCGGCGCACCTGCTCGAGCTGGATCGCGTAGGCGTCCTCGACGGTCAGCCCGTCGAACTGCTCGGTCAGCGGCGCGGTGGGGGTGCCGGTCTCGTAGGCGCGCAGCAGCAACTCGGCGGCCTTGAGCTGGTCAGGGGTGGACTCCATGGTCGTCAACGCTAGGTCTGCCCTTCGGTGGTCAGGGCGTGCGTTCCCGCGGGGGGAACGAACGCGCGGTTCGTGGAGGTGGCGCGTGCATGTCCCCGGGACATGCGCCGGGTGGAAGAGGACGTCTCACGTTCCCCGAGCTTGCGCAGCAAGCGTCTCGAGGGGGGATCAGGGGGTGTACTGCTTGGCGATGCGGTTGGCCGCGGCGGTGAGGAGGGGGACGACGCGGCGGATGTCGGAGCGGATGAGGGGGGTCGGGCCGAGGACGGAGATCGAGCCGACCGCCATCCCGCGGGAGCGGATCGGCACGGCGACCGAACTGGCCCCGGTGAAGGAACCGGAGTGCAGGACGGCGTGGCCGTGACGCCGCACGGCGGACAGGGCGGTGTCCCACTCGTCGACCCGCCGGATCGTGCCGCGGGCCTTGGGCGGGAAGCCGGCCTCGCGCCGGTCGTGGTCCACGGTCGGGTTGAAGGCGGCGATCGCCAGGCCCGAGCTCGTGCAGTGCGCCGGCTGCCGACGGCCGCTGTGCCCGAGGATGCGCACCCCGTCCATCGACTCGATCCGCTCGACGTAGACGACGTCCGCCCCGTCGGGGACGCCGAGGTTGACGGTGTGACCGGTCTGCTCGGCCACGGCCTCCATGACCGGCAGCGCGACGTGGCGCAGCCCGTTGCGGGCGTGGGAGAGCATCCCGAGCTCGTAGAGGTGCAGGCCCAACCGGTAGAGACCGTTGGCGTCCTGCTCGACGAAGCCGCGGCCGGCGAGCGTGGTGAGCACCCGGTGCGCGGTGGACTTGGCGACGCCCAGGCGACGGGCGACGTCGGAGACGCCGAGCGCGGAGTCGACGGCGAAGCACTCGAGCACGTCGAGCGCCGTGCCCACCGAGCGCAGCCCGCCACCCGTCGTCCGCTTGGGCGTGGAGGTGCACCAAGCGTCGTCGGTGGTCGTGTGGGGGAGGGGCTCGTGCGTCGCGGTGGTCATCGTCGACCCTTTCTCTGCGTCGGTGTGGCAACTGTCACCCTCGGAGGGTGGATGATCAAGGCATGCGTTCCGATGAACGAAACGTCCCGCCGGTGTCGGTCGTGGGCCGGGTCGCGGCGATCATCGAGGTGGTCGAGGTCGCCCGTCACCCGGTCGGCATCAGCGAGATCTCGGCCGCGACCGGGCTGGCGAAGGGGAGCGTCCACCGCCTCGTCGAACAGCTCCTGTCCGAGCGCCTCCTCGAGCGCGACGAGCACTCCCGGCTGAGCCTCGGGGTGCGCCTCTTCGAGCTCGGGGCCAACGTGCCGCTGCCGCGGACGCTGGCGCACGCGGCCCGGCCGCTCATGCTCGACCTGCACCACGCCACCGACCGGCAGGTCCACCTCGCGGTCCTCGACGGCGTCGCGGTCGTCTACGTCGAGATCGTCCACGGGGGGCTGCCGCTCGCCTCGAGCATCGGCGGCCGACTACCCGCCCACGCGACCGGCGTCGGCAAGGCCCTGCTCGCCTACTCGCCCAGGGCGATCGTGGGCGAGTGCGTCGAGGCCGGTCTGGAGCCGATGACCCCGCGCACGATCACCACTCCCGCGGACCTGGACCGGGCCCTGCAGGACATCCGCACCAATGGCACCGCCTACGACCACGAGGAGTCCCACCTCGGGGTCTCATGCGTCGCCGCACCCGTCTTCGGCGCGGACAAGAAGATCCGTGCCGCGATGTCCGTGACGGGGCAGACCCGGGTGATGGACCTGCCCCGCCTCGGCGTGGCCGTGCGCACCGCCGCCTTCACACTCTCGCGGCAGCTGCGGGACGCCGGCCTGTGAGTCATCGCCCGGCGCTGCTGGTCCACGACCCGCGATTAGAAGAAGGATCGCCATCAATGGCTCGCGCTTCTTCTTCGAATGGCCAGGCTCGGGGACCAGGGGTGGCGCGGGGACGAGGGAAGGCGTGGAGACCAGGGGCCCACGGGGGCGTCGTCATCGCTTGATGAGCGGGCTCTTCAGGCCCGACCCGTTCTTGTCGGACTCGTCGAAGAAGTCCTCCCGGAAGATGTCCCGGGGGAACAGTCGCCGGCTCATCAACGTCTTCAGGGCCGCGTCGACCATCGGCGGCGGACCGCACAGGTAGCCGCGGCACCCGCTCAGTCGCTCGTGGTCGCCCTCGATGACGTCGGTGACCATGCCGTAGGCGTAGGCGTCCGGGTCGTCGCCGGATGCCGCGACCTCCTCCGGGGTCTCGTCCGACAGGCAGGGTCGGTATGTAAAAGCAGAGTATTCGTCGTGCAACTTTCTGAAGACGTCGACGTCGTACAGGTGCGCACGGGTGCGCCCGCCGGCGTAGAGGGTGAGCTCACCCTCGTACTCGCCGGCCTCGAGCGCGTGCCGGACCATCGACTTCAGGGGCGCCACGCCGGTGCCGCCGCCGACGAGGATCGCGTGCTTGTCGTCCCCGGTCTTGAGGACGAAGCGCCCGTACGGACCCGACAACCGGACCTGTTCCCCCTTCGTCAGGGTGGAGAAGACCCAGCCGTCCGTGCCGCGTCCGCCCGGCACGTTGCGGATGTGGAACTCCAGGCGGGTCGTCTCGCCGGGGGGCGAGCC
>NZ_BCSQ01000048.1 GCF_001570945.1 Janibacter anophelis NBRC 107843
GAGCCGCGGGACGAAGCCCGCGAGCGGGCTCGCCGCGTCGAACCACCGCGTGAGCGTCACGAGGTAGGTCGACGCGGGCAGGGCCATGGCGGCGAGGCCGACGAGCCCGGTGGCCGTGGCGACGAGCGGGCGCCGGGCACGAGGCCCGAAGCGCCACAGCAGTCCCGCCGCGGCGAGCAGCGCGACGAGGCCGATGGCGAAGCCGCGGAAGAAGGGTGGGATGACCTCGTCGGCCGCCTCGAGCTGGGCGGCGTCGTCGACGAGCGAGGCGATCCGCTCGTCGACCGGGGCGTCGTCGCGCACCGGCACGAGCTGGCGCCCCACGACCTCCGGGGGCGGGGTCATGCCGGCGGTCGTGAGGGCGGTGTGGGTGACGTCGGCGAGCTGGGCCATCTCGTCGCGCGTCGTCGAGTCCGAGTGCAGCCAGCCGGGCCGGATCCCGCTGCCCGCCATGGCCAGCACCCGCAGGCCGGGCTTGCCGCCGTCGTCGGCGAGGCCCGCGAGGATGATCACGGTGTCGGAGTCCGACGCGGCCACGACGTCGTCGACGACGGCATCGACGGCCGCGACCTGACCGGCGCGGACATCCCCCTTCGCCCCCGCGCCGACGCTGCCGTCGACCCCCGGGACGGTGATGGCCGGGGCGCCGACGAGGGTCAGCGCGCACGACTCGTGGATGCCGGGACGCCCTGAGGGGACCTGCCCGTCGTGGTCCGGCATGGCCAGGACCGCGCCGTCGCCGCTCCCGGCGATGCATCCGCCGGCGTCGGCCACCGCCTGGCCGAGGGTGCCGATCCGCGCGTCGAATCCTTGGTCCGCGATCCGATCGGACAGGTCCCGCCAGTAGTCGGGGTCCACGTCCACCGCGGTGGTCTCCGGCCCGGAGTTGATCTGCGGCAGCGGCGAGCAGTTCGGCAGGGCGCGGGGATGGGCCCGCAGTTCCTCCCGCGTGACGTCCCGCGGCTCAGCCGCCCGGGTGCCGGCGGACAGCCCGAGCCACCCGTCGCTCGGGCAGGAGGTGAAGTACGTCGAGCGCACGTTGAGGTTGGTGATCGCCGCCTTGCTGGCGAAGGAGTGCAGGGCCGGGGTGTCCTCGCGCGTCACGTCGCTCCACGACAGGCCCGGAGCGCCGACGACGACGACGTCGCGGGGCTCGTCGCTCCCTGAGGAGGTCGCGAAGCGACCGTCTCGAAGGGCAGCGGCAGCAGGAGTGGAGGACGGCACGACGAGGGCTGCGGTGAGGACCGCGAGCGCCATGAGCAGGAGCGCCACGCCGCGACGACGAAGGGGGCGGCGCGGGCTCTTCATGTGCCCACCGTAGTGACCTGCGCCGACGACGAACGTCCATCGGACACAATGACGGCATGTTCCGCCTGAGCCGTCCCCACCTGCTCCTCGGGGTGCTGCTCTTCGCGGTGATCGCGGCGTGGCCGCTCGCGAAGTTCCTCCTGCTCTTCCCCCAGGACCAGTGGCAGGTGGACGTGCAGGTCTACCGGGAAGGCGGCATCTCGGTGCTGCAGGGGCGCGACATCTACGCGCAGATGACCCAGCCGCCGCAGCTGCTGCCCTTCACCTACCCGCCGATCGCGGCCTTCCTGTCCGTGCCGTTGGCCTTCGTCCCGTTCACCGTCGCGGCCTGGGCGTGGTCGATCACGCAGCTGCTCGCCAACGTCGCGATCGTGTGGATCGCCTGGTACCGGGTGCGCGAGCGGGTCGGGGTATGGGCGCCGGTGCTCGTCGGGGTCGTCGCGGCCGGCTTCCTGTGGACCCAGCCGGTGGGCGACGGGATCCGCTTCGCCCAGGTCAATGCCTTCCTCGTGCTCATGTGCCTGCTCGACCTGCGGCGGCCGCGGCCGGCGTGGCTGCTCAAGGTGCCGCCCGGGATGCTCGTCGGCATGGCGATGGCGATCAAGCTGACACCGGGCGTCTTCGTCATCCACTACCTGCTCAACAAACGGTGGCGCGAGGCCGGGTGGGCGATCGGCACGGCCACCTTCGTCTCGGTCGCGGCCTGGCTCGTGCTGCCGCAGGCGTCCTTCGCCTTCTGGGGCGGGGCGCTGTCGGACCCGACCCGTTTGGGCCCCAACGACGGCTCGGCCAACCAGGCCTTCCGCGCGACGCTGCTGCGTCGCGGGCTCGAGGGCACCGAGCTGACGCTCGCGTGGGCGCCGTGGCTGCTCGTCGTGGGCGCAATCGTCTTCTGGGTGGCCCGCCGTGCGTACCGCCAGGGCGACTGGGTCGCCGAGGCCGCCGCGGTGGGCCTGTCCGGGTTCCTGCTCTCACCGGTCTCGTGGGTGCACCACCTGCACTGGATCATGGTCATCGTCCCGGCGATCCTCGGCTGGGCCCTCACCCGCTCGCCCGTCGACTGGCGCCGGGTGGGTGCGGCGGCCGTCGTCGTCGCGTGGTTCGTGTGCACGATGCCGTTCTGGGGGGTGCTGTGGAAGCGGGAGGGCAGGGACCCCCGCTGGGTCGGCGACCTGCTCGTCGAGGGCAATGTCATCGGCAGCGTCGTCGTGTTGGCGCTGCTCGCGTGGGCGGTGCACCGTACCGACCGCGAGCGGGCCCACGAGACACCGGTCGCGGAGGGCGACCCAGCACCTAGGGTGAGCGCATGAGTGCCGTCGAGATCGCCTTGGTCTGCGCTCTCGCCCTCGCCCTGCTGTGCGTCGTCGTGCTGATGGCCCGCGTGCGTGGACTCACCGACCGGGTCGCGGTGCTCGAGGAGCGGTCGCCCGTCGGCGAAGGCGACCTGGTCGCCCTTCGTCATGACGTCTCCCAGGCGCTGCGGCACGTCGCGGTCGTGCGCTACGACGCCTTCGGCGACATGGGCGGACGACTCTCCTTCTCCGCGGCGATCATCGACGACACCGGTGACGGGCTCGTCATCAGCAGCATCCACGGCCGCGGGGAGTCCCGCACCTACGCCAAGGGCGTCGTCGGTGGCGATGCCGACGCCACGCTCACCCCCGAGGAGCGCCAGGCGCTCGCCGCGGCCCGCACCGGGTCACCGGACGCCTGACCCCCCCTTCGTCCCCCAGGAGGAGACATGACCCGCTACGCCTACCTCGGCCCCGAGGGCACGTTCACCCAGCAGGCGCTGATGAGCTGGGTCGGCGACGCCGAGCACGAGCAGGTGCCGCTCGGGTCCGTCGACGCGGCCCTCGACGCGCTGCGCTCCGGCGAGGTCGACGCGGCGGTCGTGCCGATCGAGAACTCGGTCGAAGGGGGTGTCTCCGCCACCCTCGACGCCCTCGCCTCGGGCGACCCGCTCGTCGTCGTCGGCGAGGTGCTCGTGCCGATCACCTTCGTCATCTGCGCCCGGGCCGGCACGACGCTGGCCGACGTGAGGGCCATCGGCACCCACTCGCACGCGTGGGCGCAGGTGCGCGGGTGGGCGGACAAGCAGGCGCCGCAGGCGATCTACGTGCCCACGCTGTCGACGGCGTCCGCGGCCCAGGACCTCGCGGAGCACCCGGAGGAACTCGGCTACGAGGCCGCGGTGTGCGCGCCGGTCGCGGCCGAGCACTTCGGTCTCGACGTGCTCGCGCACGACATCGGCGACATGGCCAATGCCGTCACCCGCTTCGTCGTCGTCTCGCGGCCCGACTGGCTGCCGCGGCCCACCGGTCGCGACAAGACGACGGTCGTGCTCTACCAGCGCTCCGACCGCGCCGGTGGCCTGCTGGAGCTGCTCGAGCAGTTCGCCGTCCGCGGCATCAACATGACGCGCCTGGAGTCGCGGCCGACGAAGGAGTCGATGGGCTCGTACTGCTTCTCCATCGACCTCGAGGGGCACGTGCAGGACGAGCGGGTCGGTGCGGCCCTGATGAGCCTGCACCGGGTGTGCGCGGACGTGCGCTTCCTCGGCTCCTACCCGGCCGCCGCCGGCACGCCCATCACCGTCGACCCGATCACGAGCGACGCGGCCTTCGTCGCCGCGCGGGACTGGCTGGACCGGCTGCGGCGCCTCGGGGACTGACCCCGCACAAAGTGTGGCTGGCCACACCTGCGAGGGTCGGCCACAGCACGTGGTGTGGCTGACTCTCGTAGATGTGGCTCACTCCCGGCCCAGCACGCCCTCACACCAGTCGAGCAGCCGCGCCGTGAGCGCGGCCGACTCGGGCAACCTCGCGTCGGACAGGTAGGAGTGCCACAGCCCCTCGGCGAGCACGAGGTCCGCCTCACCACCGGCCTCCCGCCACGCGGTGTGGATGCGTGCGGTGTCCGACAGGAAGAGGTCGCGCGTCCCGGTGGTGAGGATCGCCGGCGGCAGCGCCCCGCCGGTCCAGTCGGCGTGGACAGGTGAGACGAGCGGGTCCCGCAGATCGGCCCCACCTGCGTACGCGCGGGCGAAGCGCTCCTGCTGCCCCCGCCACCGGATCCATGCGTCGCGCCCCTCGTTGACGCGGTACGAGTCGCCCTCGCCCGCCAGGTCGCCGAAGGGGGTCAGCGCCACCACCCCGAGCGGCAGCGGCGGCCCGTCACCCGCCGCGCGCATGGCCCGAAGGCGTTGCAGCACACCGAGAGCCAGGTTGGCGCCGGCCGAGACCCCGCCGAGCAGCACCCTCGGCCCGCGCTCGGCCACCCCGGCCAGGTACGCCTCGAGACAGACGTCGATCGCCACGGGGAAGCGTGCCTCCGGCGCCAGCGGGTACTCCACCGACACCACCGGCCGCCCCAGCCCGGCGGCCAGCCGCAGTCCGGTCCCGTCGCGCGCCGAGCCCCAGCAGAAGCCTCCGCCGTGGATCCACAGCACCCACGCGTCGTCCACCCGAGCCGACTCCGGCCCATCGACCGCCGTCATGACCAGGTGACCCCGCGCATCACGCTCGACCTCGACCCCCAGCGCCGCGCGGTCCGCGTCGAAGCCCTCGCGCCGGGCCGCGGCTCCCTTCGTCCGCAGCCATCGGGTGATCCGGGGCGTCAACGGCCACCGGTGGACCCGGTTGTCCGCCTCCGCGGCGGCCGCGATAGCCACCGAGCTGACCGTCGGCGGGAATCCTGCCCTCATCCCGACCACGGATCGATGACTGCCACCCCACGGAAGTCCGCCACGTTGCGCGTCACCACGGTGAGGTCGTGCACGACCGCCGTCGCTGCGATGAGGGCGTCACGCTCGGGGCGGGGGTCGGGCACGTGCAACCGGGCGGCCGCTCTGGCCACCCCGACGTCCACGGGCAGGATCCGCCCGTCGAAGGCATCGAGGACCTCATCCTCCAACCACCCCAGCAGCCGCCCCCCGGCCGCGACGTCTCGGCGGGCGAGCCGCGCGATGCCCAGCTCGATCTCGAGGATCGTCACAGCGGAGAGGTACAGCTGCGACGGAGCCCGGGACGCGACCCACGCGCGAACCGACGGCTCGGCCTTCGACGCCGGCTTGCGCAGCTCGCTGATGACGTTGGTGTCGAGGAGGTGGCTCACAGTTCCGGGACCCGCAGGCTGATCTCGACGGGCTCGAAGTCCACGTCGAGGTCGTCCCCCATGCTCAGCCGGTCGACCAGGTCGGCACCGCTCTCTCCCATCCGGCGGTAGTCGTCGATGGAGAGCAGGACGAAGGCGGGCTCGCCGCGGTCGGTGATCACCACCGGGCCCTCGCCAGCCGCGCGCTTGGCTGCGCTCACGTCTTGGTTGAACTCGCGGGCACTCATCGTCGACATGTCGCTCACCTCCGTAGGTATGTACCTACTTTAGGCGTGACACGCACGGCCCACAAGACCTCACAGGTGCTCCCGACCGCTCACATGCGTGTCGACCCAGTGGTTGACCTCGCCCCACCGCGCGTCGAGCCACGTCGCGACCTCGTCGCCGTCGGTCGGCACGTCCTCGCTGTGGTAGGTCCGCCCGCGCAGCAGCAGCCGGTTGCGGAAGGGGACGGCCCGGATCACCGCAGCCGGCCCGGAGATCATGTCGAGACCGGTGTGCGCGATGACCATGACATCGGCCTCGGGCGCGTGCTGCCGGATCGACGCGACGCCGCGCGAGCGCGCCTCGAGGACCCACGGTCGGGCGACCGCCGTGGCGAGCCGGTCGGGCTCACCCTGCTCGCGCAGGCGGCGCACCTGGTCCTCGTGCCGGTCCCGGGTCCAGTTGCGTCCCTCGGGGAAGATGAGCATCGCGTCCTTGTGGGTGAGGGTGGAGGCGAGTTCGGCGACCCCCTTCGTCCGGTCGTCGCCGGCACCCGAGCGCGACGGGACGAAGTAGGAGTCGAGCCGCTGCAGCACCATCGCGATGCCCGGGTCCCACAGCAGCGCGTCGGCGAGCACGATCCGCGGGATGCGCCCGGCCGTCGAGGCGAGCAGCCACGCGATGGCGAGCGAGTCGGCGGGGCCGGCGTGCCGGGAGATGACGACGAGCGGGTGCCCGGGACGTCCGACGGTCAGCTCCCCCTCGATCTCGATGTGGAACCCCACGACCCGCTTGGCCGTGAAGAGCACGTTGTCGAGCGCGCGCTGGATGAGGGCGAGGTGGTCGGCATCCCATGTCGGGCTCGTGCCGCGCGGCGAGCGCAGCCGCAGGTACCAGCACTCGACGACGAGCCCGATGTCCTCCCACATGATGTACACGGCGAGGAAGAGGCAGCGCAGGATGGCCAATCGTCGGTCCCACGGCCACAGCAGCAGGAGGAAGGGAGCGACGACGACGAAGAGCAGCGACATGACGATGCCGAAGAGCGGGTAGAACGCCTGCAGCACCAACCGCAGCCACACCGGCGGGGCGGGGAGCGAAGGGAGCGAGCTGATCCTCATCGCGTGGTCCCCTCGAGGTAGGCGCTGCTCGCCTCGAACGCCCGCTCCATCCGGTCCTCGACCTTGGCCACCGACCCCTGCCCGATGAGCGAGGCCGTCGGCGTGCGGTCGGAGCCGCTCGGCAGCACGTGCAGCCGCACCGAGTCGGGCACCTCGGCGATCTCCTCGACGAAGCGGTGCCGACGCGCGATCTCGAAGGCGACCAGCCCGACGTCGAGCGGGTTGCTCGGCGCGGTGAGCCGCTGCTCGACGCGGCCGACCTGCAGTACGTGGATGTCCGTCGCACCGAGCGCGATCGCCCGGCCGACCGGGATGGAGTGGACCAGGCCCCCGTCGTAGTAGTGCGCCCCGTCCACCTCGACGGGCGCGAAGAGACCCGGCACGGCACAGCTCGCGGCGACCGCCGGGGCGATCGGCCCGGACGTGAACCACCGGGAGGCCGAGCTCTCGATCTCGGCGGCGACGCACTGGAAGGGCACCGGCAGGTCCTCGATGAGCTCCACCCCCAGGTGCGCGCTCACGAGGTCGGGGATCAGCCCGCGTCGCATGACGTGCGTGCGGTGCCTGGCGAAGCGCGCAGCCTGCCGGACGGGGTTCTCGTTCATCTCGCCCGAGGTGACGACGTCGCGCCACAGCTCCTCGAGGCGGGCGACCCCGTCGGCCGTCGGGTCGGCGGCGACGAAGGCCCCGTTGACCGAGCCGATGCTCGTGCCGACGACGAGGTCGGGGATGATCCCGGCGGCGAGCAGCGCCCGGAGCATGCCCACCTGGGTCGCGCCGAGGACGCCGCCCCCACCGAGGACGAAGGCGGTCGTGGGCATGGCGGCAGATTACTTCGGAGGCGAGTCGGCCCGGGGATCGGAGCCGTCCTGGGGGATGACGTCGACGCCGACCTTGAGGCTGGAGCTGCCCCCTTCGCCGAAGATCACGCCCTTGAGCGGGGAGACGTCCCGGAAGTCGCGGCCCCACCCGGTGACGATGTAGCGCGAGTCGGCGAAGTGGTTGTTGGTCGGGTCGAGATCGACCCAGTCGCCGTCGGGGGTCATCGCCGACACCCACGCGTGCGAGGCGTCCGAACCCTGCAGCTTGACCTTGCCCGGCGCCGGACGCGTCTCGATGTACCCCGAGACGTAGCGCCCCGGGATGCCGACGGCACGCAGGCAGCCGACGGCGAGGTGGGCGAAGTCCTGGCACACGCCCTCGCGCTGGTCGAGCAGCTCGGGCAGCGTCGTCTTGACGCTCGTCGTGCCCTTGGCATACGTGAAGTCCCGGAAGATGTCGGCGTAGAGCGCGACGAGCGCCTCACCCAGAGGCCGATCGGGCGGGAGGATGCCGACCGCGTAGGCGATGACCTCGGGCGCGATCTCGACGAGCTGGGAGGGCAGCAGGTACTGCGCGGCCTCGGCCCGGTCGATCCCCTCACCGGCGACGAAGAGCTCGGCCGCCTCGGCGACCGTCCACCCGTTGAGCCGGTCCATGTCCGGCGCCGGCCACTCGATCTCGACGAGGCTGCTCTTGTAGACGTCGAGCACGGTGTGCGGGGTGCGCACCTCGTAGAAGCTCGAGTGGTTGCCGAAGTGGTCGACGTGCTCGGTGTGGATGTGCGGGTCCGGCGTGATCTCCACCGTGTGCCGCAGGATCCGCTGCTGCTCGGTCTCCCGCGGGCGCAGCAGCGCCCGACCGAAGGAGTCGGTGATGTACTCCTCGTAGGTGTACGTCGTGCGGTGGCGCACCTCGTACTGACGAAGGGTGTGGTGCTCCGGCTTGATCACGGGCACCAGGGGGTCGCCGGTGGCGACCGGCTCCGGGGCCGGTGGGCTCGGGGGGATGGCGGTGTCCCCCTTAGGGTGCAGCTCCTTGGTCGGGTCCTGGTCGGGGGCCGGCTGTTCGTCGGCCGTCGCCTCGCCGGCCAGCGCCTCCTCGGACAGCGTCTCGTCGGCGCGGTGCTCGTCGGTGCTCACCAGGACTCCTCCCCGCCGTTCCACTGGACCCACTGGACATTGCGGCCGGGCTCCTTGCGGCTGAAGTAGGCCGCGTCGAGGGTCCGGTGGGCCTCGCGCAGGTCGGCACCCAGCTGCGTCAGGGCCTCCGCGAGCGGGCGACGTCCGTCGGCGAAGAGCACGTCGAGGTCGAGCGTCCCGATCCGCTCGGCGAGGGCACGCACGGTCGGCAGCGTCTGCTCGTCCTCGATGAGCTCGAGGTCCTCGACGAGGCGTGCGATCTGGAAGGCGACCGAGCGCGGGTTGGTGACGTCGCGCAGCAGCAGGTCGACCGCTGCCTCCTGGGCGGACATCATGCCGAGGCCCGAGGTCAGGCGGCGGCGGTAGGTGATGACCGACTCCGCGGCGAGCAGGGCGGCCTCGGTCGTCGTGCCCTCGACGACCGGGGTGCGCTCGACACCGAGCACGGAGGCGAGCAGCCGGATCGTCTGCTGGGCACGCTCGACGCGCTTGCCGGCGTCGGCGAAGGCCCACGCCGGATCGCGCACGAGCGACTCGACGCCGATGCCGGCGAGCGCGAGCAGGCCCTCGATGGTCTCCATGAGCAGCTCCTGCAGGTCGTCCTGCGGGACGGCGTGCTGCAGGGTGCGCTCCAGACGCGACATGACGAGCCAGGTGTCGACCGAGAGGGTCTCGCGCACGGCCTGGGCGGCGATGACCGCGCGGTGCGTGCTGTAGGCGACCGACCCGACGATCCGCGGCTCGAGGGTGAGCTCACGCAGGTGGGGCAGGGGGTCGGCTCGCCGCTCGCGAGCCTCCTCGCCGTCTCCGCCGAAGCCCGGCCGCACGGACATGACCTCGGTGACCGCGTCGAGGATCGCGAGCATCGCGGTGTGCCCGGTGGTGCCGGGGCGGGCGGCGTGGTCGTCGACGAGGTTGTCGGCGACGCGCAGCAGGCGGGCCGCGGCCTCGGCGCGCTCGGCGTAGCGGCCCATCCAGTACAGGTCGCTCGCGACACGCGGGGCGGGCGCGGCGTACCCGGGGGCGGTGCCCCCTTCGAGCCGGCCGGGCAGGGTGATCGTCTCGCCGGCGGTCGGCAGGGTCTCGGGGTCGGCGCGGACCCACACGTCCTTGCTCATCGCGCCGGTGAGGCTCGAGATCGCCCCGGAGTCGGCGCGCACGGCCACGCGGCCGAGGCCGCCGGGCATGACGGCGTAGTCGTCCTCGTCCGCGACGGCGAAGGTGCGCAGCACGACGCTGCGCGGCTCGAGCCCACCCGCGGTCACGACGGGCGCAGTGCTCATGGTCAGCGGGTCCTGCGCGGTCCACCGCCACGGCTCGGCCTGGATGCGCATGGCGAGGTCGTCGCGCTCCTGCGCGCTGAGCTCCCAGCCGAAGATCGAGTTGCTGTTGCCGCTGCGGGAGGCCGGCTTGACGACGAGGCTGGAGAGCTGGGTGACGATGTGACTCAGGTGGGTCGGCTCGCCGGCCCACCACGTCTGGGTCGAGGCCAGGGCGAGGTCCTCGTCGAGGACGTGGCGGCAGATCTGCGGCAGGTACGGGATGAGGGCGGGGTTCTCCAGGACGCCGGAGGAGACGGGGTTGACGATCGAGACGTGCCCGAGCCGGGCGGCCTCGACCATCCCGGGCAGGCCGAGACGGGAGTCGCTGCGCAGGTCGAGCTGGTCGATGGCGTCGCCCTCGATGCGGCGCATGACGACGTCGACCGGGGAGAGCCCGCTCGTCGTGCGCATCCAGATCCGCCCGTCGCGGCTCACGAGGTCCTCGGACTCGACGACGGGCACGCCGAGCACGGTCGACTGCAGCGCCTCGTCGAAGGCCGTGTCGCTCAGGGCGCCCGGCGTGAGGATGACGATGCGCGGGACGTCATCGGTCTGCGGGGCGGCGGCGACGAGGGCCTGCTGCAGCTTGTAGAAGAAGCCGCGCAGCCGGGCCAGGTCGACCTCACGGTGCAGGTCGGGCAGCACGCGGGCGGTGATCCGGCGGTTGGCCATGGCGAAGCCGGCCCCGCTCGGCGCCTGGGTGCGGTCGGAGAAGACGCGCCACGTGCCGTTGCGGTCGCGGGCCAGGTCCATGGCCGGCATGACGAGCTGGCGCGGGCCGGGGACACGGATCCCGTCGGCCTGCGGCAACCACCCGTCGTGCCCGTAGACCGCGGCGCCGGGCAGGATGCCCGACCGGACGAGCAGCTGGTCGCCGCTGAGGTCGGTGAGGACGGCGTCGAGCAGCGCAGCCCGCTGGCGCACGCCGTGCTCCAGGCGGGTCCACTCGGTCGCGCCGAAGGTCAGCGGCAGCGGGTCGAGCGCCCACTCCCGCGGCTCCGTCGGGACCTGCGGCCCCCCGGGGTCGTCCTCGTCCTCGGGCATGACGCCGGCGCCGTAGGTGATGCCGTCGTCGGCGACGAAGCGCCGGCTCGCCGACCGTGCGGCCAGCAGGGCCGCCAGACCGTGCCGGGTGATCCGCTCGGCCAGCGGCTGCGCCGCCTCACGCACGCCGTCGAGCGTGACGAGCTCGTCGACCCCTTCGCTCCGGGTGACGACCTCGCGGTAGTCGTCGATGAGGTCGGGGACGGGATCACCGATGGCCGCAGCGGACATGCTGCGACACTAACGCGCCGGGCACCCCCCACCGCAACGAACTGTGGCTGGCCACACCTCGGATGGTCGGCCACAGCACGTGGTGTGGCGGACGATCGCGGGTGTGGCCAGCCACAGTTCGTGTGGGTGGCGCGGTCGAGCGAAGGGGGTCAGCGCCCGCCCGGACCGCCGGTCACCTTGACGTCGGCCCAGACGAGCCGGTGGTCGCTCGTCGGGAAGGGGTAGGTGCCGGTGAGGCGGTACAGCGGGCTGTCGCTCGTGGGCCAGAAGACCTCGCAGTCACGGATCGGCAGGTTGCGGCTCGGCAGCACGTAGTCGACGCGGATGTTGCCCGGCGGCTCGGCGAAGTCGGCCGTGTCCTGGGCCGGGTCGCCGGTGTGCTCGTCGTTGATGCCGCCCTGCAGCTCGCTGGCCTCGACGCCCCCGTCGCTCGTGGGGGTGTGCGAGGTGTTGACCCGCGGGCTGCCGAGCAGCTGGTGGATCGCGTTGTCCGTGCTGTCGCCGTCGTTGGGGTCGGCGTTCTGGTCGCCCGCGATGACGAAGCGCGCGTTGCGCTCGAGGCCGCCACGGCCCCCTTCGTCGTCGTAGATGTAGTCCGCGCTGCGGCCGCCGGTCACGTAGTCGGCCCAGAAGCGGATCTCGTCGGCATTGCGCCGGCCGTTGCGGTCCTCCGCGCCGTCGAAGGTGGGCGGCGTCGGGTGGCTGGTGAGGAAGTGGACCGTCGAGCGGCCGATCTCGATCGGCAGGTCCCAGTGGCTCTTGGAGCTCAGCCGCAGGTCGGCCTGCTCGTCCGCAGAGTAGTACTCGGTGGGGATGCGGTTGCCGGGCATGTCCTGCCAGCGGAAGTCCTGGAAGGTGCGCACCGCGTCGGTGTCGATCGGGTACCTGCTGTAGACGACCATGCCGTACTGACCGGGGAAGAGCCCGAAGCCGTAGGCGTCGTCGCCGCCGCCGATCGTGCCGTCGTTGTTGAGGTCGTGACCGCTCGGCACGCCCGTGTTGCTCGGCGCGATGTAGTGGTACGGGTACTCGATCGGGTCCGCGCCGCGCTGGCCGACCGCGAGGTAGTTGTCACGGAAGAGCTCCGCCGCCTCCGGCGAGTAGTCGAACTCGTTGACGAGCACGACGTCGGGCTCGGCCCGCTGGATCGTCTCGGCGACGTTTTGCGCCTGGACGTTGTCGCCGGTGGCGAGGTCCCGCTCGAGCTGGCCCTCGGTCGCGCGGTTGAGCGAGGCGTTGAAGGTGGCGAACCGGACGGTCTGGGCGCCGGGCTTCCCTTGGTGCGGAGCGGCGGTGGCGGCGGACGCCGAGGCGAATGCGAGCGAGACGGCGCCGGTGATCGCGGCGTACCTGTGGAGTCGGGTCATGCGCCGACGGTAGGCGCGAAGGGAGAACACCGCCTGACGTCCGCGCGAACAGACCTTCAGGCCTCGAGCACAACGTGGGTCGAGGTGCGAGGGCGTCCGCGCCCGAGCCTCGAGACCAACCCCAAACACCTCTTTGCAAATATCTCTTTGCGTTCTATCGTGGCTCCCATGGAACCCGTCGTCCCCGACGTCACCCAGCTGCGCGCGCTGACCCACCCGGTCCGCCTGCGCATCCTCGGCCTGCTGCGCACCCTCGGGCCGACCACGGCCAGCCAGGTCGCGCGCCGCCTGGGCCTGAACTCCGGGGCGACGAGCTATCACCTGCGCCAGCTCGCCGAGCACGGCTTCGTCGAGGAGGCGCCCGAGCTGGGCAACAAGCGCGAGCGCTGGTGGCGGGCGAGCACCCTGATGACCTCCGTCCCGGAGCGGGCCGACGCGGGGGACGAAGGGAGGGACGCCACCGATGCCTTCCACCAGCTGGCCGTCACCCACTCCGCGACCCGGATGCAGGCGGCCGCCGCCCGACGCGGCGGCGAGAGCGACCCCTGGCGCGCGGTCACCTCGGTGAGCGACCTGCAGGTCGCGGTCACGGCCGAGCAGGCCGCGACGATCCAGTCACGCTTCGAGGACCTCGTGTGGCAGGTCCTCGACGAGTTCCCGCCGACGCCCGGCCCGGTGGGCGAGGGACAGCGCCGCTTCGCCGTGGTCGTCTCGAGCTTCCCCACCGAGGACGAGGAGCCCTGGGACGACGTGGGTCGAGGTGCGACGAGCGCCAGCGAGGAGCCTCGAGACCATGCCTGAGCCCCTCTCCCCGACCGCCGCCCGCCGGATCTTCCTCACCCTGACGACGACCCGCTGGCTGCCGATCGGCTTCGTCGTCGGGCTCTTCACACTCTGGATGCTCGAGCGCGGCCTCACCCTGCCCCAGGCCCTCACGGCCTCGGCGGTCACTGGTGTCGCGGTCGTGGCCCTGGAGCTGCCGACCTCCGGCTTCGCCGATGCCCTCGGTCGTCGCCCGGTCCTCGTCGCGGCGGCCGTCGCCAACGTCGCGGCGATCCTGGCGTTGCTGGTCGCCCAGTCCTTCGCGGCCTTCGTCGTCGCGTCGCTGCTCACCGGTGTCTTCCGCGCGCTCGACTCCGGGCCGCTCGAGGCCTGGTACGTCGACACGGTGCACGCGAGCCGTCCCGGAGCCGATGTCGACCAGGACCTGTCCCGCTCGACCTCGATCCTCGGGCTGGCCATCGCCGGTGGCGCCCTGCTCTCGGGCGGGCTCGTCGCCTGGCACCCGGTCGCATCGCACTCGGCGCTGTGGCTGCCGATCGTCATCTGCCTGGCCCTGTCGGTGGTCCACCTCGTCGCCGTCCTCGTCCTCATGCGCGAGCCGAGGACGCACCTCGACGCCACGGGCTGGGCCCGGGCCGCGACCTCGGCCCGGGAGACGCCCGGTGTCATCGCCTCCGGTCTGCGGCTCGTGCGCGACAACCCCGTGCTGCGGGGACTCGTGCTCCTCGAGTGCTTCTGGTCCACCGCGATGATCGCGATGGAGTCGCTGACACCGGTGCGGATGGCGGAGCTGCTCGGCAGCGAGGAGCGCGCCGGCGTCGTCATGGGACCCCTGGCTGCGGGCGCGTGGCTCGTCTTCGCCGTCGGCGCCTGGCTGTGCGGTCGGGCCTCGGCGCGGTGGGGGGTCGCCCGCGCGGCGATCCTCGGGCGGGTCGTCCACAGCGTGCTGACGATGGGCATGGCGCTGGCCGTCGGACCCATCGGTCTCGTCGTGGCGCACCTGCTCGCCTACACCGGGCACGGCATGCAGGGCCCGGCCTACAGCGCCCTGCTCCACCGGGAGGCGAGCTCGGCCAACCGCTCGACCGTGCTGTCCCTGGCGTCGATGTGCGCCTTCGGGTTCACTGCCATGACGATGCCGCTCGCCGGTCTGCTCGCCGCCGCGACCTCGACCCCGGTGGCCATGGCGGCCGCGGGCGCCTTCGGACTCGGTGGCGTGTGGTGCCTCCTGCCGGCCCTCAAGGCCGAGCGGTCCCGCCCTTCGCGGGTCGAGGTACCGGCGGCCCATGAGGAGGGACACGACCACCTCGACCCGGGTCCGGGGAGCTCAGGCGAAGACCCGCCTGAAGGCGGCATGGGTCCGGGCGCCCACGACCACCGTCACCGCTGGTACGGCGAGACACAGCCACCGGGCGCTCGTGAGCTCCCCCTCGAGGCCACCGAGCAGCACGTGCAGACCCGTCCACAGCAGGACGAGGCCGGCGACGGGCGCGACGAGTCGCAGCAGCCCGTCGCGGTACACGGCAGCCAGGCACAGCGCCGCCAGGACCGCGAGGGGGACGGCGACGAGAGGCCCGCTCACGTCGCCGGCACCGCCGAGGTCCCACAGGTTGTGCAGGAGCACCGGCGGCGGGACGTCCTCCTGCAGCGGGCCGTTGGTGTCCTCCCACTCGCCCTCCCAACGGGTCACGGGCACCCAGGTCGAGATGAGCAGGCCGAGCGCGCACGCCACGAGGGCGCCGCGCCCGGCCGCGAGGTCGACAAGGGCTGCTGCGTCGTCGCTGGTGGTCGGCACGACGACAACCTAGCGGAGGCCCCCTTCGCCCTGCCTCACATCGTGCGGGAGATGAGCTCCTTCATGATCTCGTTGGTCCCGCCGTAGATCTTCTGCACCCGGGCGCCGGCGTACAGGCGCGCGATCGGGTACTCGAGCATGTAGCCGTAGCCGCCGAAGAGCTGCAGGCAGCGGTCGATGACCTCGCACTGCACATCCGTCGTCCAGTACTTCGCGCGCGACGCGGTGGCCGCGTCGAGCCGGCCGTCCACGTGCAGCTGGACGCAGTGGTCGAGGAAGGTCCGCGCCGCCAGGACATCGGTCGAGACCTCGGCGAGGGTGAAGCGCGTGTTCTGGAAGGCCGAGATCGGCTTGCCGAAGGCCGTGCGCTCCTTGGTGTACGCCACGGCCAGGTCGACGGCCAGCTCCGCCGAGGCGACCGCGCCGACGGCGATGGCCAGCCGTTCCTGCGGCAGCTGCATCATCAGCTGGTAGAAGCCCTGGCCCTCCTCCTCGCCGAGGAGGTTGGCCGTCGGCACGTGCATGTCGGTGAAGGCGAGCTCGCGGGTGTCCTGACCGTGCTGGCCCACCTTGTGCAGCACCCGGCCGCGCTCGAAGCCGTCGAGCCCGTCGACCTCGGCGACGATGAGCGAGATGCCTTGTGCCCCTTCACCGCCGGTGCGGGCGACGACCACGACGAGACCAGCGTGCGAGGAGTTGGTGATGAAGGTCTTGGACCCGTTGATGACGTAGTGGTCACCGTCCCGCCTGGCGGTCGTCTTGATGTTCTGCAGGTCCGAGCCCGTGCCCGGCTCAGTCATCGCGATGGCACCGACGAGCTCGCCGCTGGCCATCTTGGGCAGCCACTTCTGCTTCTGCTCCTCGGAGCCGTACGCGAGGATGTAGTGCGCGACGATCGAGGAGTGCACGGAGTAGCCGAAGGCGTCATCACCTGAGCGACCCTGCTCCCACATGACCGCCGCCTCGTGGGCGAAGTTGCCCCCGCCACCGCCGTACTCCTCCGGCACGGAGATGCACAGCAGTCCGGCCGCGCCCGCGGCGAGCCAGGTCTCCTTGTCGACCTGGTGCTGCTCGGCGAAGCGCTCCTGGTGCGGCGTCACCTCCCGCTCGAAGAAGGTGCGGGCCAGGGTGAGCACGTCGGCCACCTCGTCCTGCATCCACGGGGAGACATAGGGCTGGGGCATGAGGATCTCGGGCATCGTTGCCTTCCAATCGACGCCGGTCGAGGTGCGAGGAGCCCCAGCGACGAGCCTCGAGACCTGGTGAGTGATCTCGAGGCTTGGCCGCCGACGGCCGCGCACCTCGATCAGCGTGGGGCGTGGGATCAGGGGGAGCGAAGGGGGGTGAGCGGCAGGTCGTGCTCGCTCGCCCAGGCGGCCCACTCCGTGGCCGTGCGGCCGAAGAAGACCTCCTGGAGCCGCTCACGCGAGAGCTCCTCGGGCGCGATGCCGAGGACCTCGAGCAGGCGGACGGTGAAGTGCGGCTCGAGCGCGGCGAGCGCCATCGGGCCGTCGGCGCTGTCGTAGATGCCGTAGACCGGCAGTCCCCCACCGAGCAGCGCACCCGGTGCGGTCAGGCCGTGGGCCAGCGGCCGCGACATCGTCTCGGCGAGGTCGGACAGGGGCACCTCGCGGCGCACCCCCTCCCCCACGCGAGCGCGGGCCACGAGCGCTGCAGCCGCCTCGGCGGCGGCGCGCTCCGACCCGGCGAGGTCGACGACGAGGGTGGTGGGCATGCTCCCTTCGCCCAGGAGGCCGGTGTCGGCCTGGTAGGTGAGGTCGTGACCGGGCACCTCCGCCTGCTCACCGGGGTAGCCGACGATGTCGACCTGGCAGACCTGCGGGTGGCGCTCGTGCACGGAGGCGAAGTCCAGCCCGAGCCGTCGCAGCGCGGACGGTCGCGAGCTGGTGACGAAGACGTCTGCGGCAGAGAGCAGCTCGTCGACCTCGGCGCGCCCCTCGTCGGACTTCAGGTCGACCCGGCGGATCTCCTGACCGACGTGCAGCTCGTCGAAGTATGGCCGGGCGAACTGCTCCATCGGGTCACCGATCGGGGGGATGACCGTGGTGACGCTCGCCCCCTGCCGGGCCAGCCGCGCGACGGCGGCCGGCCCGGGCAGGTTGATGGCGATCGAGAGGACCCGCACGCCGTCGAGCGGGGCTGCCACGTCGATCAGACCCGGTCGGCGAGCGTTCCGGACGCGACCCGACCGCGCAGCCACTGCGACGGGCGGAAGCGCTCACCGTAGGTGTCTGCGAGCTCGTCGGCCCGCGCGACGAAGCCGGCCAGGCCCCCTTCGTAGTTCGTCATGAAGGTCGCCGGACCACCGGTGTGCGGCGGGAAGCCGATACCGAAGATGCCGCCGATGTTGGCCGACTCCGCGTCCCCCAGCACGCCGTCCTCGAAGCACCCAGCCGTCTCCAGCGCCATGATGAAGAGGTAGCGGTCCTGCAGGTCACGCAGGGGGATCTCGGTGCCCGTGGCGAAGCGCTCCCGCAGCTGCGGCCACAGGACCTTGGGCTGGCCCTCCGGGTAGTCGTACATCCCCGCGCCGGCGGCGCGGCCCTTGCGGCCCTCGGCGACGAGCGTGTCGATGAGCTCCTCGCCCGGGCCCTTGGGCAGCCTCGTGCCCTCCGCGGCCGCGGCCTTCTCGGCCTCGGCCCGGATGTGCTGGGTGAGGGTCAGCGAGACCTCGTCGAGCATCGCCAGCGGCGGGGCCGGGAAGCCGGCCGTCGTCGCGGCCCGCTCGACGACCATCGGGTCGATGCCCTCGGCCACGGCGGTGGCGCCCTCGAGGATGAGGGTTCCGAAGACGCGGCTGGTGTAGAAGCCGCGACCGTCACCGACGACCACCGGGATCTTGCGGATCTGCTGGACGATGTCGATCGCCCGGGCCGTCGCCTCGTCGGAGGTCTGCTCGCCGCGGATGATCTCGACGAGCTGCATCTTGTCCACGGGGGAGAAGAAGTGCAGACCGATGAAGTCCTTGGGGCGGGTGGCGAACTCCTGCAGCGAGGTGATCGGCAGCGTCGAGGTGTTGGAGCATAGCAGGGTGTCCGGGCCGACGACGGCCTCGACCTCGGCGAAGACCTTCTTCTTCAGCTCGTAGTCCTCGAAGACGGCCTCGATGACGACGTCGACGTCGGCCAGGTCGGCCGCCTCGGCGGTCGGGGTGATGCGGGCCAGCACGGCGTCGGCCTTGGCCTGGTCCATCTTGCCGCGCTCGACGCGCTTGGCGAGGAGCTTCTCGGAGTAGCCCTTGCCCTTGTCCGCGCCCTCGACCGAGACGTCCTTGAGGACGACGTCGATGCCGGACATGGCCGCCGAGTACGCGATGCCGGCGCCCATCATTCCGGCACCGAGGATGCCCACCTTGGCGACCTTGCGCTTCTCGACGCCCTCGGGGCGCAGCTTGCCGCTGTTGATCGCCTGCAGGTCGAAGAAGAAGGCTTGGATCATCGCGGTCGACTCGCGACCGGCCGCGAGCTCGGTGATGTAGCGCGACTCGATCCGGCTCGCGGTGTCGAAGTCGACCTGCGAACCCTCGACGGCGGCCGAGAGGATCGCGCGGGGCGACTTCGTCGGGGCGCCCTTGAGCGTCTTGCGCAGGTTGGCGGGGAAGGCCGGCAGATTCATCGCGAACTTAGGGACCGACGGGGTGCCGCCGGGGATCTTGTAGCCCTTGACGTCCCACGGCTTGGTGGCGGCGGTCTCGTCGCCCTTGTGCTCACGGATCCACTGCTTGGCGGCCGGGACGAGCTCCTCGGGCGTCGCGACGAGCTGGTCGATGACCCCCTTCTCCTTGGCCTGGGCGGGCGCGTACTGCTGGCCCTGCAGCAACCAGCCCATGAGGGCCTCCTGGATGCCGAGCATCCGCACCAGACGGGTCACGCCGCCGCCGCCGGGCAGCAGACCGAGGGTGACCTCGGGCAGGCCGAGCTTGATCTTCGGGTCGTCGACCGCGATGCGGTGGTGCGTCGCGAGCGCCAGCTCCAGGCCACCACCGAGGGCGGCGCCGTTGATCGCGGCGACGACGGGCTTGCCGAGCTGCTCGAGGCGACGCAACTGGGACTTGATGCCCTCGATGCCGGCGAAGAACTCGCCAGCGGTCTCCTCGGTGACCGACTGCAGGTCGGTCAGGTTGCCGCCGGCGAAGAAGGTCTTCTTGGCGGAGGTCAGCACGACACCGGTGATCTCGTCGCGCTCGGACTCGAGACGGTCGACCGTCTCGCCCATCGCGGCGATGTAGGTGTCGTTCATCGTGTTGGCGCCGGCGCCGGGGTCGTCCATCGTCAGGGTGACGATGCCCTCGTCGTCGCGCTCGTAGCGGATCATGTTCTCGCTCATGGCTGGTTCCAGTTCCTGTCCGTGACGAAGGGGGTTCAGACGCGCTCGACGATGGTGGCGACACCCATGCCGCCGCCGATGCACAGGGTGGCGATGCCGCGCTCGAGGTCGCGGCGCTCGAGCTCGTCGACGAGCGTGCCGAGGATCATCGCGCCGGTCGCGCCGAGCGGGTGGCCCATGGCGATCGCGCCCCCGTTGACGTTGGTCTGCTCCTCGCTCCAGCCCATGTCGCGCATGAGCTTGAGGGCGACCGCGGCGAAGGCCTCGTTGATCTCGACGAGGTCGATGTCCTTGGCGCTCATGCCGACCCGGTCGAGCGCCTTGCGGCAGGAGGGGGCCGGGCCGGTGAGCATGATCGTCGGCTCGGAGCCGATGACCGCGGTCGAGATGATGCGTGCGCGCGGGGTCAGGCCCATCTCCTGGCCGACCTGCTCGTTGCCGATGAGCAGCAGGGCCGCGCCGTCGACGATGCCCGAGGAGTTGCCCGCGTGGTGCACGTGGTTGATCTGGTCGATGTGCGGGTACTTCTCGGTCGCGACGAAGTCGAAGCCACCCTGCTCGCCCATGGCGGCGAAGGAGGGGCGCAAACCGCCGAGCGACTCGCCGGTCGTGCCGGGGCGGATCGTCTCGTCACGGTCGAGGATCGTGATGCCGCTGGCGTCCTTGACGGGGACGACGGACCGCTCGAAGTAGCCGTTGTCCCACGCGGCGGCCGCGCGTGCGTGCGACTGCGCGGCGAAGCGGTCGACCTCGGCGCGGTCGTAGCCCTCGATCGTCGCGATGAGGTCAGCGCTGATGCCCTGGGGGACGAAGTCGGTCTCGAGCGCGGTGCGCGGGTCCATCGCCCAGGCGCCACCGTCGCTGCCCATCGGCACACGGGACATCGACTCGACGCCACCGGCGATGAGCAGGTCCTCGAAGCCGGAGCGCACGCGCGCGGCGACCTGGTTGACCGCCTCGAGGCCGGAGCCGCAGAAGCGGTTGAGCTGCACGCCGGCGACCGGCTCGGGGTAGCCGGCCTTGAGGGCCGCGATGCGCGGCAGGACCGCGCCCTGGTCACCGACCGGGGAGACGATGCCCATGACGAGGTCGTCGACCTGCGCGGCGTCGAGGCCGGGGTTGCGCTCCCGGATGGCCTGAAGCAGGCCGACGGTCAGGTCGATCGGCTTGACCTCGTGGAGGGAGCCGGACGACTTGCCCTTCCCTCGGGGTGTGCGGACGGCGTCGTAGATGACGGCCTGGGGCTGCTCGGGCATGGACCGGCTCCTTCGGGTCACAGCGGGTTCGTCTTCTCCCGCACCCTACGCATCCGTTGAACACTTGTGCAATGGTGTGTCGGAGAGTTCACGATCACCCCGAAGGGAGGTCCCCGTGAGTTCACGTGCCACGACCGCCGAGGACACCCGCGAGCGCATCCGCACCGCCGCGCTCGCCCTCTTCGCCGAGCGCGGCGTGGCCGCGACGAGCCTGCGCGAGGTCGCCCGCAGCGCCGGAGTCGCCCCGGGTCTGGTCGGGCACTACTTCGGCAGCAAGGACGGCTTGCACGAGGCGGTCGAGGACGGGGTCGTCGCCCTCTTCGTCGACACGCTCGACGCGGTGCCGCTCGAGGGGCCGGTCGCGACGGTGGTGGCGAACCGGGACCGGGCGATCCACGCGATGTTCGTGCGCAACCCGCACGTCGTCGACTACCTGCGTCGGGTCGTCGTCACGCCCGGCAGCGACGACACCCGCCTGGTGCGCAAGATGCTCGACACGCAGATCCTGCAGACCCAGCGGCTGCGCGACCACGGCATCGCCGGTAGTCGTGCGCCCGTGGCGGAGCAGGCGGTCACCGTGCTCGTGCGCCAACTCGGCACCTGGCTCCTGCAGCCGGCGCTCGACCGGCTCTGGCAGCTCTCGGGCGCCGACGGCCGCGCACCGCAGGTGCACGTGACGCTGCGCTGATCAGGCCTTGGGGTCGGCGTTCTCCGGGCACTGGCACCAGTTGTCCGCGGCCACCTGGGCGCGCACGTCGGCCACGTGCTCACCGCACCCGCTCCACGTCGTCTTCCCGCACCGCTGGCACTGCACCGGCATGCACATGGTCACCACTCCCCTTCGTCGATCGTCCGGATCAGCGTAGGTGGTCGGCACGGCGCGTCGGACCCGGTGGTCCCAGTAGGGTCATTCCATGGCCGATCGCACCACCTACCTGCTCGTCGACGGGGAAAACATCGACGCGACCCTCGGGGTCTCGGTCCTCGGCCGCCGTCCCGAGCCGCAGGAGCGCCCCCGGTGGAACACGCTGCTCGAGTACACCGAGGCAGCCTGGGACCAGCCGGTCAGGGGCCTGTTCTTCCTCGCCGTCGCCGGTGAGCTGCCGGCCTCCTTCGTCCAGGCACTGCTCGCGATGGGCTACCGGCCCGTCCCGCTGCGGGGCGAAGGCAAGGTCGTCGACATCGCGATCCAGCGCACCGCCGAGGCGCTGCTCGAGCGCGACGCCGACGTCATGCTCGTCAGCCACGACAACGACTTCGCCCCGCAGATGGAGGCCCTGGCCGGCGACGAGGCGCGGCGCATCGGCGTCGTCGGCTTCGGCGAGTTCATGGCCAACGGGCTGCGGCAGATCGACGGCATGGAGTTCTTCGACCTCGAGTACGACGTCTCGGCCTTCAAGAGCCGGCTGCCGCGCGTCCGGGTCATCGAGATCGACGAGTTCGACCCGCTCGAGTTCATCTAGGCACGAAGGGGGCCCGCCACGGGCTTCGTCTACACCGACATCGCGGTCTCCGCGGACGGCTTCGCCGCGGGACCGCGCCAGAGCGAGGCCATGCCCATGGGCGAGATCGACGAGGGCGCGCTACACGCCTGGATGTTCGAGGGCTACGAGGACAACCGGGCCGAGGTCGACGCGATCGTCGACTCCGGCGCGACGATCATGGGGCGCAACATGTTCGGCCCCGTGCGCGGCGAGTGGGACCGCGACTGGCGCGGCTGGTGGGGCGACGAGCCCCCCTACCACGGGCCGGTCTTCGTCCTGACGCACTACCCGCACGAGCCGATCGAGATGCTCGGCGGAACGACCTTCCACTTCGTGACGGAGGGGATCGAGGTCGCGCTCGAGCGGGCCCGGACCGCGGCCGGCGACCGCAATGTCTCGGTCGCGGGTGGTGCCGGCACGGCCAACCAGTTCCTCGCCGCTGGCCTGCTCGACGAGCTGCGGCTCCACGTGACGCCGCACGTCCTGGGGGCGGGCGAGCGGATCTTCGACGGCGTGCCCCCGCAGCGGCTCGAGCGGGTCACGGTCCGCGCCACGCCGCTGGTCACCCACATGACCTATCGCCCCGTGCGGGGCTGAGCGGGCTGTGGTCAGTCGTTCCGCCAAGGGAGGAGGGCTCCGGCCAGCAGGAGGAAGCTGATCACGATGATCACCAGGCCGACGACCATCATCGCTCCCGCACCCGTGTCCGTGGTGCCCGTCATGACCATCCCCAGACCCCCGCACAGCAGGATGCCCACGCCTGCCACCAGGCCCATCGCCGCAAAGCTGCCCATCACCACCGTCGACACGACCCGAACGGATTGGTTCTCGGGCGTCGCGGACGGAGGATGCGGCTGACCGGGCAGTGGCGGCTGGCTCATCCGTCGATCCACTCGTCGTAGAAGTCCGGCATCCGCGAGGCCCGCCCCGTGAACTCCGGATCCCGCTTCTCGAGGAAGGCCGCCACGCCCTCCTTGCCGTCGCCGATGCTCGTGTGGAACATGGCGAGCGAGTCGACCCGGTGCGCCTCGACCGGGTGCTCCCGGGCGGCGTTGCGCCGCATCATCTGTCGGGCGAGGGCGGTGGCGACGGGAGACCTCCCCTTCGTCCAGCGGTCGGCGAGCGCGCGGGCCGAAGGGAGCAGAGCCTCCGGGTCGTGGGGTCCCGTGGCCAGCCCCACGTCGACGGTGGACTGCGCGTCGAGGATCTCGGCGGACAGGACGAGGTCGAGGGCGGCCGGCAGCCCGACGATGCGTGGGAGGAACCACGAGGACGCGGCCTCGGGGACGATCCCGATCCGGCCGAAGACGAAACCGACCCTGGCCTGGGACGAGACCAGACGGGCGTCCATCGCGAGCGTCATCGTCGCGCCGATGCCGACGGCCGGACCGTTGATGGCACCGATGACCGGCTTGCGGCAGTCGTGGATCGCGAGGGTGACCCGACCACCGGTGTCGCGGACGCCGTCGATGAGCGCAGGGTCCTCGAGCCGCTGCATGTCGGCCAGGGACGGGGTCATCGCCTCGTCGAGGCCGAAGACGTTGCCCTCCTTGGTCAGGTCCATCCCGGCGCAGAAGGCCCGTCCGGCGCCGGTGACGATGACCGCGCGCACCGCGTCGTCGTCGTTGACCTCGCGGAAGGTCCGCTCCAGCTCATCGGCCATCCGGGGCGTGAAGGAGTTGAGCTGGTCGGGCCGGTCGAGGGTGACGGTGAGGACCCCGTCGTCGAGGTCGTGCCGGATCGTCGAGTACGTCATGGCCCGACTCTGCCAGTCCCGGGCCGACCAGACGAAGGGCGCCGCACCAGGAGGTGCTGAGCCCCGCGTGTCCCACCGGTCCCGTCCTGCGACCGTCAGACCGCGGCCGGCTCCGCGTGCGGCACCCAGGTGTCCGGGCCGAAGACCTCGTAGTGGATGTGTGTCTCGGGGACGCCTTGCTCGGCGAGCTGAGCGCGGACGACCTCCATGAAGGGCAACGGCCCGCACAGGTAGACGTGGGCGTCCGGGTCGATGTGCTCCTCCTCGAGGTGCATCCGGCCCTGCCGCACGGTCTCGGTCATCCGACGGGATCCGAGGTCCTCGTACCAGTGGTGGAGCCGGGCGTCGTCGATGCGGCCGACGAGTTCAGCCAGCTCGCGGCGGTGCGCGTGCCGCGCCGGGGACTGGTCCGCGTGCATGACCGTGACCTGGCGGTCGGTGCCCTCCTCGGCGAGGTGGTGGAGCATGCCGATGATCGGCGTGCACCCGATCCCGGCGGAGACGAGCAGGACAGGGTCGTCGCCCCCCTCGAGCACGAGGTCACCGAACGGGAGGGAGACGCGCAGGGAATCACCCTCGAAGACGTCGTCGTGGAGGAAGTTCGAGACCTCGCCGGCGGGGATGGGGCTGCCGTCCAGATCCGTGGCGCGGACGGCCTTGACGGTGAAGCGCCACGTCGGGCTGTCGGGCGAGCTCGTCAGGCTGTACTGGCGGATCTGGCGCGCTCCGTCGGGCAGGGTCACCTGCACGGAGACGTACTGGCCGGGCAGCGACCCGGGCAGCGACTCCCCGTCGGGCCGGGCCACGATGAAGGCGACGGTGTCGGCCGACTCGTGGCGCCGTTCAGTGACGACGAGCTCCTGCCACACCTCGTCGGGCTCGACGCCGAACCGGGCGTAGAGCCCTTGCTCGATCCGGATGAGGGCGTGCGCCATGTCCCAGTACAGCTCGTCCCAGGCCTCGACGACCTCGGGCGTCGCGGCGTCACCGAGCACCTGGGCGATCGCCTCGAAGAGGTGCCGATGGACGATCGGGTACTGCTCGGGTGAGATGCCGAGGGAGGCGTGCTTGTGGGCGATGCGCGACAGGAGCGCGTCCACCTCGGGCGCGTCGTGGTTGACCACGAGGCCGGCATAGGCGGCGATGGCGCCGGCGAGGGCCCGCTGCTGGTCACCCTGGGCCTGGTTGCCACGGTTGAAGAGGTCCCGCTCCAGCTCCGGGTGGGCCGCGAACATCCGGCGGTAGAAGATCGGCGTGATCTCGTCGATCCGTGCCCCGATGACGGGCAGGGTCGACCGGACGATCTCGACGGCGTGGGCAGACAGCACGAGCAACCTCCTGGAGTGGTGACGCGGCCTTCGCGCCACACCCGTTGCGTCGCACCAGCGCCCCGTGTGGATCACGTTGCCCCGCAACGGTCGGGGCCAGTCTTCTCGCGATTGGATTAAATAACAAATTAAGCCGTGTTTAATCGGCGCCTGCGACGCCCGAGCACGACGAAGGGCGCCGCACCAGGGGGTGCGACCCCCCTTGCACCAACACGTTGCTCAGAGCCATGGCCCGGAGACCCGCGCGAGGGAGGGGTCAGACCGATTGGGCGCTACAACGGATCAAGGCCATGGCTCACGGCCAAGATGGTGACGGTCCCCAGGACGAGCAGCCCCAAGTACCCACAGCGGAATTCCGGCCGGTCAAGTCCCCTCAGGTGGTGTAGCGCTGTGTACTCCTCCGTGAGGGTTCAGGCGGTCAGTGTGGGGAGGTGATCATCTCCGATGTGGGTGTCGGTGGTGGGCACGATGGTGATGCGGCAGCGGGCGAGGACGTCGAGGCCGAGGTAGCGCCGGCCTTCGGCCCATTTCGTCGGTTTGCTCGGCTAGGACGGCTCCGACCACTATTGGGGACTCAACTCCGCGTACGCGCGTTGAGCTTAGGTCGAGTGGCCTGCTGGCGGGCCGCTCAGCTGAAGTGTTCCTTCAGGCTGGTGGTCCGGTCCGGAGCGCCGACAGCTGCGGGGTCGAGCTGACCGGATGCCGACTCACCGTAAACATAGACGCCCATGGGCACATCGGACGAGGTAGGAACCGAGGCGATCGCGCGGAGGCAGTCTTCGTACACCGCGCGAGCCTGTGCATCGTCCTCGGGGAGCCCGATCGTGCCGCTGAGCGACCAATCAGTGACGCCGCTGCTCTTGACGGCGATGTCGACAGAGGTGACCCCCTCGACCTGAGAAACCCTGCGATTGACCTCGGCTTCGTCCATGGGCGGTTCGCTGCTGCACGCAGACAGCCCAATCAGTGCAGCGGGGATGCCCAGCAAGGCGGTACGTCGCGTGAAGATAGTCATCTCTCCTACTTGGTTCTGCGGATCTCGACATCGACGGCAGACACCTTCGAATCCCCTCCGCTGGGGACGATGAAGTTGTCCAAGTCATCCTCGAACGCGTCGATACGCGGATCGTTCGAGCGGGACACAGACTCGGCGTAGCGCTCGTGACTGTGGGCCTCCTTCACGGCAGTGCCGAGATCGCTGACCGACCCAGGGGGCCTGGTGGAGTCAGGCGTGCCGAATGGTTGACCCAAACCAAGGTACTCACCAGCGGAGTGTTCATAGACCCCGTCCGGAGTGGGGAGTGTGACCACTTCGGCGTTGTCACTCAACCTGCTGGGCTTGGGGAAGTTGCCGTAGTCGACCTTAGGGACCTCGTCCTTGTCGTGCGCCAAGTGCAGCTGCCTTGCGCCCGAGGTGTCTGGGATGGCGTCGACGGGGGAGCCGTAGGTCACGGCGTGGGTGACGTTGAAGCGCTCGGTGAATCGAGGGTCAGACATCAGCGTCTGGTTGATCATCCCACCTTGGGAGTGACCTGCCATCAACACGGGAGAGCCGGGTGGGATGCCTGCCTTTTCCATGGCGGCCCAGACCGCCTGCGTCGATGCGCTCGAGGAGCCGTTGACTGTGCTCAGGTTGCCCAGTGCATCCAGCGGGTTGTCCGTTGTCCCCCGGCCCCAGTTCTGGGTTCCGGGCGTGTTCACGATGTACGCGCGCGTCCCGTCCGGGTGTGTAATCGTGGTGATACGGACGTGCCCGTCATTCTGGTACGCGTCGGAAGTGCTGAGCATGATCTCCTCGAGCGAGTTCGGTTGCCTCACCTGGGGGTGGGTCCCGACCGGAGCGTCGGACTCAAGTTGGATGACGTCGCCTGCTTCTCCGCGACCGTCTTCCCAGATTCCGAGGCGTTCACCGACTTCGAGCGCGATGGGTCCAGCGAGTCCGGACCCGCCGGTGTGCAGCAGCTGTTCGGTTGCC
>NZ_BCSQ01000049.1 GCF_001570945.1 Janibacter anophelis NBRC 107843
GGTGCCGCCCGCCTACGGCACCGCGACCGCCGTCGGGCCGGGCGTCACCGACCTGGAGTCCAGCGCCGACGACCTCGCCGACCTGGCCCGCCACCTGACGATGGCCGCGTACGACCTCAGCGCCACCCTGACGGTGCTCGACCCATCAGAGCTCGAGCAGGCGATCGCGGCCTTCACCGCCCGGGTCGCGGCCACGCGCGCAGGAGACGCGCAGGCCGAAGGGGGATGACGGCGCACATCAAGCCGAAGTCAGGAACGACAACCGCCGGCGGCGGGGAGACGAAGGACTTCGGCGGGCGCCGTCGTCCCCCTTGGGCCGGAGCGCCTTTCGACCGCAGGGCGGAGGTGCCGGAGGGCGCGGAGGTGCACGCCGGCGGGAGCGCCCTCAGAGCAGCTTGCGCACCACCGACAGCGGCAGCACCTTCATCGCCGAGCCCACGGCGACCCACGGCTTCGGCGGGACGAGCGCCTTGGGCTTGCGGCCCTCGATCGCGACGACCATGGCGCGCACGCCGACCTCGGTGTCGACCATGAACTTCGTCTTCTGCTCGACCTTTTCGTTCATCTCCGACCGGATGTAGCCCGGGTAGAGGACGGTGACGTCGATGTCGAGCTCTGGCTTGCCGAGCATCTCGCTGCGGATGCCCTCACCGAGCGAGGCGAGGAAGGCCTTGGACGCGCCGTAGGTCGTCATCGACTTGGGCATGCCGCGCAGCGCGGTGACGGAGGAGATGAGCACGAGGTGCCCGGCGCGCTGCTCGCGGAAGATCGCCATGGCGGCCTCGGTCTGGATCGCGGCGCCGAGGACATTGGTCTCGATGGTCTCCCGGTTGGCGTAGTGGCTGCCCTTGCCGTACGGCGCGCCCTTGCCGAGCCCCGCGTTGACGATGACGCGGTCGAGGCGGCCGAGGTCCCCCTTCGCCTGCTCGAAGACGCGCGTGACGGCCTCGTCGTCGGTGACGTCGAGCGCATAGGTCTCGACCCGGCGCTCGGGGTGGGCGGCGGTGATCTCGGCCTTGAGCGCGTCGAGCCGGTCCGTGCGGCGGGCGGTCAGGGCGAGGTCGTGGCCGAGCGCGGCGAACTGGCGGGCCATCTCGGCGCCGAGCCCGGAGCTGGCGCCGGTGATGAGGGTCGTGAAGGTCATGTGGGACTCCTGTCGTGGGACGAAGGGGAGGTCAGCCGATGAGTGCGCGGCACCGGCTGTCGAGGTACGTGACCATGGTGCCGAAGACGGCGAAGCGCGGGTTGGTCGTGGCGCCGGCGCGGTAGCGCTGGTAGATCTGCTGGGCGATGCCCGCGAGGCGGAAGAGGCCGAAGACCTCGTAGAAGGTCCACTCCTGGTCGCTCACCGCGAGTCCCCGTGCGGCGCAGTAGCGCTCGACGACTTCGGCCCGGGTGAGCATGCCCGGCAGGTGCGTCGGCTGCAGGCGAAGGGCGCGCCGCGTCTCGTCGTCGTCGGCCTGGGCCCAGTAGGCCAGGGCCCCACCGAGGTCCATGAGCGGGTCGCCGACGGTGGCCAGTTCCCAGTCGAGGACCCCGACGACGCGGGTGGGGTCGTCCTGGGCGAGGACGAGGTTGTCGAGGCGGAAGTCGTTGTGGATCAACGCGTGCGGCCGGTCGGCGGGCTCGTGCTCGGCGAGCCAAGTCATGACGCCCTCGAGGTCGGGCACGTCGTCGGTCGCGGCTGCGCGGAACCGCTTGGACCAGCTGCTGACCTGGCGGTGCACGTAGCCGTCCCCGCGGTCGAGGTCCGCCAGTGCCGGCACTGCGCTGACGTCGACGTCGTGGAGCTCGACGAGGGTGTCGACGGCGTTGTGGCACAACGCCGTTGCCTGCTCTGGGGTGAGGCTCACGCCGTCGGGCAGGTCCTTGCCGAGGATCGTGCCCTCGAGCTTGTCCATGACGTAGAAGTCGCCGCCGATGATCGTCGGGTCGGTGCACAGGGCCGCCATCCGCGGCACGTGCGGGAAGACCCGGCCGAGCGCCGCCTGGAGGTCGTGCTCACGCCGCATGTTGTGCGCGCTGCCGCCCAGCGCGCCGTGGGGCGGGCGGCGCAGGACCAGCGCCCGCTCCGGCCAGCGCAGCTCGTAGGTGAGGTTGGAGGCGCCGCTGTCGAACTGACGCACCTGGGGCTCGCCCACCATCTGCTCGGCGAGGTCGTCGGCCACGTGGGCCCGCAGCCACTCCGCGACCGCCGTGACGTCGAAGGCGTCCTCCTCGCGCACCGCTCCCGCGCCCATCAGCACTCCGTCCCTGAATCGAGGTTCATGTGTCGGCGAGCCTACCCGGCGGCGGTCGGTGCGATCCGTCCGTCGGGGTGGGGATGACGCGAGCGCCAAGTTAGGTTAGCCTCACCACAACGACCTCGCGACGTCAGGGGTCGGTCGGCACCTCCGAGCCGACGGGACGCACGCGGCCCACCGCCCCACGGCCACTGGGGCGGTGGGCCGAGGTGTGTCCGGCTCAACCCGTCCGCACGAGCAGCGCGTGCTCCTCGCACCGCACGTGCAGCCGTCGCGCGGGTCCCACGACGTCGCCGTCGAGCTGGACGTGCAGCGGTTCCTCGCTGACGACCTCGAGCTCGCGGGTGGCGCGGGTGGTCAGGCCGGCGACGTCGCGGGGGAGGCGGAAGACTCCCTTCGCCGCGACGCCGAGCCACTGCCCGGGCCGCTTGACGACCACCTCGAGCACGTCGAAGAGGCCGTCGTCCACGAGTCCGCCGGGGGCGATGTGCACCCCGGCGCGCACCCGCGTGCAGTTGGCCGCGAGCACGCTCCACACCCGCGCGTGCTCCGGGTCGCCGTCGTCGTGCCGGATCGTCACGGGCACCGGCCGCCGCAGCGCGCTCACCGCGGCGGGGGCGATGTAGGCGGGCCAGCCGATGCGTTCCTTCAGTCCCGGCCGGGTCGCCGCGACCGTCGCCGCGTCGTGGCCCATCCCCGCCAGCACGACGAAGGGGAGGTCGCTCGCGTCGTCGTCGACGTGCGCGATGCCCAGGTCGACGGGTCGCGGCGTGCCGGTGAGGGCCACCTCGACCGCGGCCTCGACGGTGCGCGGCAGGTCGAGGTTGTGGGCGAGCAGGTTGGCGGTGCCGATCGGCACGATCCCCAGCTCGACGCCCGTGCCGGCCAGGCCGTGGGCGACGGAGCGGACGGTGCCGTCGCCGCCACCGGCGACGACGAGCTCGGCTCCGCCGGCGACCGCGTCGGCGGCCTGGGCCCGCCCGGTCTCCTCCCGCGTCGTCAGGTGGACCGCGGGGTCGGGCCAGCCGGCCGCGGAGGCCGCGGAGGTGACGCCCTCGAGGACGCGCTCCCATCCCCCCTTCGAGGGGTTGAGGACGAGCGCGACCCTCACGCGGCCCGGGAGTCGTCGAAGACCACGATCGAGCCGCCGTAGCTGGCGACCCAGACGCGCTTCTTGGTGGGCTCGTAGGTGATGCCGATCGGCAACGCGTCGGTCTGCTCGGTCTGGACGACCTCGAAGTCCTCGGTGCGGATCTTGCTCACCGTGCTGCTCGCGTAGTTGCCGACGTAGATCGCGCCACCGTCGGGGCTGATCGCCATCGAGCGCGGCTCGGCGCCGACGCGCACCTCGCGGAGCGTCTTGCCGGTCGAGGTGTCGACCTCGCTCACGGTGCCGGAGCCATTGTTGGAGACGTAGAGGTGCTTGCCGTCCGGGGAGACGAGCAGGTGCCTCGGCTCCTCGCCGGTCGTGGCGAAGTCGCTCACCTCGCCCGACCCGAGGTCGACCTTCACCGTCTCGTCCGAGCCCATGATCGCGACGTAGGCGACCTTGTCGTCCGGGCTGATGGCGATGCCGCGCGGGTGCTTGCCGGGCAGGTCGATGGTCCGCACGACCTCTGCCTTCGCCGTGTCGACGACGTCCATGTCCATCGAGCACCAGTTGGTGACGAGCACCTTGCTGCCGTCGTGGGTCGCGGCGACGTACTTCGGCACGGCACCGACCTCGACCACGTCGGTGATCTCGAGCGTGGCCGTGTCGATCTTGTAGAGGAAGCTGTCGGAGGTGGCCTCGGGGCCGGTGCACGCGTCCTTGCCCTCGGGCTTGAAGCCCTCGCCGTACATCGAGTAGTTGCTCACCCAGGCCGTCGCACCGTCGGGGCTGAAGGCCATCTCGACCGGGGCGCCCTTGCTCGTGCCCGGGTGACCCTTGATCCCGAAGTCGGCGAGCTCGACCGCGTCGGAGATCGTCTTGTGCAGCGCCCCGTCGGCGGTGAAGGCGCTGACGGTGTGGGTGTACATCATGTTCTGCGCGAAGACCTGGCCCTTGGGCGAGGCGACGACCGACTTGGGGGTCAGCTCGCCGGTGATCCGCTGCACCCGCCGCATCGTCGAGTCCGCGGGGTCCGCGGCCGTGCCCTCCGGCAGCTTCGACTCCTTGGGCGCGGGCTGCTCGACCTTCGCCGGCTCCGGGGTGGGCTTCGCGGAGGTCGGGGCGGGGGCGGCCGGGGCGGCCGCGGCGGAGGCATCGTCCTCATCGCCGAAGAGCTTGCCGAGGCACAGCACGACGACGAGCAGCACGACGATGAGCGCCGCGAGGGCGATGCGGCGACGCCGGACGTAGACCGGGTCGTTGTTGATCTTCACGGGAGGCACCTCGGAGTCGGTTCCCAGCAACGTATTGCGATTGCGCGGCGAGGCGGTGGAGGCGCACCGGGCTCGGCCCACGCCCTACCAAAGGATGACGAAGGGAGGGACCTGCGGCGGATGCGTGGGCCGGACCCCCTTCGTAGCGTGTGGGGCGTGGCAGGGAAGCAGGTCTACGAGATGGAGCTCGACGGTCGGGTGCACCGGGTCGAGACCTCCGTCGGCGACGGGTGGAAGAACTCGGCGACGTGGTGGGTCGACGGCGAGGAGGTCGCGACGCGCACGTCGGCGTCCGAGGACAACCTCTACCTGGTGGCGGCCAAGGAGCACGAGCTCGCCGACTCGATCGGCGCGGTGCGGGCCCGGTTCACGTCGATGAGCAAGCCGGTGCGGGCCACGTGGTTCGAAGGGAGCCGGTCGGCTGCCGAGATGGCCGCCCGGGTCGGGACCGGGGGCATCGACCTCGTCCCCGAGCCGGGCTCCCCGGCGGCGCTGCGCGAGGAGCGGGCCCGGGCCAACCCGCACCTGTACGCCGCACGGCACGTCGCCGGCGGCGTGGCGAAGGTCGTCGTGCCGATCATCATCACCGCGCTGATGATCTGGCTCGCCGGGCGGATCCCGTGGCCGGACTGGGACCTCCCGTCGATCGATCTGCCCTCCGTCCCCTGGCCCTCGATCGACCTGCCGTCGCTCCCGTGGTCCGGCTGGGAGGCGCCCGGGTGGGTGCGCTGGGTGGCCGACACGGCGAAGTACGTCGTGCCGATCCTCATCGGCCTCGCGCTGGCGCGCAGCGAGGTCCGGCGTCGGCGGCAGCAGGACGAGCTGCGGGAGCGCAGGGCCGCAGGGGGCCCCTCCGCTCCCGTGGTCTCGTCCGTCGACGACGCGGGAGAGAGGCGCGCCGACGACGAGCGGTGACGTGACCTGCGGGTACGACGTGCACTCGTGCGAAGGAATCTGCTGGAGGCCTTGGTTTGCCCGGGTCGCAGACCCCAAGGTGTCTCGACTGCACGTCGTACCCGCAGGTAACACCCGGGTCGGTGCCCGGCTCAGCGGTGCGGCACGTCCCGCCGAGTGAACCCGAGGACGCCGAGCGCAGCGAGAGTGAGCCCACCGCCCGCGGCCACGAGTGAGCCGGTGACGTCGACGTCCTCCGCGGGGACATTGCCGACGAGGCCGAAGGGGGCCCACTCGACGAGCCACTCCGGCAGGTCCAGCCCCGGCCCCATGTAGCCGATGACGGCGGCGACGGCGAAGATCCCCCACACCGCGACCTGGGCGCGCGGCACCCAGCCGAAGAGCGCGAGGCTCGCCCCGGCGAGGAGCAGTGCGACGGGCAGGTGAGCGGCGCCCGCGGCGAGGATCGTGCCGACCCACGAGGAGTCGTCGAGGGCGCTGGCCGTCGAGAGCGCCAGCGCGAGAGACCCGACGACGGCGACGACGAGGGTGCCGGCGGCGATGACGAGCAGGTGCGGGGCGAGCCAGGTGGTCCGGCTGCGGGCCTCGCTCAGCTGCAGCTCGAGCCGCCCGGACAGCTCCTCCTTGCGCAGGGACCCCAGCGACTGCAGCGCATAGGCGGCGACGAGCATCGACAGCAGCAGGACGAACATCGCGACCATCGGTTCGACGATCCCCGCCTCGCCGCCCCCGAGGAAGGCCTGCAGGTCGGGGTTACCGGCGAAGGCGTCGATGACCGTCTGCGTCAGCGACCCGTAGGTCCCCATGAGCACGCCGCTGATGACGGCCCAGCCGAGCGTGACACCGCGGTGCTCGCGCAGCGCGAGCCCGAGCGGGGTGAGCAGCCCGGCGCTCGCCCGCGGAGGTCCGGTGCGGGCGGCGATGAGCGAACCGCCGACGTCGCGACCTGCAGAGAGGGTGAGCGCGAGCGCGATGAGCCCGGCGGTCACGACTCCGGCGAGGACGAAGGGGGTGACCCGCTGCTCCCCGAAGGGCGCGGCCTCGTCGTACCACCCGTGGGGCGAGAGCCAGACGACCCAGGTGCCGTCGACGGCCCCGATGCCGCGGACAAGGTAGGAGGCGACCACGATGCCCAGGGCCGCGCCCCACACGGAGCGCTGGTGGCCGAAGGCCTGGGCGAGCACGGCCGTGACGCCGACGAAGGCGACGCCGAGCGCCACGACGGCAGCGCCGTAGATGACCGAACCGGTCGCGTCGGCGCCGGCCGCGAGGAAGGCGAGTGTCGTCAGGACGCCGAGCGCCGCGAGGCTCGCGAGGGCGAGGACCACAGCGGCGACGAGCGGGGCCTGTCGACCCATCCGGGAGGCGAGGAGCAGCTCCAGACGGCCGGCCTCCTCCTCCCTTCGTGTCCCGCGCACGGTCATGGCGATCGCGCAGAGCGGCACGGCGAAGGCGACGACGAAACCGAGCTCGTTGACGAGGACGCCACCGAGGGTGTCGACGCCGGCGACGTCGCCGTTGAGCATCCGTAGCGCCGGGGTCGCGATGGACTCGGCATAGGTGCGCAGCTTGGCCGGGGTGTCGTAGAGGGAGGTGATCGAGTAGGTCGTCGTGAGGACGAGGGCGAAGAGGCCGAGGACCCAGGCGAGCGCGGCCTTCCACCCCGTGCGCCACTGCACCCGCAGGCTCGTCCCGACCCCGGAGACATCGGTCCCTGAGGAGGTCGCGAAGCGACCGTCTCGAAGGGTGCTCATCGGGCCACCTCTTCGCTGGCCGAGGTGCGAGGCCGCTCGCGGCCGAGCCTCGAGGCCTCCCCGCCCCGGTACTGCTCGAGGAAGAGGTCGTCCAGGCTCGGCGGGGTGATCGTCAGCGTGTGCACGCCGGCGGCGTGGACCCGTCCGACGACCTCGGCGACTGCGGTGGCGTCGACGTGGCAGCGCAGGTCGTGCCTCCCTTCGACCTCGCCCGTGACGAGGCCGGTGACGCCGGGCAGGCCCTCGAGGTCGAGGGGACGGTCGGTCACCGCGTGGAGCAGGCTGCTCGTGCTGCGCCGCAGGTCGGCGAGGGTCCCGGTCGTCACGGTGCGGCCGGCGCGGATGATGCTCACCCGGTCGGCGAGCGCCTCGACCTCGCCGAGGATGTGGCTCGACAGCAGCACGGTCGTCCCCTCGGTGACCCGCTCGCGCACGGTCTCCTGGAAGACCTGCTCCATCAGCGGGTCGAGGCCGGAGGTGGGTTCGTCGAGCAGGAGCAGGTCGACGTCGGCGGCCATGGCGGCGACGAGCGAGACCTTCTGCTTGTTGCCGGTGGAGTAGTCGCGGGTCTTCTTCGTCGGGTCGAGGTCGAAGCGCTCGACGAGCTCGCGGCGCCGCCCTTCGTCCAGGCCGCCGTGCGCCCGGCCGAGGACGTCGATGCACTGCCCGCCGGTCAGGCCGGGCCAGAGGGTGACGCCTGCGGGTACGTAGGCCAGGCGCCGGTGCAGCTGCACCGCGTCGTGCCACGGGTCGCCGCCGAGGAGGGTCGCGGTGCCGCCGTCGGCGCGGGTCAGGCCGAGGAGCACGCGGATGGTCGTGGACTTGCCGGCGCCGTTGGGCCCGAGGAACCCGTGGACCTCGCCCCGGGCGACGTCGAGGTCGAGCCCGTCGAGGGCGTGGGTGCGGCCGTAGGTCTTGCGCAGGTCGCGGGTGTGGATGACGTGGTCGCTCATGATGACTCCTTCGACGAAGGGGGAGGGCTGGCGATGTCGTTGTCTGCGCCTGTATCGGTTGTGGGCAAGATTGCTGCATAGAACCGCATCGCCTCGTCGGCCCAGCGGGCCAGGCCCTCGCCGTGCAGCGGGTCGTAGCCGAGCACCTGGCGCCAGTGGTCGGCGAGGAAGAGGGTGCCGAGGTCGGAGGACATCGCGAGGGCGGCGCGGGTCTCGGGGTCGGGTCCGGCGACGAGCTTGCCGGCCGCGTCCCAGGCGGTGAAGATCTCGACGGTCTGCCGGTGCCAGGCCGCGAGCAGCTCGGTGCCCAGCGGGTCGCCGGACATCATCAGGCGCCGCAGGTACGGGACGATCGGGGAGCCCTCGGGCAGCGCGTGCTGGAGCACCTCGCCGATCGACGACCACTCGCCGGCCTGCATCGCCTCGGCCGTACCGGTGTCGGCGGTCAGGTCGAAGAGCTCGTCCATCCACGTGCGGAGGTGCTCGACGACCGCTTCGCGCAGCCCGGCCTTGGAGCCGAAGTGGTGGACGACCAAGGCCGGCGAGACCTCGGCCCGCTCGGCGATCTGGCGCATCGTCACCTTGTCCTCGCCGTGCTCGGCGAAGAGCTCGAGCGCGGCGTCGCGCACCCTGGCGCGGGCGGTGCGGTCGTCGACTGAACTCATGTTCAGCAGACTAAACGCGTGTTCAGTGCAGCGTCAACCCCCTTCGCATCTCCCCGGGGAAATGCGCGCCCGACCGCGCATCCGCCCGGGGAAATGCGCGCCCGACCGCGCATCCGCCCGGGGAAATGCGCGCCGGAGGGCCGTAAGGTCACGGCATGGTCGTGCACGGGCTGCTCCTCGCCGCCGGGGCCGGGCGCCGGATGGGGATGCCCAAGGCGCTCAAGCGCGACCGGGACGGCACGTCCTGGCTCGTCCGCTCGGTCGAGGTCCTGCACGACGGCGGCTGCGCGGAGGTGACCGTCGTGCTGGGCGCCAGCGGCCCGGCCGCAGAGGTGGAGCTGCCCGGCACGAGCTGGACGCACTGCGGCGGGTGGGCCGAGGGGATCGGTGCCTCGCTCGCCCACGGCCTGCGCACCCTGGCCGAAGGCAACGCCGATGCCGCCCTGGTCCACCTCGTCGACCTGCCGGACGTGACCGCGCAGGTGGCCACCCGGGTCGTGGGCGAGGGGGTGCGGCGGGACGCCCTTCGGCGGGCGGTGTACTCAGGTGTCGTCGGCCATCCCGTCCTCATCGGGCGCGACCACTGGGCGCCGCTCGTCGCCGAGCTCGCCGGAGACACGGGCGCGGGGCCGTACCTGCGGCGTCAGGGCGCGGTCGAGGTGGAGTGCGGCGACCTGGCCTCCGGCGTCGACGTCGACCGTCCCGACTGAGGGTGGTGGATCGGGCCTTCGCGGTCCGAGAGGCGGGTGCCGTTGCCGCCCCAGTGCAGCGAGATGATCTCGGCCGCGATCGACACGGCCGTCTCCTCCGGGGTGCGCGCCCCGAGGTCGAGGCCGATCGGTGAGCTGAGCCGGGCGAGCTCGTCGTCGGTCAGGCCGGCCGCACGCAGCTGCTCCATCCGCTGGTCGTGGGTGCGCCGGGAGCCCATCGCGCCGACGTACCCGACGTCGAGGCGCAGGGCGACCTCGAGGAGCGGCAGGTCGAACTTCGGGTCGTGCGTCAGGACGGTGAGCGCGGTGCGCGCATCGACGCGACCGGCCTCGGCCTCCTCGCGCAGGTACTCGTGGGGCCATCGCACGACGACCTCGTCGGCGCCCGGCAGTCGGGCCGGCGTGGCGAAGGTGGGCCGCGCGTCGCACACGGTGACGCGGTACCCGAGCAGCCGGCCCTGGGCGACCATCGCGGAGGCGAAGTCGATCGCACCGAAGACGATGAGTCGTGGCCGCGGGGCGAAGACCTCGACGAAGACCCGCATCCCCTCGCCGCGGCGCTCGCCGTCGGGTCCGTAGGTGAGCAGCTCGGGCGTGCCCTGGGCGAGCAGCCCGCGGGCGTCGTCGGTCACGGCGGCGCGGCCACGATCACCCCCGGCGAAGGGGGTGGAGTCCGGCTCCCCGTCCGGCCGCACCACGAGGCGTCGGCCGACCTGGTCGGGGTCGACGTGCTCGATGATCGTCGCGACGGCGACCGGTCGGCCGGCCCGGATGTCCTGCGCGACGCCGTCGAGCCCGGGGAAGGTCTCGGGGGAGACCGGCTGGACGAAGAGCTGCAGGGTGCCGCCACACGTCAGCCCGACCTCCAGGGCGTCGCCGTCGCTCACGCCGTACTGGACGAGCTCGGGGGCGCCGGTCGCGGCGACCTCGGTGGCCAGCTCGAAGACGGCGCCCTCCACGCACCCGCCGGAGACGGACCCGACTGCGCGGTCCTCGTCGACGAGCATCGACGCTCCGGGCTGCCGGGGCGCGGAGCTCCAGGTGCGCACGAGCGTGGCCAGCCCCACGGTCCGGCCCGCCTGCCAGGCGGCCATCAGCTCGTCGAGGACGTCGCGCACGTCGGGCTCCTTCACCGCGTCGTCGGGGTGGGTGGGGTGGTCGTCGGGTCGGGACCGGGGTGGGTCGGAGGGTGTTGCTCGAGCCTAGCCCGCGCATTTCCCCGGGGAAATGCGCGTCCGGTCCCGAAGAACGCGCACGTCCCCGGGGAAATGCGCGTGGTCAGCGCCCGGCAGGCCGCCCGTGGTGGCGCATCTGCTCCAGGCCCACAGCGGCGAGGGCGCCGATGACGAGGACCGCTGCGGGCATGAGCAGCGACTCGGCGAAGGCCGACGACAGCGCCTCCGCGACCTGCGGTGGCAGCTGCGTGCCGGCCGACGCGCTCGCGGCCTCACCGCCACCGAAGCCCTCCGCCGCCTGCGGGCCGAGGTGGGCCGCGATCCGCGCGGACATCAGGGCGGCGATCGCGGCCGAGCCGATGACCGAGCCGACCTGGCGGGTCGTGTTGTAGATGCCCGCCCCGGCACCGGCGAGGTGGATCGGCAGGTTGCGGTTGGCGGTCGTCGCGAGCGGCCCCCAGATGCACGCCCCCGTGACGCCGACGAAGGTCATCGCCACGCAGACGGCGACGATCGACGAGTCGGGGGTCATGAGCCGACTCAGGGCGAAGAGCGTGACGGCGAAGCCACCCAGTCCGAGCGTCGGCAGGATGCGCGGGTGGATCCGGTCGACGAGCCGGCCCACGGGCTGAGCGAGCGCGATGGAGGCGATCGCCTGCGGCGCCATGAGCAGTGCCGCCTCGGTCGGCGAGTAGCCGCGCACGCTCTGCAGCCACACGAGGACGGGGAACATCATCGCGGTGACCGACAGGCCCATCGTCGTGATCGCGAGGTTGGACAGGGAGAAGTTGCGGTCGCGGAAGAGTCCGAGCGGCACGAGGGGCTCACGTGGCCCCCGCGCCTGCCAGGCCACGAAGCCGACGAGCACGAGCAGCCCGATGCCGATGAGGACGGGGATGGTGATCGGCCCGACGAGCTGCCCCCAGTCGTGCCCCTCGCCCTCCTGCAGGCCGAAGATCACGAGGAAGAGCCCGACCGCCGACAGCGCGACCCCGACCCAGTCCATCGAGTGGGCATGCACCTCGAGCGTGGGCACGAGCCGCGCGGCGGCGACGAAGCCGATGACCCCGACCGGCACGTTGATGAAGAAGATCCACTCCCAGCCGAGGGAGTCGAGCAGCACCCCGCCGAGCAGCGGTCCGACGAGGAAGGCCACCCCGGCGGTCGCGCCCCACAGCGCCATCGCCGAGCCGCGTCGCGACGGCGGGAAGGTCCGGGTGATCACGGCCATCGTCTGCGGCGTCATCATCGACGCGCCCAGCCCCTGCACGACCCGGGCGGCGACGAGCCACCCGATCGTCGGCGAGAGCCCGCAGGCGAGCGAGGCGAGGGTGAAGATCGCCAGGCCGATGAGGTAGAGCCGCTTGGGTCCGTAGCGGTCACCGAAGCGCCCCGTGATGAGCAGCGGCACCGCGTAGGCGAGCAGGTAGGCGCTCGTCACCCACAGCACCGGCTCGATGCCGGCGTCGAGGTCGGCCATGAGCGCCGGCGTCGCGATGGAGACGATCGAGACGTCGACGAGGATCATGAAGAACCCGACGACGAGAGCCCACAGCGCCGGCCACGGGTTGTCGGGGAACTGCTGCTCGGTGTGCTCGGTCGCACCCGCGTCGACGGTCATGGGGACGACGCTACGCCTCGCCGCCGACACCCCCCTCGACCCCGCGACCGCGCCCCCCACCAGCAGGACGAAGGGAGAGTCAGCCCAGGTCCGCGATCGCGCCCGCGTGGGCCCGGCCGAGCTCCTCGAGGTCGACCCGGTGGTCGGCGATGCGGCAGCCGAGCCCGTTGGGCTTGACCGGGATGCCTTCCTCGCGCCAGTGCTCGAAGACGGCGGAGCGCTTGTGCTGCGGCGCGTCACCGGAGGCGTTGACGACCCGCCACCACGCGACCGAGCCGCCGTACTCGCGCAGGATCGCGCCGACGTGCCGCGGGCCGGTGCCGGCGAGTGCGGCGAGGTCGCCGTAGGAGACGACCCGGCCGGCCGGCACGAGCTCGACGGCCCGCAGCACCTTTTCGACCAGGACGTCGTCCACGGCTCACTCCTCGGTGATCGTCACGCTCTCGATCGTGTGGACCTGCTTGAGGGCGGCGCCGTCCGCGGCCGACCCGTCGGCCTCGATCTTCTTCAGCACGTCCTCACCCTCGGTCACCTTGCCGAAGAGGCTGTAGAGCGGCGGGAGGGACACGCCGTTCTGCCCGGTGATGATGAAGAACTGCGAGCCGTTGGTGTCCGGGCCGCGGTTGGCCATGGCGATCGACCCGACCTCGTAGTCACCGGCCTTCGGCAGCTCGTCCTCGAAGGTGTAGCCCGGACCGCCGCTCCCGTCGCCCGCCGGGTCGCCGCCCTGCGCCATGAAGTCCTTGATGACGCGGTGGAAGGTCAGGCCGTCGTAGTACTTGTACCGGGAGAGGACGACGAAGTTGTTGACCGTCTTGGGCGCCGCCTCCGCGTCGAGGGCGATCTCGATGTCGCCGGCGTCGGTGGCGAGGGTGGCCGTGTAGGTCTTGGACTCGTCGATGCACATCGGCGGCGACGACTCGAAGGCCGTGGCCCGCACCTTCGCGCCCTCCTCGGGCGGGCACTCGGTCGTGCCGGCGATCGTCGTGGTCGTCGGGGCGGAGGCGGAGGAGCCCTCGCCGTCGCCCCCCGAGTCGGAGTCGGAGCCGCAGCCCGCGAGGACGAGCAGGGCGGCAGCGGCGATGGCAGGCGTGGCACGACGGATCATGGCCACGGAGTCTACGAAGACTTCGGCCGCGGGGCGCATGATGAGGGGCATGAGCGACGTCACCGCACTGCTGGGCACCGACCACCCGATCGTCTGCGCGCCGATGGCCGGCGTCGCCGGGGGTCGCCTCGCGCACGCCGTCTCGGCCGCGGGCGGCTTCGGCATGATCGGGGCCCGCGGCTCGTCGTCGCCGGAGTGGATCGCCGAGCAGGCGGCGCTCGCGGGCGCGGGCGGCGCCCCCTTCGGCATCGGGCTGATGGCCTGGGTGCCGCAGCTGCAGGAGCAGCTCGACGCCGTGACCGCCCTGGCGGGCCTGTCGCGGCCGAAGCTCGTCTCCATCTCCTTCGGCGACCTCGTCGAGCCGGTCGGGCGGGTCCACGAGGTCGGCATGCTCGCGGCCTGCCAGGTGGGCAACGCGGCCGACCTCGAGCAGGCGATCGAGGCGCGCGCCGACATCATCGTCGCCCGCGGTGGCGAAGGGGGCGGACACGGCCGGGACGAGGTGGCCACCGACGAGATGCTCGCGATGGCGCTCGCCGCGACCGAGCGCCCGGTCCTCGCGGCCGGTGGCATCGCGACCGCCGACGACGTGGTCCGTGCGCTCGCGGCCGGCGCGGCGGGGGTCTGGTGCGGCACCCCCTTCCTCACCTGCGTCGAGGCGGACAACACGCCGGCGGCGCGGGCCGCGATCACGGCCGCGACAGCGACGCGCTACGCCCGGGCCCACGACGTCGCGCAGGACCTGGCGTGGCCGCGCGAGTTCGGCGGGCGGGCGGTGGCCACCCCCTTCGTCGAGCGGTGGGCCGGCGACGAGGACGCGATGACCGCGGAGGCCAAGGCCGAGCACGCCGCTGGTCGGGAGCGCGGCGACACCGACTACACGCCCCTCTACGCCGGCACCGGCGTCACCCACCTCACCGCGGAGACCGATGCGGCGAGCGTCGTGCGCGCCCTCGTGGGCCGCATTTGATCTGACGTGACTGCCGTCACAGGATGAGGGCATGAGCGAGCAGACCTCCGCGGGCGTGCACTTCCCGGCCGACGACCAGGGCAAGCGGTCGACGACCACGACGACGAAGGGGGTGCTCGCGGACTCGGTCCGTGGCGTCGACCCCGCGCTCGCCGAGCGCATCGACGGCACCGCCGACTGGCGCAAGGGCTACGTCGACCTCGTCCACGCGGTGACCGCCGCGAGCGCCGGCTCGGCCGAGCGCGCGTCGCGGATCGCCGCCGACGGCCTCGCCTCGATGCGGCGCCGGATGGTGCTCGTCGACGACGCCGGCAGCGAGGTGCCGCTGGCCGAGGCCGAGCCGACCGTGCCCGCCGGTGCGGCTCCCTTCGGCACCGAGAGCGTGCGCGGGACCGCCGAGCCGGTCACCGAGCTGCGCGTCCCGCTCGGCGGCCGTGAGCTGGCCGGCGAGGAGCTGCGCGGACAGCTCGGGGCGTGGGTCGACGCAGGGGTCGTCGAGCCGTCCTTCGCCGAGGCCGTCAGTGAGGTCATCGACCACCCGGAGTGGCTCGCGCTGCCCGGCCACCGCGCGCTGCTCATCGGGGCCGGCGCCGAGATGGGCCCCCTCGAGACGCTGCTGTCCTGGGGCGCGGACGTACTCGCCATCGACCTGCCGCGCAGCCGCGCGTGGCGGTACAAGAAGGGTCTGGCCACCCGCGGTGCCGGCACCCTGACCTTCCCCGTCGACGACTCCGGCGACTCCGGCGCCGACGTCGTCCACCAGCCCGGCCAGGTGCTCGAGTGGCTGCGGCGGGTGCGCGGCGAGCAGCCGCTCGCGGTGGGCATGCACGCCTACGCCGACTCCGGCGTGCACGTGCGGGTCAGCGCCGCCGTCGACCTGCTCATGGACGCGCTGACCGACGACGACCCCGCGACGGCGCTGGCGTGGCTCGCGACGCCGACCGATGCCTTCGTCGTGCCGCCGGAGGTCGTCGCGGAGTCCCGGCGCCGTTGGGCCGCACGGGGACTGGCGCTCAAGGGGACACAGGCGCCGATGCGCGTGCTGGGCCGCGGGCGGCTCTTTGCCCAGGCCTACCGCGACGCCCAGGAGGGGCAGCACGGGATCGCCGACGTGCTCGTGCCGCAGCAGGGCCCCAACTACGCGATGGCCAAGCGGATGCAGCGCTGGCGCGGCGTCCAGGCCGAAGGGAGGGGCCAGCGGGTCTCCTTCAACGTCGCCCCGGCCACGTGGACGCGTTCGGTGACGAAGAACCCCGTGCTCGGCGCGGCGTACGGCGGAGCGCACCACTTCGGGGTCGAGGTCTTCGCCCCCGAGACCGTGCGCCCGCTCATGGCCGCGCTGCTCGTGCGCGACCTGGTGCGTGAGACGCCGCAGCGGGCGCACCCGGAGGAGCTCTTCAGCGACGCCGCCGCCCACGGTGGGCTGTGGCGCGTGGGCTACGAGCCCAAGACCGCGCTCGGTGTCGCCGCCGTGGCCGGCCTGCCCGGGTCGCTGCGGCGGCGCCGGGGGTGAGCCACATGGGCCTCGGGATTATCGGGTCACCCGATAATCCCCGGCTCAGCAAGAGTTTGGAACTCTTGCTCACCCGGGGTTTCACGGGTGACCCGATAATCGCCGGGCCGAGGTGACTCGCCCACCCCTCAGCCGCCGTCGTGCCCCCGCAGCAGCTGACTGAAGTCGGTCACCGGGCCGAGGGGGCCGGTCTCCTCGGCGCCCTGGGCGAAGCCCGCGACGCTCGTGCGCTCGGCCACGACGAGGGCCGCGAGCTCGGCGGCCGCCCGGTGCACGCGCGACTCGAGCTCGTCCGCGCCGAAGTCCTCGGTCGCCGCGAAGACGGCCGTGGGGACGACGACCGCGCGCAGGTAGGCGAGGAGCGGTCGCAGCGCGTGCTCGAGCACCAGGCTGTGACGGGGCGTGCCGGCGGTCGCGGCGATGAGCACGGGCATGCCGGACAGGGAGTCCTTGTCGAGCAGGTCGAAGAACATCTTGAACAGGCCCGAGTAGCTCGCCGTGAAGATGGGCGTGACGGCGATCAGCCCGTCGGCCTCGGCGAGCTGCCGGCGGACCGCCTCGAGCCCGGGCGTGGAGATGTTGCCCGAGACCATCGCTTGGGCCATCTCGACGGCCAGCTCGCGCAGCTCGACGAACTCGACGTCGAGCGACTCCCCGCGCCCGCCGACGGCGGAGCGGGTGGCGTCGGCGAGCTGGTCGGCGAGCAGCCGGGTGCTCGACGGCTGGGACAGCCCGGCGCTGATGACGACGATCCGGCGGCTCATGAGGTGGCCATCTCCTTGTCCTGCTGCTCCTGCTGGGCGATCGCGACGGGGCTGTTGACGACGAGGCGGTGGGGGCTCCCTTCGCCCTGTGCCACGAGGGAGGCGTGCGTCGGGGGCTCGCTCGGCACGCCCTCGGGTCGGCGCGCCTCGAACTCGCGCCGCAGCACGGGCACGACCTCGCGGCCGAGCAGCTCGATCTGCTCGAGCGCCATCTCCAGGGGCAGCCCGGCGTGGTCCATGAGGAAGAGCTGTCGCTGGTAGTCGCCCACCGCGTCGGCGAACCCGAGCGTACGCTCGATGACCATCTCGGGCGTGCCGACGGTCAGGGGCGTCTGCCGGGTGAAGTCCTCCATCGACGGCCCGTGCCCGTAGACCGGCGCGTTGTCGAAGTAGGGGCGGAAGACCCGCTTGGCCTCCGCCTCGGTCGAGGCCATGAAGGCCTGCCCGCCGAGTCCGACGATCGCCTGGCTCGCGTCACCGTGGCCGTAGTGCTCGAAGCGCTGCCGGTACAGGTCGACCATCTGGGCGGTGTGCTCGATGTTCCAGAAGATGTTGTTGTGGAAGAACCCGTCGCCGTAGAACGCGGCCTGCTCGGCGATCTCGGTGGAGCGGATCGAGCCGTGCCAGACGAAGGGGGCGACGTCGTCCAGCGGTCGTGGGGTCGAGGTGAAGCCCTGCAGCGGCGTGCGGAACTGGCCCTTCCAGTTCACCGACTCCTCGCGCCACAGCCGGCGCAGGAGGTGGTAGTTCTCGATCGCCAGCGGGATGCCCTGCCGGATGTCCTTGCCGAACCACGGGTAGACCGGGCCGGTGTTGCCGCGGCCCATCATCAGGTCCACGCGGCCCCCGGACAGGTGCTGGAGGAAGGCGTAGTCCTCGGCGATGCGCACCGGGTCGGTCGTCGTGATGAGCGTCGTGGAGGTGGACAGCTTCAGGCGCTCGGTCCTGGCCGCGATGTACGCCAGGTGCGTCGTCGGCGCGGACGGGACGAAGGGAGGGTTGTGGTGCTCGCCGGTCGCGAAGACGTCGAGCCCGACCTCCTCCGCCTTGAGCGCGATCTGCGTCATCGCGTCGATCCGCTCACCCTCGCTGGGCGTGCGGCCGGTCGTGGGGTCCATCGTGACGTCGCCGACGGTGAAGATGCCGAACTGCATTCCCAGCCTCCTGATTGGTTGACGATTCAACTATATCAACAGGAGCGGTGGAGATCCATTCCCCGCTCAGTCGCCCTCCGCCGCCTGCTTGAGCGCCGCGAGCTGGGCGTCCCACTGCCGGGCTCGTGCATCGAGCCACGCCGCCGCGGCGTCGAGTGCGGTGGGGGAGATCGCGTAGCGGACCTCGCGCCCGACCCTGGCCGTGGTCAGCACGCCGGCGTCGACGAGCGTCGTCAGGTGCTTGCTCAGGCCCTGTCGGGAGATCTCGACCCGCTCCGCGAGCGTGCTCGCGCTCGCCGGCCCGTGCTCGGTGAGCAGGTCGAGCACGAGCCGCCGGGTCGGGTCGCCGAGGGCCGCGAGCACCTCGGCGCCCTCCGCCTCGATCGGCTCCCTCATGCCACGAGCGCCCGCTCGAGGGCGGCCATCTCGGTCTCCCAGCCCTCGACGTTGGCCGCGTGGTTGTCCCGGACGAAGGGGGTGTCCTCGAACCCCGCCCAGCCGGACTCGACGACGCGCACCTCCACCCCCTTCGCCGTGGGTCGGACGAAGAACTCGCAGAGCGTGTCGAGGACCTGCTTGCCCTCCTCGGTGCCGCCGGCGGCCCAGCGCCAGGCGATGTACTCGGGCTCGCGGACCTCGACCCGGCGGATGTGGAAGGTGCCGTGCGTCGGGTCGGTGACCGCGGCGACGTCGCCGTCCCAGGTGATCGTGTGCTCGGTGAGCGTGCCGGTGTTGATCCACCAGCCCGGCTCGGCGACGAGGCCCCACACCCGCTCCAGCGGAGCGTCGACGGTGATGGTGCGCTCGATGGTGTCCTGGATCGTGCTCATGCCTGCCTGCTGACGTGCAACTCTTGGGTTGCTCTCAGTGTGGCCCGTCCGGGCATCAAGCGCAACCCCCAGGTTGCATCCAGTCGGTCAGTCCCGCTCGAGCAGCTCCGCGACGCGGTGGGTCAGCTCGACCGCGGCCTCGATCTCGACCTTGCGGCTGGAGACGGACTCGATGTTGAAGCCGAAGGGGATGCCCAGGTACCGGCAGAAGCTCGACAGCTCCCGGGCGGCGTTGAGGGCGTGGACCGTCGACCACTGGAGCGGGTCGTCGGCGTGGACGATCTCGTTGCGCACCCACGTCGGCACGTCGACGCCCAGCCACTCGAGGAAGGACAGCGTCTTGGCCGAGCCGCACAGCGAGAGGGTGAAGATCAGCGGCGCGGGGTCGAGGTCGTCGGAGGCCACGGCGTAGCGATAGTCGGAGGCGAGGTTCTTGGCCGCGGTGATGTCGTAGACGATCTGGCTGACGAAGAAGCTGGACCCCGCGCGCTGTTTGGTGAGCAGCCGCTCGTGCTCGTCGCCGCGGGTCGCGTGCCGCTCGGGGATGGTGACGCTGCCGAGCGGCAGCGAGGGGCGGACCTCGCGGTGCAGCTCGAGCGCGCGGGTGAGTGTCGTGCGCACCTGCTCCTGGCTGCTCGAGGACCCGACGAAGACGGTGAGCACGTTGTCCGGGGCGCTGCGCAGCCACGCACTCAGCTCGTCCTGCCCGTACTTCCCGACCGCGCGGTAGATGATCGCGGGGCGGTCCCACCGGGAGAGCTGCTGGCACAGGTAGTCGCCGGGGTCGAGCATCGCGGCGAAAGGGAAGGGCCGCGGCTGGTCGTTGCGGTCGGCCTCGTCCGTGATGTCGTAGAGCACGAGCGCGTCGACCGGCAGCGCCTCGACGCGGGCGAGCGTCCGCTCGGCGATCTCGGTGATCCGCTCGGGGTCGGTCTCGGCGCGCGGCGGCGTCAGGCCGAAGAGCAGGACCTCGCGCGGGTTGCGGGCAGCGGCCGGGAAGGCGCCGGGGGAGGGCGCGTGCGACTCCGATCTGGGCTGCTCCATGGGGGAACGCTAACCGCCGGTGACGTGCGGACGAGGCCGTGTCCGCCCTTCGTCCCCCGCTTGTGTGCAGGGCCACACGCTCGCTGCTGGCTAGGCTCACCCCGAGCCAGTCCCGCGTCACCCGAAGGAGAGCACGTGCAGATCAAGGACACCGCAGCCATCGTCACCGGTGGGGCCTCCGGCCTCGGCGCCGCCACCGCCGCCCGGCTGGCCGCCGGCGGCGCAAAGGTCTTCGCCTTCGACCTGCCCGCCTCCATCGAGGGCGCCCCCCAGGTCGACGGCGTCGAGTACGTCGCCGTCGATGTCACCGACCCCGAGCAGGTCCAGGCGGCCGTCGACACCGCCGCCGGCGCGGGCGTCCCCCTGCGCACCGTCGTCAACTGCGCCGGCATCGGCCCGTCGACGCGCATCCTCGGCAAGAAGGGACCGCACGACCTCGCCCTCTACGCCAAGGTCATCCAGGTCAACCTCGTCGGTTCCTTCAACGTGCTGACCCTCGCCGCGGAGAAGATCGCCGCCACCGAGGGCGACGAGCACGGCCAGCGCGGCGTCATCATCAACACCGCCTCGATCGCCGCCTACGACGGCCAGGTCGGCCAGGCCGCCTACTCCTCGAGCAAGGGCGGCATCGTCGGCCTCACCCTCCCGGCCGCGCGCGACCTCGCGCAGTACGGCATCCGCGTCATGACCATCGCCCCCGGCATCGTCGAGACCCCGATGCTCGCGACCGTCTCCGAGGAGTTCCGCGAGAGCCTGGCGAAGGGGGTCCCCTTCCCGCAGCGCCTCGCCCGCCCCGACGAGTACGCCCAGCTCGCGCAGTCGATCATCGAGCACGACTACCTGAACGGTGAGGTCATCCGCATGGACGGCTCGCTCCGCATGGCTCCGCGCTGACGCCTCCTCGCCCGAACCGGCTGGGTCAGCGGGCACAGGGCTGGGGGTGGCCCTAGGGAAAAGTCCGGACGACTCTCCCCGACTCTCACGTCGGGTGGAGTGGTCCGGACTTTTCCATGAGTCGGGCCGACCCCCACCCTGAGACCCGCTTCCCTCCGACGGTCCGTTCGCAAAAGGGACTCCTGGAGCATCTCGTGGCCGAATCGGCCACGTCTTGCACCAGGAGTCCCTCGCGCGTTCAGGCCGGGTCGGTGACGTCGGCGACCCGGGCGCCGAGGTGGGCGACCATCGCGTCGGCGTCGAGGGTGGCGGCGACGCCGTGCTCGCCGGCACCGATCGAGACCTGCCGGCCGGTCATCGTCTCGTCGGCGATGACCGGCAGGGCCGTCAGGGAGCCGAAGGGGGTGATCGTGCCCCGCTCGTAGCCCGTCACCTCGCGGGCGATCTCCTTGTCGGGCAACGAGATCCGGTTGACCGAGAGCAGGGCGCGCAGCTTGGGCCAGGAGATCTGGCGGTCACCCGGGACGAGGACGAAGAGGTGGTCGCCCTCCCCCCTTCGCACGACGAGCGTCTTGACGATGTCGCGGGGCTCGACGCCGCGGGCGGCAGCGGCCTCCTCGAGGGAGCCGACCCGACCGTGCCGGGTGATGGTGTGCTCGATGCCGCTGTCCGTCAGGGCCTGTGCAGCGCGGGTCATTATCTGCAGCCTACGACCGCGGTCGATCCCCGTGCTTGATCCATCACGTCACGTTATGCCTGACCAAACACCCTCTTATGATGTGCGCATGGCATTCTTCGGCTTCCCCAACCCGGTCAACGAGAAGGCGGCGCGCACGGTCGCCACCGGCGTCCTCCTCCTCGGCGCGCTCACCCTCGTCACCGGCTGGTGGTGGCTGACCATCCCACTCGCCCTCGGCTTCATCGGCCGCGTCCTCGCCGGGCCGCGCCTGAGCCCTCTCGGCTGGCTCGCGATGACGGTCATCGGTCCCCGCCTCGGCGCCCCCCACTTCTCCCCCGGGCCGCCGAAGCGCTTCGCCCAGGGCATCGGCGCCGCCTTCTCGACGAGCGCCGCCGTCCTCGCGCTCGGCTTCGGCCAGACCCTCGCCGCCGGGATCGTCCTCGGCGTCCTCCTCGTCTTCGCCACCCTCGAGGCGGCGCTCGGCTTCTGCGCCGGCTGCTTCGTCTTCGGTCACCTCATGCGCCTGGGCGTCATCCCCGAGGAGACCTGCGAGGCCTGCGCGGACATCAGCCGTCGCCGCCCGGCCGTCGAGGAGCCGGTGACGACGGCCTGAGTCGCCGGCCCCCGCCTGAGTCGTCGACTCAGGCGGCGTTGTGCCGCCTGAGGCGCTCAGCGCCCGAGAAAGGCGTCGAAGAGCGCCTGCGTCTCGGTCAGTGCGGCCCGGGCGCGGATCGTCTCCGCCTCGTCCTGACCGCTCTCCGCACGAGGGCGAAGGGAGCCCGCGCGCAGCAGGCGTCGGGTCTGGCCGTAGGCGCCGGCCGGTCCGGCGACCCAGGTGGCCGCGAGCTCACGGGCCCGGGCGAGCGGGTCGGTGGCGACCTCGGCGACCAGGCCCTGCTCACGGGCCTCGTCGGCCGACAGCGGCTGGTCACGCAGCGCGAAGGCGAGCGCCCGCTGCCGGCCCATGGCCAAGGGCAACAGGGTCGAGGTGCCGCAGTCGGGGTTGAGCCCGATCTTCGGGTAGGCGACGACGAACTTCGTGCCCTCGGCCGCGATGACGACGTCCCCGGAGAGCATGATGCCCAGCCCGGCGCCGGCGACGGCCCCGTGCACGGCGACGGCCACCGGCTTGGCGAGCGCCTCGAGCGCGGCCACGGCCGCGTCCCCGGCGACGGCGAGCTCGTAGAGGTCACCCGCGGTGTCCTGCGAGTCGGCGAAGGAGGCGATGTCGCCGCCCCCGCAGAAGCGCTTGCCGGCACCGCTGAGGACAACGGCGCGCACCCCTTCGTCCTCGGCAGCACGCTCCGCGGCCTCGCGCAGGGCCACGCCCAGTGCGAGGTCGAGGGCATTGGCCGACTCCGGCCGGTTGAGCTCGATGTGGGCGATGCCGTCGGCGACGGTGTACTCGACGGCAGCCATCAGACCCTCCGGAAGAGCGCCGCGAGGGCCTGGCCGCCGCCGATGCACATGGTGACGATGCCGTACTCGAGGTCGTTGCGGACCATGTGCTTGGCGGCACGGACGGTGAGGATGCCGCCGGTCGCCCCGACCGGGTGGCCGAGCGCGATCGCCCCGCCGTAGGGGTTGACCTGCGCCGGGTCGAGGCCGGTGTCGCGGATGACGGCGACGGCCTGAGAGGCGAAGGCCTCGTTGAGCTCGATGACGCCGATGTCCTGGGGCGTCAGACCCGTCTTCGCGAAGAGCGCCTTGAGCGCGTGCGTCGGCGCGTAGCCCATGAGCTCGGGCTCCATCGCCGCCGTGGTGACGGCCTCGAGGCTGACGAGCCCGGTCAGGCCGCGCTCCTTGACGGCGGACTCACGGCCGAGGACGACGACGCCGGCGCCGTCGTTGATGCCCGAGGCATTGCCGGCGGTGACCGTGCCGTCCTTGGTGAACGCGGGGCGCAGCCTCGCCAGGGTCTCGAGGGTCGTATCGGGCTTGGGGTGCTCGTCCGTGTCGGCGGTGAAGGGCTTGCGACCCCCGACCTCGACCGGGGTGATCTCCTCGGCGAAGGCGGCCTGCGCCTCCGGCGTCGCTGCCCGACGCTGCGACTCGAGGGCGAACTCGTCCTGCTCCTCACGGGAGACGCCGTACTTCGTCGCGACGTTCTCCGCCGTGACGCCCATGTGGATGTCGTGGAAGGGGTCGGTGAGCATCAGGACGGTGCCGTCCTGCAGCTGCCGGTTGCCGAGCCGGTACCCGTTGCGGGCGCCGAAGTCGTAGAAGGGCATCCGGGACATCGACTCGTCGCCACCGGCGAGGGTGAAGTCCAGCTCGTTCCACCGCATCTCCTGCGCGGCGGACCAGATGGCCTGCAGGCCGGAGCCGCACAGGCGGTTGACGGTGAAGGCGGGGACATTGGTCGGCAGGCCTGCGGCGACGGCGACGCGGCGCGCGTTGTAGGCGTCCGGCCCGACCTGGCCGATGCAGCCCATGACGACCTCGGAGATGTCCTCGCCCGCGACACCGGCACGCTCGAGTACCGCGCGGCTCGCGGCGGCGCCCAACTCGTACCCGGGCACGTCCTTGAACATCCCGCCGAAGCTGCCGGTGGGGGTGCGGGCTCCGTCGACGACGACGATCTTGTCGGTACTCATCGCTGCTCCTGTGCTCGAGGTGCGGTCCTGCACGGCAGCATCCCATCCCCTTCGCCCCGGTCGTAGCCTTGTCCGCATGGCACTGCGTGACGCTCACCTCGTCCAGACCGCCCCCGTCACCGCCCTCGGGCTCGTCGGCGGCTACCTCACCGCGCGCGAGAGCGGGATCCGCCCGCTCGGCGGTGTCGTCCTCGGCGCGGCGGGGCTCCTCGCCGGCCGGACGTGGCTGGCCAAGTCCGGCCCCGCG
>NZ_BCSQ01000050.1 GCF_001570945.1 Janibacter anophelis NBRC 107843
GAGCGGTGACGGGCGGTTTGGCGTGGTGCTCATCGAGCGCGGATTCGAGGTCGGTGGGGGAGACGAGCGCTTTTCCATCGGCACCGTGGCGGTCGTCGAACGGGTGAGTCCAGCTGCCGATCGGATCCGACTCGTGGCGCGGGGTACTGGGCGCTTTGAGGTCGTGCGGTGGTTGGACGACGACCCGTACCCGCGAGCTGAGGTGCGCCCCCTGCCCGACCTGGTGTGGGAGGACGAGCAGGCCTCCCAGATGGTCGAGACGGAGCGCGTCGTCCGGAGGGCGCTGGCAGTCATGAGCGAGTACCGCACCCAGCTCTGGCCCGCTGACGTCGAGCTGTCCGAGGACCCGGTGACCAATGCGTGGCAGTTGGCCGGGATCGCGCCGCTGGAGACTCTCGACCAACTGGCGCTGTTGCGGTCGGCCTCCGTCGGTGCGTTGCTGGAGCGCACGGTGCAGTTGACCACCGAGGCAGTCGACCTGCTTCCTCTGCAGTTCCCGGACGACTCGCGGTGAAGGCTGCAGATCTTGGCGAGAAGTCCGTCTGTCCGAATTAGACGGGTCGTCGGATCGAGTTCCCTGTTCGACCGATCAACTGGGCGTCAGATCGGCGGCCCGACCAATGGGCGCGCAGGGCGCCGGAGGATGAAATCGGGAGCGTGAGGCTCACGGCTGATCGTCATCCACCTTGTGAAAGTGGTCCGTCCAAACGGAGCCGTCCCAATACTGAAGCCAGCCGGGGCTGCCATGGGCTGGTAGCCACCCTGCAGGTGCGGTGGGAGGCGTTAGCTCTCGCGCTGGTTCCTGGGCCATTGGGGGTGCTCCCGAAGCGGCCTGCCCTGAGACGTCTACAACGGCGTCTGACAGGCGCTTCGCGAGTTGCGTGAAGTCGATCGACTTGGCGCGGTCGTACGGGAGCGCGCGTTCTTTCCCGTCTCGTGTGACGATGGTGAGTTGTCCGCTCTTCACCAACGTGGGTGGCTTGTTGGAAACGCTCGCGATCTCATCGCGATGGATCGTCCAGCCACTGCTCCTGAGCATGGTCCTCAGGAGGCGGGGCGCATCGCTGGAGATCCTGCATAAGAGCCATTCGCCGTTCCAAGAGACCTCCACGTGGGAATCGACGATGGTCCAGCCCAATTGTTTCGACTTCTCGAGCGACACCATCTCTCTGAGCAGCTCGTTGCTCGTCCGGCTGTTCTGTGCAGTCTCATAAGCATTCAATGAGTCGGCCGCGTCAAGTGGATGGAACCAATTGCCCACGATCTACCTCCAGGTCCCAGTGACGTATCCAGCACGTATTAACAAGCACGTGGTCAGCACCTTACTGGGGCGGCACCTGGAGCAAGCCCGCTGGTCAGATGGCGCTTGGAAGAGCACCGTCGGTCGAACGAGCAGGCACAATGCGCTGGGTGGAGACTTTCAAGCGCGCCCCGCTCCAGCTGTTCAACATGCCGCAGCATTTCGTCATCCCGTTGTTCCAACGTCCTTATGTGTGGAAGCAAGACGAGCAGTGGGAGCCGCTTTGGCAGGACATCCGGCGGGTGGCGGAGCTCCGCATCACGCAGCCGCACGTGGCTGCTCAGCACTTCTTGGGCGCCGTCGTGCTCCAAGCTCATCCGGCTGGGATCAATCGGGTCACCACGTGGAACGTGATCGATGGGCAGCAGCGGCTGACGACGTTGCAGTTGCTCATGGACGCGACGCACGCGCTGCTGGCTGCGGCTGGGGCCACCCGTCTGGCGGACCAGCTCGAGATGCTCACTCACAACCCGACCGCATACGTCCCGGAGGGGGAGAGCATCCTCAAGCTGCGACACCTCAACAACGACAGGTCGGCTTTTGACGAGGTGATGACGGCGGAGGCGCCGATCGACCACGCCAGCCTTGAGCGCAGCGAGTCGCAGCTGGTGCAGGCGCATCACTACTTCACGACCGTGGTGTCGGAGTGGTTGGGTGAACCCGCTGGGCCAGGCTTCCCGGATCGTTCGGAGCAACTGACAGCCGTGCTGACCGGAGAGCTCACGATCGTGACGATTGAGCTCCTCGCGACAGAGAACTCACAAGAGATCTTCGAGACTCTGAACGCCCGCGGTACGCCGCTGACTGCCGCGGACCTGGTGCGCAACTTCGTGTTCCAGACGATTGAGGCCGAAGGGGGAGACACCCGCCGGGCCTACAAGGAGCTGTGGCCGTTCGAGACCAAGTTCTGGATGAAGGAAGTGAGCGTCGGACGAAACTTCGTGACGCGAAGCTCGCTCTTCCTCAACCAATGGTTGGCCGCCGAATTGGGTGAGGAGATCAGTCCCCAGTCGACCTTCGCCCGATTCAAGGCCTACGTCGACCACGACGTGCAGGAGGCCATGGTGGATCTCCTCCCGCGGATCAAGCAGCAAGCCGATCTCTATCACGCTTGGACGGAAGCGGCCACGCGCCCAAGCGGCGATCTGAGCACTGTTGAGATGGCGATGTATCGCATGCAGTCCAGCGGGATAGAACTGTTGAAGCCGCTGCTCATCTGGCTGCACAGTCCGGTCCGCGCTCTGCCGCAGAGCGTCATCGAGCGTGTGGTGTCCGCAGCCGAGAGTTGGGTGATCCGTCGACAACTCCTCCGCATGACGAATTCGGACCTTGGTCGGATCGTCGCTGAGATCATGGCGGCCAACCGTGACGTGCCCGCCGATGAACTGGCGGACCGAGTCGTGGGGCAGTTGGCGCGGCTGAACGTTGCCAGCACGTATTGGCCAGGCGATGACGAAGTACGCCAAGCCATGACGGTGGAATCGGCATACCGACGCTTCCCTCGGCCCAGATTGCGGGCCTACCTGGAGGCCATTGAAAACCTCTACCGCGCAGAGACCGGGCAGCCGCAGATCGAGCGTGTCGGTCACCCCATCGAGCACATCCTGCCGCAGAAGTGGCAGGACTCCTGGCCCGTGGCGACCCCTGAGGAAGAAGATGAGCGGCAGCAACGCGTGCATCGTTTGGGGAACCTGACGCTGTTGACGCAGTCGCTGAACTCCAGGGTGTCGAATGGTCCTTGGACCACGAAGCGAACGGCCCTGCTACAACACAACACCATCAAGCTCACGGGACGACTCATCGATTCGACCGAGGGTGATGAGTGGAGCGAGACTCGGATCGACGAGCGCACGACCCGAATGGTCGATGCGCTCCTCGAGGTCTGGCCGGTCCCCGAGGGGCACTTGGGGCGCGTCATCGACCCGCAAACGAAGGCGGGGGACTGGGTGGAGCTGAAACACCTCGTGGAAGGCGATGTGTTGAGGGTGGGTGATCGCCTGTTCGCTGCACATCGGGACTTCGCAGGGCGCGAGGCGACCATCGGCGCGGATATGCGTCTCCATCTCGACGGCAAGAAGTTCGACACCCCGTCTGGTGCTGCAAAGCACCTGCGCAAGAAGGCGACCAATGGGTGGTACTTCTGGACGGTGGCCGATGGTCGTCGACTGCGCGAGGTGCGGCAGCAGTTCTTGGGCGGCGCCGAGGCTCGGGATGCCAGTGCACGGGCAGCGCTATATCGCGAGTTCTGGGGACAGACATTTGAGCGCATGCGCGCCCAGCACCCCGAGTGGACACGTGCCACGACGTCGAGCGCCTCGTGGATCGATGTGTCCCTCGGGGTGCCTGGCGTAGTCGTCGCGACCGCTTGGTACCAGTCAGGTCTCGCCGTCCAGTTGTACTTCAACTCATCGGACCCGGAGATCAATGACCAGCGATACCAATGGCTGCACGCGCGGCGCGCACAGTTTGAGCAGGCAGTGGGAGAGGCGCTCGCATGGGACGCCATGGTGGGACGGAAGGCGACCAGGGTCTCCCTCGAGTCGCCCTTCCTGTACTTGGACCGGCGCGAGGAATGGGGACCTGCGATCGAGTGGTTGATAGCCGCTCAAAGACGTCTGCGGCTCGGTGTCGACACCCTCGGTGGAGTCGACGCCTTCCGTCTCTGACGTCATGGGTGGCCTCGCCGCGTACTGGGGCATGATCAGCAGCCGTTGGACGCCGGGGCCACGTGCTCCCAGGTGGCCCCAGCGTCCATGACTCAACTGCCGCTCGTCGCGTAGATCGCCGGGTCGTGGTCCCAAGACGGCGTGAACTCCATGACGAGGTCCGACGCGTCGGGCGTGGCAAAGGCGACCTTGTACGTCGTCTCCCGCCCGGGCAGGAGGGTGGTCTGCGGAGAATCGCCGTACCCGGCTTCGGAGTCGAAGATCTGCTCCGCCTCGGTGTTCGCCGACTGCAGGGTGATGTAGGCCAGCGTTGGGTCGAAGGGCGCCTCGGTGTCGTTGACGATGGTCACGGTGAAAGCCTGACCCTTCGCGTTGCTCGGGGCGGCCCATTCTCCAGAGGTCATCGGGGTCGGCTTGCTGACCGTGACCTGCAGTCCGTCCGTGTAGGTGAACGCCTTGCCGAACGCGAGCACCGAAGGAGTCTGGGCAGCAGCTTCGGCCTCAGTGTCGTCTGCGGACGCATCGGCAGCGGCGTCGCCGCCAGCTTCGGTCGCCTCCGCGGTCGTGGACGGTCGGTTGGTGCCGGACGACGGTGAGTCCTCGGTCGAGCCGCTCGTGGTGGCGCACGCGCTGAGCGACATCAAGGCGGACAGGGCCAGGGCGATCGTGGTCTTCTTCATGAGTCTCTCCTTGTTGTGGTTCTTCAGGTCGGGTCAGCGCTTCGTCCAGCCGTTGCACCGGCTGGTCTCGAAGAAGGCGTCGGAGGTGGAGATCGTCACGATGGACTGACCTCGCGAGATGTTGTTGTCGAGGATGTTGTCGGTCCCGGTGGGACTGCTCAGGCGAGCCCAGTAGCAGCTGCCACTCGATGGCGCGTCTGAGATGTACGTCCCTGGCTCGACATCCACCCCCACCTCGAAGGTCCCGTCACCAGGGATGTCGGTTGCGGGAGGCGGCGGCTTCGCCGTGACCGTGGCTGTGGTGGTCCGGGTGGTCGTCGTCGGGGGAGCGGTGGTCGTCGTGGTGGAACCCGCATCGGTCACCTTGGCGGTCGACGTCACCGTGCTGGTGCGGGTCGAGGTCACGGCGGTGGCGCTGGAAGCCCCGTCGCCGGCACCGAGGATCAGGATCATCACGGCACCGACGACGAAGGCAGTCACGGCGACGACGCTGTAGCAGATGAGGTGGACAGTGGTGTCCTTCATGGCGGTCTCCTGTCAGGTTTGTTTGCGCGGTGACCGAGGTGGGGTCGTGCTCGTCCCTCCCGTCGGGCACGACCCCGGCTCGGTCAGCTGCGGGGCGAGACAAAGCTTGGGCCGGAGAGTGCCCAAGGCGATACCGGAGAAGCTGATAAGTCGCCTTATCAGTGAGTCACCTATCTGTTGTCGGACCTGTTCACTACCTTGGTCGACACGTCGCCCGTCCCATGAGTGAGAGGAGGAGGGATGTCCCGTACCAGCACGATCGACAGCCCGGTCATGGTCTTGTCTGACATCGCGGCTTTGGCCCACGTCCAGCGGGCCGTCGTCAGTGCGTGGCGACAGCGTCCCGTGGTGCGTGGTCAGGTCGTGCCCTTCCCCGAGCCCGTGGATGTCCGTGGCGGCCAGGAGCGCTTCGCGATGACCGACGTCGTCGACTGGCTCGAGCGCACCGACCGCGGCAACAACCCTGACTACCGAGCCGATGCTTTGGCTCACGCCACACCGTCGGTGCCTCTCGAGGATGCGGTCCTCGACGCAGCCGTCGACGCGCTCCTCTGCCTCAAGTCGCGCACGGGGATCGACCTGTCGCAGAGCTCGCGCGAGGATGTCCTCGAGGAGGCCGACGCGATCGACCAGGACGACGACCACCTCGTCAGCGAGCTCACCGCTGCGGGTGAGGATCTGGTGTCGGTGGCCGCCTACGTCGAGAGCCTCGTCGACGCGGCGTGGGACGCGACGAGCGCACATGAGGTCGTGCTCGGTCGTCGACGTCGTGGCCGATCCACCGCGGCACTCGGACACCACGCGGTGGAGCTCGCCGGTCGGCTCGGCGCAGCGATGGCACTCGACCTTGAGGGCGAGGCCGTGATCACCGACCCGCTCGACGCGGACCCGATGCTCGTTGACGCGGTCCTGACCGCGCTTGGCGAGGGAGCGCTCGTACATGTCCTGGTTGATGGGTCGTCGCCCGTAGCCCGAGCGATGCGCCGCTTTCACTGGCTGCGCGGTCGTAGCGTCATCACAGTTCCTCCGCATGACGTCCTGCCGATCATCGTGACCCGGCTCCCGCTGGCCGGCGCGGGGAGCGACCCCGAGTCGATCCTCGCGACAGCCGATGGCGTGCAGCTGGACATGACGGAAAGCCAGCGTGCGCTGATCCTCGGACCCGCCACGGCGCTGTGCGACCGACTGAACGACAGCTCACGCGAGCAACACCGTGACCACGTCGTGCGCCTTGGGCGGCTGCGGTGCGCGGTCCGCCTGCCAGCGGGTCTTGTCACCGACGGTTCACGCCAAGTGGTCGGGATCTGGGTGCTGGCCGGTGCCCCGAGCTCACGCAAGCTGGACGAGCAGCGTCTGGCAGCTGCGGACCTCACGAACGAGACCCTGCGAGCGGATGTCGTCGACGACCTCGTCACCGATGTCATGGCCTCCCTGAGTGATCGGGCTCGAGCGACTCACAACTTCCGCTACGCGCGACTCACGGCGACGGCACCGCTGCTGGCCTCCTCAGGTCCGCTCGTGGCGCCCGGCTCTCGTCCAACGCGGGCTCGCACCGCTGCGGTGGCCGAGAGCGTCGTGCGCGTACGGGGGCTGATCAAGCAACTGCAAACGCAACCGCCCCCCAGCCTCCTCGAGGGCATGGCCGTTGCCGCCGGCGATGGTGAGGACTCGCGACAGCAGGTGACCATCGAGGCGGCCATCCGCGCCCGGGAGCTGCGAGTCCTCGCCGGCACCCGCATCGCCGAAGCCGTCCCGCAGACCGACGGTGGTGTGCGTGTCATCGACGCACACACCGTGCAGCACCCGTCGCCTCCGCGGAAGGGGCTCGATCCACTGGACCTCGAGCGCTCTTGGCCACGTGCCCGCCGCACCGAGCCCGGCGATGTCATCTTCTGCGTCTCACCGCACCCGGCCGCGATCATCGACTGGGATGGTTTGTCGGTGGTCGCATCACCTGCACGGATCTTGCGGTGTGCGCCGGGCAGCGGGCTCGTGCCCGAGGTCGTCGCGCGTGCCATCAACGCTCTGCCGGCGCGCTCGCCGCGGTGGCAGGCATGGAGTCTGCCTCGCATCCCCGCCGAGCAGACCGGGGAACTGGCGATCGCACTTCGCCGTATCGCCGATGAGGAGGACCAAGCCCGACAGCGCCTGGCCGACCTCTCCGCCTTGGCTCACGAACTTGCTCACGGCATCGCCCGTGGCGCCATGACCATTACTCCCACCGAGGAAGGACACTGACCATGCCACCGAGGACGAAGAAGGACCCCACGGCTCCGTCGACGATGAAGGAGCTCAAGGACACGCTGTGGAAGGCGGCCGACAAGCTGCGCGGGTCAATGGACGCGTCGCAGTACAAGGACGTCATCCTCGGCCTGATCTTCCTCAAGTACGTCTCCGACGCCTACGAGGAGCGCCGCGAGGCAATCCGCGTCGAGTTGACCGCGCAGGGGATGGACGACGAGCAGATCGACATGCTCATCGACGACCCCGAGGAGTACCAGGGGTACGGGGTCTTCGTCGTCCCGTCGGCGGCACGTTGGACGTATCTGGCGCAAAACGCGAAGGGTGTGCCTGCGGTCGGCGGTGAGCCGCCGAAGAACATCGGCCAGCTGGTCGACGAGGCGATGGGTCTGGTCATGGGGTCCAACCCCAGCCTCGAGGGCACGCTGCCGCGGATCTTCAACCGCGACAACGTCGACCAGCGACGGTTGGGCGAGCTGCTCGACCTCTTCAACAGCGCCCGGTTCTCCCGGCAAGGGGAAGGGAGGGCCCGCGACCTCCTCGGTGAGGTCTACGAGTACTTCCTCGAGAAGTTCGCCCGGGCCGAGGGCAAGCGGGGTGGTGAGTTCTACACGCCGGCGAGCGTGGTCAAGGTGCTCGTCGAGGTGCTCCAGCCGAGCAGCGGTCGCGTCTACGACCCGTGCTGCGGGTCCGGCGGCATGTTCGTCCAGACGGAGAAGTTCGTCTACGAGCACGACGGCGACCCCAAGGACGTCTCGATCTACGGTCAGGAGCTCAACGAGCGGACCTGGCGGATGGCGAAGATGAACCTCGCGATCCACGGCATCGGCAACAAGGGTCTGGCCAACCGGTGGGGTGACACCTTCGTGCGGGACTACCACGCGGAGCTGTCGATGGACTACGTCATGGCCAACCCGCCCTTCAACATCAAGGACTGGCACCGAGCCGAGGAGGACCCGCGCTGGGTCTACGGCGTGCCGCCGAAGAACAACGCCAACTACGCGTGGATCCAGCACATCCTGTCCAAGCTCGCGCCCGGTGGGCAGGCCGGCGTCGTCATGGCCAACGGGTCGATGTCGTCCAACAGCGGCGGCGAAGGGGAGATCCGCGCCCGCATCGTCGAGGCCGACATGGTCTCGTGCATGGTCGCGCTGCCGACCCAGCTCTTCCGCTCCACGGGGATCCCGGTGTGCCTGTGGTTCTTCGCCAAGGACAAGAGCGCCGGGGCGAAGGGGGCGACCGACCGGACCGGTGAGGTGCTCTTCATCGATGCGCGGGATCTCGGGTACATGGTCGACCGGGCCGAGCGCGCGCTCGCGCCCGAGGACATCGCCCGCATTGCGGAGACCTTCCACGCCTGGCGTGGGTCACGGTCCGCGGTCGATGAGGGGCGGGAGTACGAGGACGTGCCCGGCTTCTGCGCGACGAAGACCCTGGCGGAGATCAAGGCCTCGGACTACGCACTCACGCCCGGGCGGTATGTCGGGGCGCCCGAGACGGAGGACGATGGCGAGCCCATCGAGGAGAAGATCGAGCGCCTGACGAAGGAGCTGTTCGAGCAGTTCGACGAGAGCGCGCGGCTGGAGCAGGTTGTGCGTGAGCAGTTGGGGAGGGTTTCATGACTGACAGGGTTTCGCTCGGGACGTTGGTCTCGCGAGGCGTGCTGGAGATTGGAGACGGATACCGGACCAAGCGCTCCGAACACGGCACGCCGGGGTATCGCATCCTGCGCGTGGCGGATATCGGCGAGGGAGTCATCGGCGCGGATGGACCAGACTTCGTCTCAGCCGAGTACAAGGACAAGATCAACTCGAAGTTGTCCGAGCCTGGGGACGTCCTGCTGACGACCAAAGGCACGGTTGGACGTGTCGCGATCGTGCCCGAAGGTATCGAGCAGCTCGTCTACAGCCCCCAGCTGTGCTATTTCCGGGTGGTTGAACCCAACGAGCTGAATGCGAGATTCCTGAGTTACTGGTTCAGGTCGCGGGACTTCCTGCTCCAGGCGTCTCATCGCGCCAACAACACAGACATGGCGGCGTACATCAACCTTGCTGACATCCGCACCCTTGAACTGCGCGTGCCTCACATGGACGAGCAGCGGGCGATCGCGGAGGTGCTGGGGGCGCTCGACGACAAGATCGCCGCCAACGCCCGCCTCGTTGAGTCGCTTGATGAGCTTCGAAACGCACGGCTGCAACCCATGCTCGACGAGGCCGAACCGATGCCGCTGTCCAGTACGGCGCAGTACGTGAACGGAAAGGCGTTCACCAAGAATGCGACTGGTACGGGACGGGTCGTCGTTCGGATCGCGGAGCTCAACTCGGGCTTGGGGGGCTCGACGGTGTACAACGACATCGACGTGGATGACAAGCACGTCGCCCGACCGGGGGACTTGCTCTTTGCATGGTCGGGGTCGCTGACGCTGCACCGGTGGTATCGCCCCGAGGCGATCGTGAACCAGCACATCTTCAAGGTGATCCCGAATGACGGATTTCCCATGTGGCTCGTCAGCGGCGTCTTGCAGCGTAAGCTCGCCGAGTTTCGCGCCATCGCGGCCGACAAGGCGACGACGATGGGCCACATCCAACGACGCCACTTGGATGAGCCGGTCCTCGTGCCCCGCCGGGACATCATCGAACGTGAGGATGAGCTGATGACGGGACTGTGGCGACGCGCACTGGCCGCTGAGCTCGAGATCGAAAAGCTGGCGCAGACGCGCGACGCGTTGCTCCCCCTTCTCATGTCGGGCAAGGTCACCGTCAAGGACGCGGAGCAGGTCGTCGAGGAGGCGCTCTGATGGTCGATAAGTCCGGATTCACCGAAGACGCGTGGGAGCAGCTCGCGCTCGAGACGCTGTCCGAGCAGGAGTGGCAGCCGATGCATGGCACGGCAATTGCTCCCGGTTCGGGGGAGCGGACCTCCTGGGAGGACCCGGTCATCCCGATCCGGCTCATGGCCGCCCTCGTGCGTCTCAACCCGAGCGTGCCGACCGAGTACCTGCAGCAGGCGATGGCTGACATCCTCGCGCCGAAGTCCCAGGACGGGATCACCGAGAACCACCGGATCCACCGGTTCCTCGTCGACGGGTATCGCGGGGTCAGCTACCTCGACACCGACGGGCAGGAGCAGAACCCGACGATCCGGCTCATCGGCCCCAGGGTCGAGGACAACGAGTACCTCGCGGTCAACCAGGTCACGGTCCGTTCGGGTGAGGTGCAGCGGCGCTTCGACATCGTCCTCTACATCAACGGCCTACCGGTGAGCATCATCGAGCTCAAGCAGGCTGGCGCGGCTCATGCCGACGTCACGGCTGCCCACAATCAGCTGACGACCTATGTCCGGGAGCTTCCGATGGCCTTCCGCACGGTGGTCGTCACCGTCGCCAGCGACGGGCTCTTCGCGCAGTACGGCACCCCCTTCACCCCGCTCAACCACTACTCGCCGTGGAACGTCGATGACGACGGGGAGCCAGTGACCATCGGCGTGCAGCACGAGGACAGTCACCACGGCACGGGGCTGGAGTACCTGATCGAGGGTGTCTTCAACCCCGAGCGGTTCCTGCAGCTCATGCGTGACTTCACCGCCTTCGACAACGACAGCGCGACCGGTTTGCTCAAGCGCATCGCCAAGCCGCACCAGTACTTCGCGGTGAGCAAGGCCGTCGGCACGACCATCCAGGCCGTGCAGAGCAATGGCAAGGCTGGCGTCGTCTGGCACACCCAGGGGTCCGGCAAGTCGATGGAGATGGAGCTTTACGCCAACCGCGTCATGCGCCACCCCAAGCTGCTCAACCCGACCATCGTCGTCGTCACGGACCGGACCGAGCTGGACGGCCAGCTCTTCGAGGCCTTCCAGCGCAGTCAGCTGCTGCCGGAGAAGCCCGTGCAGGTCACCCGACGTGCGCAGCTGCGCGAGGAGCTGGCGTCGCGCGTGACCGGTGGCATCTACTTCACGACGTTGCAGAAGTTCGGGCTGAGCAAGACCGAGCGCGACGCGGGAGCCGACCACCCCACCCTGTCCGAGCGCTCCAACATCATTGTCATCGTCGACGAGGCGCACCGCAGCCACTACGACGACCTCGACGGGTACGCCCGTCATCTCAAGGACGCGCTGCCCAACGCGACCCTCATCGCCTTCACCGGGACTCCGATCTCCTTCACCGACCGCAACACCCGGGATGTCTTCGGCGACTACATCGACATCTACGACCTGTCCCGCGCGGTCGAGGACGGTGCCACCGTCCCCGTCTACTTCGAGCCACGCCTGATCAAGGTCGGACTGGCCGAGGGCGTCACCGAGGACGACGTCGACCGGGCCGCGGACGAAGCCGCCGTCGGTCTCGACCTGGCGGAGCGGGAGCGGATCGAGAAGTCCGTGGCCGTCATCAACGCCGTCTACGGCGCACCGGCACGCCTGGAGGCGCTGGCCGCTGACATCGTCGAGCACTGGGAAAACCGACGCACCCAGATGGCGAAGGTCATCGGTGCGCACGGCAAGGCCATGATCGTCGGCGGGACCCGGGAGATCTGCGCCAACCTCTACGCCGAGATCATCTCCCTTCGCCCCGACTGGCACTCCGACGAGCTGGACCGCGGGACGATCAAGGTCGTCTACTCGGGTAACGCGACGGACCAGCCGCCGGTGTCGGATCACGTGCGGCGCGACTCGGACAACAAGGTCATCAAGCAGCGTCTGCGCGACGTCGACGACGAGCTGGAGATCGTCATCGTCAAGGACATGATGCTCACCGGCTACGACTCGCCGCCGCTGCACACGCTCTACCTCGACCGCCCGCTCAAGGGTGCGCTCCTCATGCAGACCCTGGCGCGAGTCAACCGCACCTACCGCGGGAAGCAGGACGGTCTCCTCGTCGCGTACGCACCCTTGGCCGAGAACCTGAACAAGGCCCTGGCCGAGTACACCGCGAATGACCAGGCAGCCAAGCCCATGGGGCGCCATATTGACGAGGCGGTCGCGCTCACCGAGGACCTCGTCGCGCAGCTCGCGGACCTCTGCGCGGGCTACAACTGGAAGGCGAAACTCGATGGGGGACCTACGTCGTGGCTAGACGCCGCGCTCGGCATGACCCAGTACGTGCGCAGCCCCGCGACCTTGGGCAATCATGACGTGTCCGGGGGGGAGGAGAGCCTCACTGACCGCTTCCGGAAGCTGAGCGCGCAGCTGTCGAGGGCGTGGGCCATCGCCTCAGGGTCGCAGACACTCGACCACTTGCGAGCCGACGTGCGCTTCTACGAGGAAGTACGCGTCTACATGGGCAAGTTCGACGCGGCCGAACGACAGTCTCGGGGTGAGCCGGTACCCGAAAACATCCAGAGGCTGCTCAGTCGCCTGGTGGCCGACTCCACTCAGAGCGGCGAGATCGTCGACATCTACGAGGCCGCCGGGATCCCAAAACCGAGTCTCGCGGACCTCGGGCCGGACTTCGTCGAGCAGGCAACGTCGGCGACGAACCCGCACTTGGCGATCGAGGCGCTCCGGGCCACGTTGACCGAGGAGTCCGGGCGCGTGTCTCGGCACAACCTCGTGCGACAGCGTGCCTTTTCCCAGCGGCTCGCGGAACTGATGAACAAGTACACCAACCAGCAGCTGACGTCGGCCGAGGTGATCGCCGAGCTGATCGAGATGGCTCAGGACATTGCCCACGAGGCCAAGCGGGGGGAGCAGTTTGACCCGGCGCTCGATGAGGACGAACTGGCGTTCTTCGACGCGGTGGCCCAGAACGAATCTGCCGTTGAGCTCATGGGCGACGATGTCCTAGCGACGATCGCGCGAGAGTTGGTCGTCGTCATGCAGCGGGACATCAAGACCGACTGGACATCACGCGACGACGTGCGCGCGAAACTGCGGTCCTCGATCAAGCGATTGCTCGTCGTGCACAAGTACCCGCCGGACAAGCAGCCCGAGGCGATCAAGCTGGTGATCGAGCAGATGGAGGCGATGGCGCCGCGGTATGCGGCGTGAAGTTCCCAGATCGGGCCAAGCGCCATGCGTGGCATGGTCTCGTCTGAATCGCGGGACGCGGGATAGGCTGACGCCCAGCCGTGAGTGCATTGACTTCTTGGAGGCATTATGAACCCGCTAGTTCGGGGGCTCTTTGAGCGCTTTATCGAATCTGAAGAATTGCAGAGCGTCTCTGAGAGTGACGCTTTCGAGCTCTTTGCGGCAAGCCTCGGGCTGCCGGATGGACTTATCGCGCAGGCGCCATTGACGGACTTCTCCCTCGACCCAGGTGCGCCGGGGGTAGACGTCGCGGTGATGGAGGTTAATGGACAGTTGGTGCGGGACGAAGAGGACTTGGACGGCGTGGCGTCGGCATCAGGTCGTTTAGAGGTTGCCCTGCAGTTCATGCAGATCAAGCGCTCGCCGTCGATCGATTCGCCCCAGATCCTCAACAGCGGAGATATCGTAAAGAAGTTCCTTAACGGCGACCGCTTCCCCTCATACCCAAATCTTGACCAATTGTCGTCCACCCTTTCGCTGCTATATAGCAAGTACGCTTCAAAACTCTTTGGTTCGCCAACCGTTGAATTGCGCTTTATCAGTACCGCTCCTGCGAGCTCTGTGGCGGATCCTCAGGTCGAGGATCGTCGGCGAACGGTAGAGCGTGAGATTGCTCTCCTCGGTCATGTTGGGCAAACGGTTGTAGAGGTGTGGGGAAGTGATGACATTCACGGCGCGTGGCAACGGAAGCATAACGCGAACAGAGTGGACATTACGCTATCGAAGCAGTTGAACTTGCCAGAGATGCCTGGCGTTGATCAGGCCATCCTGGGGATTGCGTCGCTTTCCGAACTATTCAAGATGTTGGTGGATGCCGACGGGAACTTGGATGAACGGGTGTTCTACGACAATGTGCGAGGGTTTCAAGGGACCGGAAATCGCGTAAATGACCGCATCATGCAAACCGTTTCGGGTGAGCAGAGCGACCTCTTGCCAGTACTTAACAATGGCGTGACTGTCGTCGCGCAGAAGTATTCTCCACTCCCAGGAGATGCAATTTCGCTCACTGGGTATCAAATCGTCAATGGGTGCCAAACGAGTCACTGCCTATACTTGGCTAGCAAGTCTTTTGAGGATGATCGATCGTCAAGGACATTTGTCCCCCTCCGCGTTGTCGTGACTGAAGATGACGATGTTAAATCGCAGATAATCCTGGCCACGAACTCGCAGACCCAAGTTGATGAAAACCAACTGGTGGCCCTTACAAACTTTCAAAAGAAGTTGGAGAGCTACTATCAACTGGATCAGAATAACGTGGGACTCTACTACGAGCGTCGCCCCGGGCAATATCATGACCTCTCAATTCCAAAAACTCGAATCGTGACTATTCAGGATCAACTGAGGTGCCTAGCCGCCACGGTCCTGAAGACCCCCCACATCGCCGCCCGCTACCCAAATCGCCTATTTGAAGAGGTGAAAGGGGAGGCCTTCGTTGACGGTCATCAATTGAGTCCTTACGTCGCCAGTGCCCTTGCCGCTTATCGCTTGGAGAACGCCTTTCGTACTGGCCTCGAGCCGGCGTACAAAGCTGCCCGTTACCACGTGCTCATGGTTTACGCATTTCAGGCTCTGGGCAGGCCGTTCTCGGATCTGAACTCTAAAGCGGCAGAGAGCGATGCTAAGAAGTTGATTGCAAGGCTAAATCAAGCTGATCAGCCTTCGCTGTTTCGCCAAGCAGGAGAATTGATTGTACGGGCGGCAGGTGGCTCTGTGCCATCGAGGGACCGGTTGAAAGGACCGAGATTTACGGGTGAGATCATCGCGGAACTAACCAAGAATTGAGGTTGACGGCGGCCGCTTCACGGCGGCCTAATAAGATCGGGTTGCTTGGAGTCATGTTTGTCGGTGCTTGGTGTCCATGGTAGCTGCCTGACGGCGCACCGTAAGAAATTGCGTGAACGACAAAACGGATGGTGCGCGTGAGGGACGATCTTTCTCCTGCCCGTCAGAGTTGCCGCAGCTGCGGATCAAGCACGGGCGGGTCAACGAACGGTGGGGACATTTCATGCGTCGTTTGTGGGACAGTCGACTTGATGGAGACTGGGGGCTCGACGATCAGCGACGATGTGCCAACGTCCGACGGCTCCGTCGCGCTCGCGGTGACGCAGTATGCCGCCGCCTGTCGCGACGCGCTGGACCAGGCGGAGACCTCCGTCGTCTCCCACGCCGGCCTGTGGCTGCTCCTCGCGCACGCCGCCGAGCACGTCACGGGCCCAGAGCGAGCAGACCTCGAGAACCTGCTGGGCATGCCGAGCGAGCGGGCCAGCGAGGTCGCGCGCGAGTTCTTCGTCGAGCCGCACCCGACTCTTGCAGCCGCCGTCGGCGCATGGGCGGCACCCGACGCCCACACCCCGCTCGACGTGGACCGGCCCATCCCCGACCAATCCACCCTGGACGCTTGGGCATCGGAGCGCACCCGTGGTCTGATCGAAAGCTTCCCAGCGGACGTCGACCCGATGACCCGGATCCTGCTCGCCACCGCGCTCGTCCTCGAGCCGCGGTGGATCGAGCCGCTGCACGAGGAGGAGTCCGGCGATCTGGTGCTGGACGGCGGGCTGCAGGCGATCGTTCGCACGGAGGCTGCCGGCGATGTCGTCGTGGCCAAACCGCACACTGCCGACGGCGTCGACGTCCTGAGCGTGGCGGCCGCCCCGGAGGTACCCCCTTCGCGCGTCTGGCAGGCGGTCGACGAAGTCGTCGCCCTCCTCGACGACGGAGTCCTGCGCCACGCCTCCCGGCCCGACGCGTTGCCCGACACCGGCCACTCGTGGCGTTCGTGGACCGAGCAGACGGAGATGCTCGCGCACGAGGTCGCGGACCTGCCGGTCGGGCCCGACGGGCGCCGCAGCCAGTGGCGCAGCCGACTGCGCCCTTGGACCGCCAGTGCGACGCTGGACCTCACGACCGCACCCGGCGTCGCCGAGGTCGCCCACGCGATCCTGCCCGACGAGCCGGCCGCCGACACCGAGTGCGTGCAGGCCGTGCGCGCCGAGTACGACAAGGACGGATTCCGCGCGGCCGCCGTGACCGCCATGATGCGGGCCGGGTCGGCGCCGCTCTTCGAGACCGTCGAGGTCGAGCACGTCGAGCTCGACCTCACCGGAACGCATGCAGTCGTCGCCATCGCGCGCGGGGGAGCGTGGGAGGGAGTCCCGCTCGTCAGCGCGTGGGTCACGCCCGACCAGCCCCGACCTGAGCGCACTCGTGACGGCCTGGTGTGAGCGCTGACCTGATGAGCGCGATCCGACAGGGACGCGCCCGAGTCGGCCCGCGGACCCAGGCCCTCGCGCTGGTCCTCCACGGCGGGCGCGCCGTGAGCGCCCAGCCGCAACGGATGCGCGACGTCTCCTATCTGCGGATGCTGCCCTTCGCCCCCGCGATCCGGCGCGTCTCCGGGGGCCGGGTGGCGCCGGTGCTCGTCCACAACACCCACGGCGGGTGGATCGCCCCCTCCGGCAGCGGGCTCGCGCAGATCCGCGAGATCGTCCACGGCCTGACGCAGGAGCACGACCTCCCCGTCGTCCTGCTCGGACACTCCAGCGGCGGCTGGGCCGCCCTGCGCTGCGGAGGAGACGACGGCGTGCTGGGCAGCGTCGCGCTCGCGCCGTGGGTCGACGCCAGCGAACCCTACGAGCACCTGCGCGACGCGGTCGTGCGCGTCATCCACGGCGAAGCCGACCGGGTGTGCAGCCCGCAGCGCTCGCGCCAGCTCGTCGAGAGACTGCGGGCCGCTGGCGGCGACGCCACCTGGCAGGGCATGCCCGGAGGACATGCCCTACTCGAGCGGCCCGGGCGCTGGCACCGTCTCGCCGCAGAGGCCGTCGTCGACGTCGTGGAGCGCGGTGCGGTCGACGGCTGAGGGTGCGTCCCTCGAGACGGTCGCTGCGCGACCTCCGGGTCCTGAGGAGCTTGCGCAGCAAGCGTCTCGAAGGGCAGGGAACGTGGCGGATCCCGGACGTGACGAAGGGGGTGGGCCGGGCCCACCCCCTTCGTCAGGTCGTCGATCGGCACCTCAGCGATCCAGGTCGACGTCCTTGGTCTCCTTGGTGAGCACGCCCGTGACCAAGGTGATCGCCACGACCGCGATGAGGTACCAGAGGAAGAGGTCCCGCTGGCCACCACTGGAGAAGTAGGTGTTCAGGTACGGCGCCGTCCCACCGAAGATGGCCGTCGCGAAGGACAGAGGCGCAGCGACCCCGGCAGCCCGGACCGATGTCGGGAAGACCTCGGCCCAGACCGCTCCGTTGACAGCGAAGAGGCAGGCGATGAGCAACAACGCTCCGGTCATGCCGGCGAAGAGACCCGTGAAGCTGCCGTCGACGAGTCGGTCCAGAGGGAACATCAGGACGATGAAGCCGATGGAGAAGGCGAAGATCAGGGATCCTCATCCCGCCGATCATGGCCGAGGACGAGTTCGCCCTGCTCGAGGTGCGGCGGGCCCTGGAGGTGACCGCCGTGCGCCTCGCGTGCGCACGTCAGCTGCCCGACCACGCCCAGGGGCTGCGGGACCTGCGCGACCGCCTCGACGAGGAGGTCTCGACCCTGCGTGACTACGCGGTCCTCGTCGGCGAGATCCACCACCTCATCGCCGCGGCCGCCGACAACGCCTACCTCTCGGACGCCATCGCTCCGCTGCAGTCGCTCTCGCGGCGCTTCTGGCACCACCACGTCAGGGACGTCGCCGGCGAGATCGAGCGGGGCTCGCACCTGCTGCGCGGCATCCTCGACGGGGTCCTGTCCGACGACGCCGACCGAGCGACCGAGGCCTCCATCGCGCTCAACGACTACCTGGTGGAGTTCACCCGTTCGGTCGTCTCGCCGCCTGCGGTGTCCTCGAGCGCGACGTCATCGTCGAGCAGACGGTCAGCCGGCGGCGTCAGCTGAGCCTGCCGACGCTGACGTGACGAAGGGAGTAGCCGGCCCCCTTCGTCACGTGTGGGGCGCGGCTCCCACGGGCAGGCACCGAAGGCGGTCGAGGTCCAGGCTGACCGCCACCTTGCCGTCGTAGCCACGCTGGTCATCGCGCCACCACGTGCGGAGGCCCGCGAGTTCATGTCCCGGAGGAAGGCGTCCATGCTGCGGGCGTACGCAGTGTGCTGCCTGCACTTGAAGTCAGATTCATCTAGGGTGAATGCATGATGCTCAACGTCATCGCCACCATCAGCGTCAAGCCCGAGTGCACGACCGACTTCGAGGCGGCCGTCGCGACGGCTCGTGCGGCCTTCCTCGCCGACGAGGGCTGCCTGCGCTACGACCTGCAGCGAGTCGCGAAGAGCGAGGGGGACTACGTCTTCATCGAGGCCTATGACTCCAAGGATGCGCTGCGCCGACACGGCGCCATGGACGAGTTCGCAGCCATGGGCGAGGCCACCAAGGCCTTCGTGTTGAGCCCGCCGATCGTCACCGTGATGTCGCCCGTTGGCGACCAGGTGGGCCTTGCGCTGACCTAGGCGCGCAGGGTGGCGTCGATGGCCCCGATCACGGAGACGGGTGCCTCGAACATCGCGTAGTGACCAGCGTTGGGGATGACGGTCAGCTCGCAGCCGGGCAGCTGCTCCAGCCACGTGGCCCGCATCGTCCCCTCGCCGAGCGCCGGGTCGTGCTCGCCGACGATCGCGTGGACCGGCACGTGCACCCCGGGCAGGTCGGCGACGAAGTCGGCGCCCGACCAGGCGGTGAGGTAGCCGGCCACGGCCTCCGGGCGCGAGTGCTGCGCCGAGTAGGCGACCATCGCGTCGAGCCAGCTCGCGGGCTGCCGGTTGCCGGTGGTGAAGTCGATGATCGCCCGGCGGTTGCCGAGCTCCGCGGCAGCGCCACCGAAGAGGGCCTGACCGTCCTCGTCGAGCGGCACGCCGGACGCAGGCACCGGGCTGATCCCGACGATGCCCGTGATCCGCTCCGGGTCGTCGGCGAAGGTGCGCAGGACCATCGCGCCACCCATCGAGTGACCGACGAGGGCGAACTCGCGCCAGCCGAGCTCGTCGGCCAGGGCGAAGACGTCCTCGGCGACCTCCTCGAGGGTGTACTCGCCCTCGACGTCCATCCGACGGCCGTACCCGCGCAGGTCGAAGAAGGCGACGCTGTACGCCTCGGCGTCGAAGAGCTCGGGGAGCAGCCCCCAGCCGTCCTCGCCGCCGAACCAGCCGTGCACCGCGATCACCTTGGTCGCGCCCGTGCCCACCAGCGTGTGGTCGATCGTCATGGATCTCGCCCCTTCTCGCCCGTGCGGCGGGCCCGACGCGCCGCCGCATCCGTGACGCGAGTCTAGGAGTGAGCGGCCCGCTCGGGACAGGGCGAAGTCGATGGCACGACCGATCCAGTCGATCGTCCTGGCGCCCGTGGTGTAAGGGTGTAAATTGGATGGATACGAGGTGTATCACGTGGCTCTCAACATCAAGAACGAACGTGTCCACGAGTTGGCGCGTGAAGCTGCCCGGCGCACGCACACCACTCAGGTGAGTGCGCTCGAGGCGGCGCTCGAGTACTACCTGGCGGGGCTCAACGCCGGCGGGGTGGTCCCCGTGGTTGAACGTCGGCTCGCCCGGGCCGACGAGATCGCCACCCAGATGCGCGATTCCATGGCCGACGCCGACCGCGAGGCCATCCGGGCCGACCTCGACACGATGTACGACGAGCACGGCCTGCCCGCATGATCGTCGACACCTCGGCGATCATGGCCATCATTCTTGGTGAGCCCGAGGCCGGCCGGCTCCTCCGAGCGATCGCCGAAGCCAACTCCGTCTCCATGTCGGCTGCCACCTATGTCGAGTGCGGCATTGTCATCGACCGTCGGTCGCCACCTGCGACGCGCCGCCGGTTCGACCAACTCCTTGACAGCCTCGATGTGAAGGTCGTCGCGCTGACACCCGAGCAGGCGGTCCTGGCGCGGGAGGCGCACCGCGACTTCGGGCGTGGGAGCGGCAGCCCAGCTGCGCTGAACCTTGGAGATTGCTTCGCCTACGCGCTGGCAGCCGCTCTCGATGACGAACTGCTGTTCAAAGGTGAAGACTTCGCCGCGACCGATCTCGTGGCGGCTGAATACTGAATCGAGGCCGCAACGCCCCCTGGGCGGCGCGGTTGCAGCGAGGCTTGCTGGCGACTAGGTCCACGTAGGCCGCACGGCGGAGCACGCCGCCTGGATCGCCGCCACCTTGGCCGGCACGCGGTTGACGACGAAGAGCGCGTGCGTCCCGTCGACGAAGGTCACCTGCAGCCGTCGACGGGCCCCGCCGCCGAAGAGCTTGCCGAGGTCGATGGGCGCGGTCCCGACCTGGGTGACGGCCGCCAGCGGCGCCTGCCACGGTCGGCCGTCCATGCGCACTTCGATGGCGTGCGGCTCGAAGACCAGCCGCTGACTCGTGAGGAAGAGACGGCCCCCCACAGCCCGTTGGGGATCCTGCACGTGGTTGGCCCGCCACGAGTCGATGACCTGCTCACCGGGCAGGAGGGTGCGAGGTGCGGTCACGCCTTCGAGGCTACGTCCTACTGGATCGGCAAGCGGGTGGCGACCTCGTCGGAGGCGAGCAGCTCACCCATCGTCCGGTGCGGCTCGCGCTCGGCGATCTCGGTGAGCTTGGCGTGGTCGACGAGGTGCGCGGACGCGAGCTGCCCGGCGACGAACTGCAGCATCGTGCCCTCGGGCAGGCAGTAGTACTTCGCGAAGCCCGGCGCCGCCGTCTGCAGCTCGCCGGCGTCGATGTTGCGGATCGAGATCTGCTCGTCGGTCAGGTCGGGCACCGGCTTGGTGATCCACCACCCCGAGCGGCGAGTGCCGTTGGCGAGGACATCGCGGCCGTCCTCGTGGCCCATGCGCTCCATGAGCAGCGCGACCGGCCGCTCGAGGACGATGTCCTCCAGGGCCGCGGCCTGGATGGCGATCGAGTGGCTGGCCCGGGTCTCCTGCCCACCGACGCCGGCCTCCTTGACGGTGAACGCCTGCACGACCTGTGTCGACAGCGGCACCGTCAGGTCGTCGCTCGCGCCGTCGACGTAGTCCTGCGGCGAGGTGAAGTCCGCGCTCATGACGCGCAGGGTGCCCCCTTCGCCCTCCTCCACGCAGAAGTCGGCGTAGCCGGACGACACCCGGGACCCGACCCCCACCTGTCCGGCCGTGGCGAACTCGTCGAGCACGCCCTGCAGGAGAGGGGTGAGGTGGGCCGCGCCCTTCGCCGTCAGGGTCTGCTCACCGATCGTCGCCGAGAGGGTCTCCATCGGCACGTCCGGCATGACGGCGGGCTGCGCGGCCTCCGGGACCGTCACGTCCAGGCACCGGCCGTCGGCGACCCGCAGGACCGTCCCGGTCGGCAGCGTCAGATGGGGGAGGAGGTACGGCGCGGTCCCGGCGAGAACACCCGCGATGACCTCGACCTGCTTGTTGCGCAGGTAGGACCGCTCCGCCGTGCGCACGAGCCAGCCCGAGTCCGTCTCGCTCGGCGTGCGTCGCTCGAGGACGAGCTCGTCCGGTCGGCCCTTGTCGAGGACCGTCAGCGCCGCCTTGGTGACCTGCAGCCCGTTCGCCAGGTCGATCTCCTCATCCGTGAGGCCCGCCTGCGCGACGGTCTCGGCCTGCGCGAGGTCGATCCACAGCGCGAAGGTCAGGTCGTCCGTCGTCGTCTCGACGAGGTCGTCGGCCGAGTAGTCGCACACCGTGATCCAGTACTCGCTCGGCCCCGACTGCCGCAGTCGGTAGATCGAGAAGCCCACCCGGGTCTGCAAACCGGCGAGTGCCTGGCCGCTCTCGTGGTACTGCCGGTAGCGCTCGATGACCGGCCGTGCACCCGCCACCACCTCATCGGCGCAGCGGTACCGCAGGGTCACACCGCCGATGTCGGCGGCCGGCTGCTCGCCGCGGATGGCGTCGGTGGCGGGCAGCGGCAAGGGGAGGGGCGTCATGGGGACATCCAAGCCGGGGCGAAGGGGGAGGGCCATGGGGAGCGCTACCCTCCGGCAAACGCCGGCTGAGGTGTGAGGCCGCCCGCGGCCGAGCCTCGAAGCCCGGCCGAGCCTCGAAGCCCGGCCGAGCCTCGAAGCCCGGCCGAGCCTCGAGGCCGCCTCAGCGGTAGCGCCAGACCCCGTCGACAGCGCTCTCCCGGACCCGCTCCTGCGCGGCCAGCAACTGCAGGTGGGCGAGGGTCTCGGTGGTGGCGAGCATCTGGTTCATCGGGTCGAGCTCGTCGAGGTGCCGCTCGTGGCGGGTCCAGCGCAGCGCGCGGGTCACCTCGAAGGCAGTCGAGGCACCGGCGCGCACGGCCGCCTCGGTCTGGGTCAGGCGGTGCTCGTGGTGGGCGAGCAGCTCCTCGACCCGGCGATGCAGGCTGCCGCCCGCGGGCCCGTGGGCGGGCAGCAGGACGCGGTCGCTCTCGGCGAGCATCGCGGCCAGCGAGTCGAGATAGTCGGCGAGTGGGGATTGCACGGGCTTGGCTTGGAAGCCGATCGACGGCGTGATGTGCGGCAGCACGTGGTCACCGGAGAAGACGAGGTCGGAGTTGTCGTCGAAGAACACGACGTGGCCGCTCGTGTGTCCCGGCGTCGCCTTGACCCGCAGCGAACGCCCCGCTGCTGCAACGGATTCGTCGTCGAAGAGCCAGCGGTCCGGGTCGCTCCACAGGGACCGGTCGGCCCTCTCCTCCGGGAACTTCGCCATCTCCTCGAGCACCGACGTCGCGCCCGCGGCGAGCAGGAGCGTGCGGGACCCGGCCAACCCGTTGTCCCGGCGGATCTCCTCGAGCTGCGGGGCCTCCCCTTCGCCCAGACCGACGATGAGACCGGCGCGCTGCCGCAGACCCATCGCCATCGTGAAGTGGCCGCGGTGGTGGTGCGTCACGAGGCACTGGTCGAAGTCCTGCGTCGCCAGCCCGAGCTCACCCAGCGCGTCGTCGAGCGCGCGCTGCGCCACCTCGACCTCCCACCCGCCGTCGATGAGCGTGTGCTGGTCCTCGCCGATGATTGCGGAGACGTTGACCGCCTTGAGCCCGTCCATCGGCAGGGGGAGCGGGATTCGGTGGACGCCCGGTGCGACCTCTTCGACGTCGGGCCTCGTCCAGTCCGCTCGGGTGCTCGCGCTCATGTGCCTGAGTCAAGCAGGTGTCGTGGTCCTTCGGGCGGCCCACTCTCGGGTGCCGAGACCTGCGGGGCCCGGTCCCGGACAGGGGAGCGAGCGAAGGGCGTGGGGCGGCGGAATGGTGAACGCTCATGCTCTACCCCGTGACGTGGGGTAGAGCACGAGCGTCGATAAGACGGTGTAGCTGGCGCGGCGCGCGGTCACGAGGCCGGACGACGGACCAGACGCCAGGACTGCGCATTTCCCGGGGAGATGCGCGGTCCTGGCGTCAACCGTCAACCGTCAAACGGCCAATCGGCAACCGGTCAGCTGGTTG
>NZ_BCSQ01000051.1 GCF_001570945.1 Janibacter anophelis NBRC 107843
GGCTCGCGCCGTGCTCGTGCCCGCCGCTCGGGCCGCCGACCTCGTCGTCGGCGCTGGGTGCGTCATCGCCACCACCTGCGGAGGGTGCGGTGTCGCCCCCTTCGTCCGTGGGGTCCTCACGCTCGGCGTACCCCCACGAGGACATGTCGTAGGTGCCGGTCTCCGGGTCGTAGCCGGAGAAGACGCCGTCGAGGTCCTCGGTGTCGACGAAGTCCTCGCTGACGAGGGTCGCGGCGTTGGTGTAGGCGAGGACGTAGTCGTGGAAGTACAGGTCCTTGCTCAGCACGTGGTTGATGAGCGCGCCGAGGAGGACGACGTCGGTGCCCGCCCGGATCGCGGCGTGCGTGTCAGCGATCGCCGAGGTGCGGGTGAAGCGCGGGTCGATGTGGATGATCCGCGCGCCCCGGGCCTTGGCCTCGGAGACCCACTGGAACCCCACCGGGTGGCACTCGGCCATGTTGGAGCCCTGGATGATGACGCAGTCCGCGTTGGCCATGTCCTGCAGGTACTGCGTGGCGCCACCGCGGCCGAAGGAGGATCCCAGACTGGGAACCGTGGAGCTGTGTCAAATACGTGCTTGGTTCTCGATCTGTATCGCCCCGGACGCCGTGTACAGCTTCTTCATGAGGTAGTTCTCCTCGTTGTCGAGGGTGGCTCCCCCGAGCGAGGCGATGCCCATCGTGCGGCGCAGTCGACGACCGTGGTCATCGACCTCTTGCCACTTGTTGGCGCGGGCCTCCAGGTAGCGGTCGGCGACCATGTCGATCGCCTCGTCGAGCTCGATCCGCTGGAACTCCGCGGCACCCGGCGCCCGGTAGAGCACGTGGGTCTGGCGCGACGGTGAGTTGACCAGCTGTTCGCTCGCGGCGCCCTTGGGGCACAACCGTCCACGGCTCACCGGCGAGTCCGGGTCACCCTCGATCTGGACGACCTTGTCGTCCTTGACGAAGACGCGCTGGCCGCAGCCGACGGCGCAGTAGGGGCACACGCTCTGCACGACACGGTCGGCGGTCGTGGTGCGCGCCTCGACCTCACGGGTCCTGCGCGAGGTGACCGCGTGGCCACGTCCGAGGAAGTCTCCGGATGCGAGCTGGCGCAGCACGGGCCAGCCCAAGAAGGTCGAGTCCTTCGGTGCCATCGTCGCCGCTCCGTCCGTCGCAGATGTGACCTAGCCCACCGTAGCCCCTTTCGTGGTGCCGTGGGAGATCCGAACTGCGCTGCCGCCGAACGCTGGTCGAGGTCCGAGCTCGGGCCGGCAGAGACCTACCAGGCGTACGGCTCGAAGTTCTTCAGGAAGACCCCGTACAGGTCCTCACCGCGCTCGCCGCGGACGATCGGGTCGTATACCCGGGCGGCGCCGTCGACGAGGTCGAGCGGGGCGTGCCAGCCCTGCGCGGCGATCTCGAGCTTTTCGTGGTGGGGGCGCTCGTCGGTGATCCAGCCGGTGTCGACAGCGGTCATGAGGATGCGGTCGGTGTCGTACATCTCGCCGGCCGAGGTGCGCGTCAGCATGTTGAGCGCGGCCTTGGCCATGTTGGTGTGCGGGTGTCCCGCGCCCTTGTAGCGCCGGGAGAACTGCCCCTCCATCGCGGAGACGTTGACGACGTACGCACGGGCGCGGTCGGCGACGGCCTCCCGGCGCCGCTCCACCGCGGCCCGCATCGCCGGCCGCAGTCGGGAGACGAGGAGGAAGGGGGCGACGGAGTTGCACATCTGCACCTCGAGCAGCTCGAGGGGGTCGACCTCGTCGACGGTCTGCTTCCACGAGTTCGTCGTCACGACGTCGGGCAGCAGCCCGCCGGCGTCGACGGCCGTGCCCGCGAGGTGCGCCTCGAGCGAGGCGTGGCCGGCGGACAGGGCGAGCCGGGTGAGGTCGGCGGCGGACCGAGCGGCCACCTCACCGTCCTCGTGCGGCACGGGGTGCTGGTCGAGCGTGCCGATGAGCGCGGCAGGGTGCGCCTCGCTCACTCGGTCGAAGGTCGTGATCTGCGGCAGCGGCCCCTCGCTCGGCAGCGGCTGGGACTCGCCGTCGACGAGGTGGGAGTAGGCACCGGGGGAGCGGCGCACCGTTTGGCAGGCGTTATTGATGAGGATGTCGAGTGGCCCACCCGCGGCGACCTCGTCGGCGAGCGCGACGACCTGGGTCGGGTCGCGCAGGTCGATCCCCACGATGTGCAGGCGGTCGATCCACTCGGGCGAGTCCGCGAGCTCGGCGAAGCGCCGGGCCGCATCGCGCGGGAACCGCGTCGTGATCGTCAGGTCGGCGCCGTCGCGCAGCAGGCGCAGGGCGATGTACATCCCGATCTTCGCCCGACCGCCGGTGAGCAGTGCGCGGCGGCCGCGCAGGTCGGTGCCCTGGTCGCGGCGGGTGTGGCTCAGCGCCGCGCAGTCCGGGCAGAGCCAGTGGTAGAAGGCGTCGACGAGCGTGTAGTCGGCGTGGCAGATGTAGCAGCCCCGGGGGATCTGCAGCTCCCCGACGAAGCGGCTCTCGCTCGTCGCGGCGAGCGGGATCCCCTTCGTCTCGTCGTCGATGCGCAGCGGCGAGCCGGTCGCCGTCTGGTCGAGGATCGCCTGGTCGTGGGCGATCTTGGGGCCGCGCTCGGCCTGGCGGGCGGCGCGGCGGCGCGCCTTCTTCACCCGGTTGTACATCGAGCTCGTCGCTCGCTTGACCGCCGTGATGTCGTCGTGGCCCGGCGGCAGCTCGTGCAGCATCCCCAGGACGCGAAGGGTGGTGGCCAGGTCGTCGGGATCGACGCCGGCGACGTCGGTGGCCTCGGAGCCGTCGTGTGGGGAGTCGTTCACGGGCTCCGAGGATACGTGGCCGAGGTGCGCCACCGACGAGGCCTAGTCGAACGCGCGACTACTCGCCTGCCTGCTTGGGAGCGGTCGTGTCGGGGCCGGCGGCGGCGAGGTCGCGCTCGACGTAGGCCTCGATGGCGTTGAGGTCGTCCTCGCTGCGGCGGACAACGGCGAGCAGGTCCTGCATCGTCGCGACCTCCTCGACCTGCTCCTTGATGAACCACTGCATGAACTGCTCGGCGGCGAAGTCGTTCTCCTCGCGCGCCGTACGGGTCAGGCCGTGGATCTGCTCGGTGACCCTCTTCTCTTGCGCCACGGCGAGCTCGACCGGGGCGATGATCCCGTCGAAGTCGTTGACCGGCTCGGCCACCGACGGGATGCGCACGGGCTGGTCGGTGTCGAGCAGGTACTGGACCATCATCTTCGCGTGGCCGCTCTCCTCGCGCGCCTGGCGGTAGAAGAATCCCGCGAGCTGAGGCAGGGTCAGCGACTCGTAGTGGGCCGCGACCGCGAGGTACTGCTGGTGCGCGGCGAACTCCTCACCGATCTGGGTGGTCAGCTGGGCAGCGAAGGACGAGGTGCTCATGGCGTCAACGCTAGACCCGTGTCTGGAACGGTTCCAGTGAGGCGAGGCAGCCCTTCGAGGCTCGGCCGCGGACGGCCTCGCGCCTCAGGGCAGGTCCTACGCGGCCTTGCGCAGCTTCTGCTTCGTCTCGAGGGTGACGAGCTTGCGCTTGTGGACGGCGTACCCGTCGGGCAGGCGGCCCTCCTTGAGCAGCCGGATCGGGCAGGAGCTGCAGCGCTTCTTGCTGACGCAGCACTTCTCCTTGACCTTGACCTTGCCGATCTTGACCTTCTTGCCCATGGCGCGACGGTAGGGCATCGCGGTGAGGCCTGCCTACCCTGCGTTCGCCCGTCGGGAACCGCGGTTCCCCCCTTCGACTCAGACGAAGGGGAGACCGCTCACCATCCCCTCGGGCCGGCCGGGCTCCGCGTAGTACTCGACGCCGAAGGCCTGCGCGTACATGTCGGTGGGCATGGCGAGCATCTGCTGCACGTCCTCCTGCGAGGCGTGGCAGGCCAGGGCCGCGCGCTTGCGGTCGATGACGGAGGTGACGTCGACGGCGTGGTGGATCTCGCTCTGCGGCAGGCCCATCGGGTTGCCGTCGTCCATCGGGTCGTCGGCGCCGAAGCCGGGGTCGATGCCCATCTCCCGCGCCGCGGCGAGCTGGTCGCGCAGGCGGTCCCGGTTCATCGTGCCCTCCAGCACCCGGGGGCGTCGGGCCGCGAGCTCGGCGGCGCGGTGGGCGACGTGGTGCACCTTGACGTGGTCGGGGTGGCCGTAGCCGCCGTGCCAGTCGTAGCCGACGAGGACGTCCGCGTCCTCCTCGTCGAGGATGCGGGCCAGCCGGCCGGCGGCCTCGTCGAGGTCGGCGGAGTGGAAGGAGGTCTCGTGACCGTTCTGCTCCCACCCGGTCATGCCGGAGTCGGCGTACCCGAGCCAGGCCACGCGGGCGGTGCCCGTCACCCGGGCCGACGCCTCGGCCTCGCTCCGACGATGGTCGGCTAGGGTCCCCCCTTCGCCCAGGTCGTCGGGGACGGTGCCGTGCTCGCCGTGGGTCGCGTAGACGACGACCACCCGGTGACCGGCGTCGGAGGTGAGGATCATCGAGCCGGCGGTCCCGCTGGCCTCGTCGTCGGGATGGGCGTGGAAGAAGACGGTCGTCGTCACGCCCTCCATCGTGCCCCGGCCCACCGACAATCGCCTTGCCGGCCGGGGCGAAGGGGGGAAGAGTCGCCCCATGAGAGCCGACGTGACCGAGCACTGGCTGGCGCCCGAGGTCTACCTCGAGGCGATCGCGCGGGAGACGGCGCGCTTGCGCGAGTGCCTCGAGGTCGCCGACCCCGGTGCGCGCGTACCGACCTGCCCGCAGTGGAGCGGTGACGACCTGCTGTGGCACCTGGGCGGTGACGTGCAGCACTTCTGGGCGTGGGTCATAGCGCACCGCCCCGAGGCGCCCGAGGCGTACGTCGAGCCGACCCGGCCGCACTCCCGCGACGAGCTGCTCGCCGTGCTCGACCAGGCCCACGAGGACCTCCTGCTGCGCCTGCGCAATGCCGACCCGGCCGAGGCGGCGTGGTCGTGGGCGAGCGACCCGCGGCTGCACACCGTTGGGTTCACGCTGCGTCGGCAGGCCCATGAGGCGCTGATCCACCGCGTCGACGCCGAGCTGACTGTCGGGGCGCCGACCCCGCTCGATCCGCAGCTGGCCGCCGATGGCGTCGCCGAGTGCCTGGAGGTGATGTACGGCGGGGTGCCGTCGTGGGGTCACTTCGCCGACGACGGGACGCGGGTGCTCGTGCACGCCACCGACGTGGGGCGCCGCGTGCTCGTGGCGATGGGCCGGTTCACCGGGCACGACCCGGGCAAGCAGGTCGACGTCGACGAGGACGACGTGCACGTGCTCGACGTCGCGGCCCACGGGCACGTGGGGGCCGACGCGAGCGTCCGGGCGAGCGCGCAGGACCTCGACCTGTGGCTCTGGCACCGCGGCCCCGCCCACCTCGTCGAGACCGACGGCGACGAGCAGGTGCTCGACCGGCTCGCGGCGGTGTTGCGGCAGTCGATCGACTGACCCCCTAGACGCGCATCTCCCCGGGCGGATGCGCGCGGGGGCGCGCATTTCCCCGGGGAAATGCAAAGGCTTGATGTCGAGAGGTTGCATTCGCCCGGGCGGATGCGCGTTCGGTCGGGCGGGACGAAGGGGGCTGGCGAGGACGTAGGGGGCTGGCGAGGGCGAAGGGTGGAGCGTGCGTTCCGCAGAGTGGGACCCCCTTGCGGCACCAGAGTTTGGTGAGGCTAGCCTCAGTCTCAACCCCTCGTTGTGGCCGTCCGGGCCGCACGCCACCGGAAGGACCCCCCTTCGTGCTGACGCGAACCCGCTCCCTCGCCCTCGTCGGTGGCTTGGCCATCGCCCTGTCCGCCTGTGGTGGTGACTCCAGCGCCGACTCGGCCGGAGCCTCCGGCGCGACCATCGAGGTGGAGGACAACAACGGCACCCAGCAGGTCCCCGGGAACCCCACCTCCGTCGTCGCCACCGACAACCGGACCTTCGAGACGCTCTCCGACTGGGACGTCAAGCTCTCCGCCGGCGCGGTCACGCTCATGCCCTCGACGATCGACTACACCAAGGACGAGTCGATCGTCGACCTCGGCAGCCACCGCGAGCCCAACCTCGAGGCCATCGTCGCCGTCAAGCCCGACCTGGTGATCAACGGCCAGCGCTACACCGACCACGAGGCCAAGCTCAAGGAGCTGGCGCCCGACGCCGCCTTCCTCAACCTCGACCCGCGCGAGGGCGAGCCGATCGACGCCGAGCTCAAGCGCGCGACCGACGTCCTCGGCGAGGTCTTCGGCAAGCAGGACGAGGCCGCGAAGCTCGGCGAGGAGCTCGACGCCGAGATCGCCCGGGTCAAGGAGGCCTACGAGCCCGGCGACACCGTCATGGCGATCAACACCTCCGGCGGCGAGATCGGCTACATCGCCCCGACCGTGGGCCGCACCCTCGGACCGGTCTTCGACCTCTTCGGGCTCGAGCCGGCGCTCGAGGTCGAGGGCGCCAGCGACGGCGACAAGGGTGACGAGGTCTCCGTCGAGGCCATCGCGAAGTCCGACCCCGACTGGATCCTCGTCATGGACCGCGACGCCGCCATCGCCGCCGAGGAGGAGGGCTACACGCCCGCCAAGCAGCTGCTCGAGGGCTCCGAGGCGCTCGAGAAGGTGACCGCGGTCGAGAAGGGCCAGGTCGTCTACATGCCCGCCGACACCTACACCAACGAGGGCATCCAGACGTACACCGAGTTCTTCGGCGACTTCGCCGACGCTCTCGAGGACAAGAGCTGACGACCACGACCGCTGAGCGCGTCGCTTCCAAGGGGCGCCTCCTCGACGCGAAGCTCGCCCTCGGCATCCTCGCCGTGGGCGGGCTCCTCGTCGTGTCGCTGCTCACCGGGGTGTACGACATCTTCGACGGCGACCGGGGCGGCGAGATGTTCGCCATCACCCGCATCCCGCGGACCGTCGCGCTCGTCCTCGCCGGCGCCGCGATGGCGATGTCGGGCCTGGTCATGCAGCTGCTGACGCAGAACCGCTTCGTCGAGCCGACGACGACCGGCACGACCGAGTGGGCGGGCCTGGGCCTGCTCGCCGTGATGATCCTCTTCCCCGGGGCCAGCCTCCTCGAGCGGATGATCGGGGCGATCATCGCGGCCTTCATCGGCACGATGGTCTTCTTCCTCTTCCTGCGAAGGGTGACCCTCCGGTCCTCGCTCATCGTCCCGATCGTGGGGATCATGCTCGGCGCCGTCGTCGGGTCCGTCTCGACCTTCATCGCGCTGCAGACCGACATGCTGCAGAACCTCGGGATCTGGTTCGCCGGCAGCTTCACCTCGGTCCTGCGCGGCCAGTACGAGGTGCTGTGGATCGTCGCCCTCGTCGCGATCGCGATCTTCGTCGTCGCGGACCGCTTCACCGTCGCCGGCCTCGGCGAGGAGATCTCGACGAATGTCGGGCTCAACTACAACCAGGTCGTCCTCATCGGCACGGTCCTCGTCGCCGTCGCGACCGGGGTCGTCACCGTCGTCGTCGGCAACCTGCCCTTCCTCGGGCTCATCGTCCCCAACGTCGTCTCGATGTGGCGCGGCGACGACCTGCGCAGCAACCTGCCGTGGGTCTGCCTGCTCGGCATCGCCATCGTCACCGTCTGCGACCTCGTCGGGCGCACGATCATCGCCCCCTTCGAGGTGCCCGTCTCGCTCATCCTCGGCATCGTCGGCGCGGTCGTCTTCGTCGGCCTCCTCCTGAGGCAGCGTCGCCGTGGCTGAGGCGCCCGTGCAGTCGCGGACCACCCCGCCGATCGAGTCCCCCGTGGTGACCACCGTGGGACGCGAGTCGGGCCCCCTTCCCTCTCCTGCGGCGCGCCGGCGCTACCGGATCACCCTCGGCGTCCTCGTCGCGCTCGCCGTGGGCTTCGGCTTCGCCCACCTCGCCTGGGACAACCCGATGCCGGTGGGCACCGAGGGCTTCTGGTTGATCGCCGAGCTGCGTGCCACCTCGCTCATCGCGATGGCCGTCGTCGCGGTGTGCCAGGCGATCGCGACGGTGAGCTTCCAGACGGTGACGACCAACCGGATCATCACGCCGTCGATCATGGGCTTCGAGGCGCTCTACGTCGCGGTGCAGACGGCGGCCGTGTACTTCCTCGGCGTCGCCGGGCTCGGGCTGCTCACCGGGGTCCCGCAGTTCGTCCTGCAGGTCGCGGTCATGGTCGGGCTCTCGCTCGCGCTCTACGGCTGGCTGCTGTCCGGGCGCTACGCCAACGTGCAGGTCATGCTGCTCATCGGCATCGTCATCGGCGGTGGGCTCGCCTCGGTCTCCTCCTTCATGCGGCGGATGCTCACACCGAGCGAGTTCGACGTGCTCACCGCGCGGATGTTCGGGTCGATGGCCAATGCCGACCCGCAGTACTTCCCGGTCGCGATCCCGCTGTGCATCGGCGCGGCCGGCCTGCTGTGGTGGCGCTCGCAGCGGCTCAACGTCGTCGCCCTCGGACGCGACGCCGCGAGCAACCTCGGGCTCGACCACCGCCGTGAGCTGATGACGACGCTCTTCCTCGTCTCGATCCTCATGGCCGTCTCGACCGCGCTCGTCGGGCCGATGACCTTCCTCGGGTTCCTCGTCGCGACGCTCGCGTACCAGTTCGCCGACACCTACGACCACCGACGGATCTTCCCCGTGGCGGTGCTCACCGGCTTCGTCGTGCTCGCCGGCGCCTACGTCGTCATGAAGCACGTCTTCTACGCCGAGGGCGTGGTCTCGATCATCATCGAGCTCGTCGGGGGCTCGGTCTTCCTCCTCGTCATCCTCCGCAAGGGGCGCCTGTGATCACCCTGACCGATGTCCGCAAGACCTACGGCAGCGAGGTGACGATCGGCCCGGTCGACCTCGAGATCCCCGCGGGTGGCGTCACCGCGCTCGTCGGGCCCAACGGCGCCGGCAAGTCGACGCTGCTGACGATGATCGGTCGCCTCCTCGACCTCGACGAGGGGACCATCGAGGTCGCCGGCTTCGACGTGTCGAGCACGAAGTCCAAGGACCTGGCCAAGATCATCTCGATCCTGCGCCAGGAGAACCACTTCATCACGCGACTGACCGTGCGCCAGCTCGTCGGCTTCGGGCGCTTCCCGCACTCGCAGGGGCGGCTGACCGTCGAGGACGAGGAGGTCATCTCCCGCTCCATCGACTTCCTCGACCTGACCCACCTCGAGGGCCGCTACCTCGACCAGCTCTCCGGCGGGCAGCGCCAGCGCGCCTACGTCGCGATGGTCCTGTGCCAGGACACCGACTACGTGCTGCTCGACGAGCCGCTCAACAACCTCGACATGCAGCACTCGGTGCACATGATGCAGATGCTGCGCCGGGCCGCGAGCGAGCTCGGTCGCACGGTCATCGTCGTCCTGCACGACATCAACTTCGCCGGGCACTACTCCGACCGGATCTGCGCGGTCAAGGACGGGCGGGTCGTCGAGTTCGGCGCGCCCGAGGAGATCATGACCGGCGAGGTGCTCACGCGGGTCTTCGACACCGAGGTGCAGGTGATCGAGGGGCCCAACGGGCCGCTCGCCGTGTACTACTGAGCCGCGACGCGCTCGGCGGCCGTCGGCCCGGCTCGTGACTCGCGGGTACGACGTGCACTACGGATGTAGCTGCGCTGGAGAACCCCGGAATTCCGGGGTTGTCACCCCGGTGCTCGCGACGACATGACGTCGTACCCGCGAGTCACAACGGATGACTCAGCCCGCGACCGGCTCCGACACCGGCTCGAGGGCCGCAGGGGCCAGCTCATCGCGCCGCTCGTAGGCCCAGCCCGGCCCGCGCAGCAGGAACCCGAAGCGGTCCGACCACGTCGGGGCCGTCGCGATGTCCGCGGCGATGTCGCGCCACTCGTGGGTGGCGATCGCGCCGAGGTTGAACGTGTCGATGTTGCGGGTCAGCCCGTAGCGCACGCGTTCGACCTCCGGCTCGAAGGTGCCGAAGAGCTTGTCCCACACGATGAGGATCGAGCCGTGGTTGATGTCGAGGTACTGCCGCTGGCTGCCGTGGTGGGCGCGGTGGTGGCTCGGGGTGTTGAGCACCTTTTCCAACCAACCGATCGAGCGGACCGCCTCGGTGTGGATCCAGAACTGGTAGATGAGGTTGATCGCACGCGCGTCCTCGATGTAGCGCGGCGGCACGCCGAGCAGGGCGAGCAGGCCGTAGGGCACGGCCATGGTGACGCCCTCGGCGACCGGCTGGCGCAGCGCGGTCGAGAGGTTGTAGCGCTCGCTGCTGTGGTGGACGACGTGCACCGCCCACAGCCAGCGGGACTCGTGCGCCAGGCGGTGGTTCCAGTAGTAGATGAAGTCCCAGGCGGCGATACCGAGCAGGTAGCTCGCAGCACCCGTCCGCAGTCCGAAGGGGGCAAACCGCGCCAGTCGCGTGGCCGAGGTCTGCGCGGTCCAGACGGTCGCGGCGGCGACGGCGGTCGAGGCGACCGCGGCGACGGCGGAGCCTGCGGTCAGCAGGCCGAGGGCGTCCACCCGCGAGCGCACGGTGACGGGTGCCGGCTCGTCGGAGGGCAGGGTGCCGGCCAACGGGAGCGTCCCGCCGTTGGTGCGCCGGCGGCGCAGCACGTCGCCGATGGTCGTGGCCGCGCCCGCGGCGGCGCCGACGGCGAGGAGGGCAGCGCCCCCCTTCGCACTGCCGGGGGTGAGGCGACGCAGCAGCGGACCCGTGACGAAGGGGGCGACGAGGCTGCCGATACCCATGCTCAGGCTGGCGATGGTGTCGTTGAGCTCGTAGTCGCCCGCGCGGTCCTCGCCGGGCGCGGCGGGGTGCCGACGCTGCCACCACAACTCCGCTCCCATCGCCCCGATGAAGGCCGGGATCGCGAGGACGGTGAGGTCGGGTCGCTGCATGTCGAGGCTCCTTCGCCGCGTCAGGGGATGAACTGACCATAGAGTCAGTTCTGGCCGGTGACAAGATGTCCCGGACCACGGAGGAGGTCGGGTGAGCACGATCGGGACGAAGGGCGTCGCCCGCGCCGAGCGCAGGCAGCAGCTCCTCGGCCACGCCGTCGAGGAGCTGGGACGGCACGGCTACGCCGGCGTCGCCATGGCCGACGTCGCCGAGCGGGCCGGGGTGTCCAAGGCGATGGTGCACAACGTCTTCGGCTCGAAGGCCGACCTCGCGTTCGCCTGCCTCGAGGAGGTCGGCCCGTCGCTCATCGACTCGATCGCCGCCGCGCAGACGGCGGACGACCCTGGGCAGCGCGCGCAGGAGACCTTCACCGCGATCTTCGGCGCGATGGCGCAGCACCGGCACGCCTGGGCGCTCATCAAGGACGACACCCTGCCCGAGGGTTCGCCCGCGGCCGTGCTGGCGGCCGGCTATCGGGAGCAGCTGCACACGATGGGCACCGTCGGCACGCGCGACGTGCTCGAGGCGGCCGGCCTCGCGGACCCCCTCGACCACGACCTGCTCGACCACATCTGGGAGTCGATCGTCGAGGCGGCGGTGGCCTGGTGGCAGGACCACGAGGATCACTCCGCGCAGGAGATGGCCGCGCGGCTCACCCGCCTGCTGGCCGTGGTCACGCTGCGGGGGTGACCGGGCCTGGTCCCTGCCCTTCGAGACGCTCGGCCGCGGGCGGCCTCGCTCCTCAGGAACCGGGGGCGAAGGTCGTCATCGCCTCGCGGTCGGCGGGGAGTGCGCGACTGGCCCGCCAGGAGCCGAGGACGGCGATGACCAGGCCGATCGGCACGATGGCGAGCAGGGCCCGGTGCAGCCCGACGGCTTCGGCACTCAGCCCGCCGACCGGGGTGGCGAGGGCGTCCGACAGGGCCCCGACGAGGATCGGTCCGATCGTCGCGCCGACGAGGTTGAAGGACGCGAAGTACACCGCGATCGCGGTCGCCCGCATGGTCGGCGGGGTGACGTCGGCGATCGCGGGCGACGCTGCGGCAGAGAGGAACTGGGTGCCCGTCCACCCGATGGCGAAGAGCACGACGAAGAGCGCCGCGCTGCCCGAGCCCAGGAGCAGGGCCGCGACGGTGAGCGGGATGGCGGCGGCGAAGCCGATCGCCGGGACGACGAGGCGACCGGAGGGGTGCCGGTCCGCGGCGCGGTCGGCGAGGCGCCCGCCGACGAGGAGGCCGACGATGCCCGCGAGACCCAGGATCGCGCCGGCCCCGATCGAAGCCGTGCCGATCGACAGTCCGAAGTAGCGCTGCAGCAGCGGGACGATGAAGGTCGCGACGCCGTAGGTCGGGATCTGCAGCCCGATGCCGGCGACCATCAGCCAGATGATCGTGCGGATCCGCAGCACCGCGCGGTACGGATGGGTCTGCTCGTCGGCGGTGTGCAGCTCGACGGTGTCGGAGGCACCGCGGGGAGGTTCCTTGACGAAGAGCATGGCGACCGCGAGCAGGAGTCCGGGCACCGCCGCGATGACGAAGGGGGCCCGCCAGGTCCCGGTCGACTCGACGATCACACCGACGGTGAGGAAGGCGAGGAGGAGCCCGATGGGGATGCCGAGCGAGACGATGCTGATGGCGCGGCTGCGCCGCTTCGGCTCGTAGGCGTCGATGAGCAGCGCGTTGGACGCCGGTCCGTAGCTCGCCTCGCCGATCCCGACGCCGAGACGGAAGAGGAAGAGGAAGAGGAAGCCCTGGACGAAGCCGCTCGCGCCCGTGAACAGGCTCCACACGACCAGCCCGCCAGCCATGACGTAGCGGCGCGGGACCCGGTCGGCCAGGCGTCCGAGGAGCACCCCGGCGATCGCGTAGACGACGGTGAAGGACCCACCGAGCACCCCGATGAGGGTGTCGCTCAACCCGAACTCGTCCTTGAGCGGCTCGACGATGACTGCCGGGATCGTCCGGTCGTAGAAGTTGACGATGTTGGCCAGGGTCAGCGTGACGAGCAGGTACCAGCGCCGTTGCATGTCGCACAGACAACCACGTCCCCGGGGCTTCGAGGCTTCGGCCGCGCACGGCCTACGCACCTCAGCCCACGCTGGTCGAGGTGTGAGCGCCCCCGGGCGCGAGCCTCGAGACCCGTATCGTCGACCCATGACCTCTCGCACTCGCGCGCGGCGATGAAGGCCCGTCGCCCCCTTCGTGTGGAGGCCACCGGGCCCGCGGACGTCGACGAGGTGTGGCTGCGCTACACCACCCCCGGGCTCTGGTCCGGGTGGGCGCCGCAGATCAGGGGAGTGGACCATCCGCCGGGGCGGATCCGGGCCGGCGGCGAGGGGACGGTGCGCGGACCGCTCGGGCTGGGCGTCCCCTTCGTCGTGGAGGCGGTGGACGAGGTGGCGAGGCGCTGGGCGTGGCGCCCGAGGATCGGGCCGGTCGCGGTGCGCATGCGGCACGGGGTCGACGCGCGCCCGGAGGGCAGCAGCGCGTGGGTCGAGATCGCGGCGCCGCGACTGCTGGCGCTCCCGTACGCCCCGATCGCGTCCCTCGCGCTGCGACGACTCGTCGCCCGGTGAGTCGAAGTGCCCGGCGCCGCTGGGCGCACGCATAGGGTCGAAGCCGTGATCGAGCGACTGACGGTCTTTTGCGGATCGACCCCCGGCCACGACCCGAAGTGGGTCGAGCTGGCCCACTCCGTCGGGCGCGACCTCGCCCGACGCGGGATCGGGGTCGTCTACGGCGCGGGCGGTGGCGGCCTCATGGGCGCCCTCGCCCAAGGCGCGTTGGACGAAGGGGGTGAGGTCGTCGGCGTCATCCCCACCTTCATGATCGAGCGGGAGTGGGGCCGTGACGACCTCACCGAGGTCCACGTCGTCGAGACGATGCACGAGCGCAAGGCGCTCATGGCCGACCTGACGAGCGCCTTCCTCGCGCTGCCGGGCGGGATGGGCACGCTCGAGGAGATCTTCGAGGTCTGGACGTGGCGGCAGATCGGGCTGCTCGACAAGCCGGTCGGCTTCCTCGACGCCGGAGGCTTCTGGACGCCGCTGCTGGACTCCCTTCGCGGTCTCGGGGAGGCGGGGTTCATGTCGCGGGCGAGCCTCGACGACATCGTCGTCGCACCCGACCTCGACGCCGCGCTCGCCGGGCTGGAGGCGCGGGGCGTCGGGACCCGGCTGCTGACGGACCTCACCTGAGGACGACCTGTGCATTGCCCTACGGCAATGCAGAGTCTTGATGTCGAGAGATGGCAGTGCCGTCGGGCAGTGCGCGGTCGGGCAGGTGGCAGGGCGAAGGGCGGTGCCGAGTAGCGTTGTCCCCATGACTCAGACGCGTGCGGAGAAGGACAGCATGGGCACCATCGAGGTGCCCGCGGACAAGTACTGGGGCGCGCAGACGCAGCGCTCGCTCGGCAACTTCGACATCGGTCGCGACACCTTCGTGTGGGGTCGCTCCATGATCCGCGCGCTCGGCGTGCTCAAGAAGTCGACCGCCCTGGCCAATGCGGAGCTCGGCGAGCTGCCGCAGGACGTCGCCGACCTGATCACGCAGGCGGCGGACGAGGTGATCAAGGGGGACCTCGACGAGCACTTCCCGCTGGTGGTCTTCCAGACCGGCTCGGGCACGCAGTCCAACATGAACTCCAACGAGGTCATCTCCAACCGCGGCATCGAGATCGCCGGCGGCGAGATGGGCTCCAAGGCGCCGGTCCACCCCAACGACCACGTCAACCGTGGTCAGTCGAGCAATGACACCTTCCCCACGGCGATGCACATCGCGATCGTCCTGGACCTCAACGAGCGCCTCTACCCGGCCGTCACGCAGCTGCGCGAAACCCTCGCCGCCAAGGCCACGGAGTACGCCGACGTCGTCATGGTCGGCCGCACGCACCTGCAGGACGCCACCCCGGTGACGCTCGGCCAGGTCATCGACGGCTGGGTCGCGCAGATCGACTTCGCCCTCGACGCGGTCAAGCACGCCGACGAGCGCGCCCGCGAGCTGGCCATCGGCGGCACCGCGGTGGGCACCGGCCTCAACGCCCACCCCGAGTTCGGCACGCTCTGCGCGGCCAAGATCTCTGCCGAGACCGGCCACGAGTTCGTCCAGGCCCCCAACCTCTTCGCCGCCCTCTCCGCGCACGACGCGCTCGTCGAGGTGAGCGGGTCACTGCGCACCCTCGCCGGCGCGCTGATGAAGATCGCCAACGACGTGCGCTGGTACGCCTCCGGCCCGCGCAACGGCATCGGCGAGCTGGCCATCCCGGAGAACGAGCCGGGCTCCTCGATCATGCCGGGCAAGGTCAACCCGACCCAGGCCGAGGCGATGACGATGGTCGCCACGCGCGTCTTCGGCAACGACGCGACGGTCGGGTTCGCCGGCAGCCAGGGCAACTTCCAGCTCAACGTCTACAAGCCGGTCATGGCCCACGCGGTGCTCGAGTCGATCCGTCTGATCGCCGACTCGTGCGTCTCCTTCGACACCAACTGCGCGGTCGGCATCGAGCCGGTCACCGAGGTCATCGAGGGCAACCTCGAGCGCAACCTCATGGTGGTCACGGCGCTCAACCGGCACATCGGCTACGACAAGGCGGCGGCGATCGCCAAGAAGGCGCACAAGGAGGGCACGAGCCTGCGGGAGGCGGCCGTGGCCTCCGGGGACATCAGTGGTGAGGACTTCGACGCCTGGGTCGTCCCGGCGGACATGACGCACCCGAGCGCCGGCTGACCATGACCGAGCAGGGAGAGCGCAGGGAGCCGGTCGTCACCGGCCTGGCGGCCGTCGACCCGTTGCCGTGGATGCTCGTTGGCTTCGTGGGCGCAGTCGTCTGCGGCGTCGGGTCGCTCGCGATGGAGGGACAGGCATCCACGTGGTTGGGCGTCGGCGCCTGCCTGTCGGTCCTGCTCTTCGTCTACGGCCTGGTCGTGGTCGCCGCCAAGGTGGACGCGATCTTCGACATGTTGCGCGACCGCAGCTGACAACCACCCAGCGCGAAGGGGAGGAGAGACGCGTCGTCTCTCCTCCCCTTCGTCGTCGGCAGGGTCAGAAGCCCTCGTCCGCCACGTCGGTGCCCGGGCCGGAGGGCGGCGTGTAGTCACCGAGCAGCTCGGCGAGGCGAAGGGGGCCACGCGCCTCGTCGTGGCGCCCGGCCCGCTGGAGGGTGCGGCCGAGGAGCAGGTGGGCGTAGGGGTCGTCCGGCGCCTCGTGGAGCACCTCGCGGCAGGCCGACTCGGCGCGGGCGAACTGCGCGGAGTGGAAGTACGCGCGAGCCAGCAGCAGGTGCGCCTCGGCGGTGCCGTGGCCGACCGGGTCGTCGGCGTAGGTGTCGCTGCTGTGCTCGGTGCGGGCCGCGGCCAGATCGGTGAAGAAGTCCTCGAGCTCGCGCGCCGCGTCGGTGTAGCGGGCGTCGTCGAAGGCCGCCTTCGCGCGCTCGTACCGCTCGAAGCCGTAGAGGGTGTCGTTGCGCGTCATCATGTGGTCGTCAACCCCGCCGGGTCGAGAACCATTCCCATCACCCGGCGAAGTCGGCCAGCCACCCCGCGAGCTCGCGCGCACACCCGTCGACGGCCGCCGACCAGTCGTGCGCGGTCTCGTCGGCGTTGTCGCTGACGATCTTGACCAGGTGCACCGGCACCCCGAGCTCCTGGCAGGCGAGGGCGATCGCGTAGCCCTCCATGTCGACGAGGTGCGCCTCCTCGGCGAGCCGGTCGCGCACGGCCGGCTCGGTGACGAAGAGGTCCCCGCTCGCCAGCACCGTCCCGTGCCCACCCTCGAGGGTGAGGCGCTCGCGCGGGTCGATCCCGAGCCGGCGGATCGGCTCGGCGGAGAGGTCGTGGTTGAGGACCGTGCCGATCTCGTGCAGGCCAGTCACCTCGGGGCGCAGCGCGCCCGCGGTGCCGATGTTGACGACGACGAGGTCCTCGCGGTGCGGGTGCTCGCAGATCGCGCGGGTGACCTGGACGGCGGCGAGCGACTTGCCGACGCCGGTGATGAGGACCTCGACGTCGTCGGGGACGTGGGCGGCCTCGGCCGCGATGGCGGCGACGACGAGCAGGTGCATGGCCACCGACAGTAGTCGCCGAGGGAGGTGGCGGACGTAGGCTGCCGAGCATGTCCCCCTTCGCCCCCCACGCGCTGCTCACCGGCGCCCGGCTGCGACCCGGCGACGACCCCGTCGACATCCGCCTCCGCGACGGTCTCGTCGCCGAGATCGGGCGGGGACTGACCCCCTTCGACGCGGAGCTCCACGACGCCGGCGGAGCGCTGGCGATCCCGGGGCTGTGGGATGCCCACGTGCACTTCGGCCAGTGGGCCGCGATGGCGCGAAGGGTGGACGTCGCCGACACCGAGAGCCCGGACGAGGTCGTCGCCCGGGTCGCGCGACACCTCGCCGCGGAGCGGCCCGCGCCGGGCACGGTCGTGCAGGGCTTCGGCTGGCGGGTCGCGGGCTGGGACCGGCTGCCGAGCACCGCCGAGCTCGACGCGGTCGTGGGGGAGCGTCCCGTCATCCTCATCAGCGGCGACTGCCACGCCGGCTGGCTGAGCAGCGCCGCCTTCCGCGCGCTCGGTCTGCCGGTGCACGAGGGGCACCTCGACGAGGACGAGTGGTTCCCGATCTACCAGCGGATGGCGGACCTGCCGGAGGACCCGGCCGTCGTGCGCGCCAGCCTGGACCAGGCGATGCGAAGGGCGGCGGCCGCGGGAGTCGTCGGCGTCACCGACCTGGAGTTCGAGACCGGGCGACTGGAGTGGCCGCGACGGACCGCGGCCGGGCTCGACCTGCTGCGGGTGCGCACCAGCACCTACCCGGAGGGGCTCGAGGGCGCGATCGCGGCGGGCGTGCGCACCGGCGACGTGCTCGACGGGACCGGCCTGGTGACGATGGGCCCGCTCAAGGTCATCACCGACGGCTCGCTCAACACGCGCACGGCATGGTGCTGCGAGCCCTTCGTCACCGACGACGACCTGGGCGACCCGCGCGGCAAGCGCAATGTCGACCCCGAGGAGCTCACCGCACTGCTCGCCCGGGCGCACGCCCACGGCCTCGAGGGAGCGGTCCACGCCATCGGTGACGCCGCCCTCCTCGACGCGCTGGACGCCTACGAGGCGAGCGGCGCCCGCGGCACCATCGAGCACGCGCAGCTCGTGCGGATGGAGGCGCTGCAGCGCTTCGCCGACCTGGGGCTGGTCGCGAGCGTCCAACCCGCGCACCTGCTCGACGACCGTGACTCGACCGAGGCCCTGTGGCCCGACCGGCTGGAGCGGTGCTTCGCCCTGCGGTCGATGACGCAGGCGGGGATCCCCCTTCGACTGGGGTCGGATGCGCCGGTCTCCCCGCTCGACCCGTGGCTGGCGATGTCGGCCGCCGTCCACCGCAGCGCCGACGAGCGCGAGCCGTGGGCCCCGGAGCAGGCGCTCACCCCCCGCGAGGCCCTGGACGCCTCGACCGACGGCGTCACCGAGATCGCCGTCGGCGGACCGGCTGACATCGTGCTCGTCGACGAGGACCCTTGTCCCGCAGGGCTGTCCGGCACCACGGAGCAGGCGGCGCGGCTGCGGCAGACGCGGGTGCTCGCGACCTTCGTCGGTGGGCGGATGACGCACTCGGCCTGACCAGCCTCCTCCTGGCGACTCACAGGTTCGCCGCGCACACGTCCAGCGGGTCACGAAAAAAAGTTGTGCCGAGGTGCATCCCTGCGACGGGTGGTGGCCGAAGTAGGGGCAGGACGTCAGGAGGCGTCCGTCCCACACACCAGGAGCAACGCCATGCGACTCACCCGCCCCATCGCCATCGCCGCCCTGTCGACGGGATTCGTCACCGTCCTGAGCGCCCCGTCCTTCGCCGCCGAGGGTGACGCCACGGTCAGCATCCTCCACGGGGTGCCGGAGGCCACGGTCGATGTGTACGCCAACGGCGACGTCCTCCTCGAGGACTTCGAGCCGGGGACGATCACCGACCCGATGCCCCTGCCCGCCGGGGAGTACGACCTCAAGGTCACCGCGGCCGGTGCCGGAGCCGACGGCGACGCCGTCATCGAGGCACAGGACGTCGCGGTCGAGGCCGGCACCAACATCACCGTCGCGGCCCACCTGGACGCCGACGGCAACCCGGTCCTCACCCCCTTCGCCAACGACGTGTCCGCCACCGAGCCGGGCCAGGCGCGGCTGACGGTGCGTCACACGGCGGCGGCTCCGGCCGTGGACGTCCGCGCCAACGGCGAGGTGGCCTTCGCCGACGTGACGAACCCGAAGGAGGGCAAGACCGACCTCGCCGCCGGCACGATCTCGGCGGACGTCGTCCTCGCCGGCACCGACGACGTCGCCATCGGGCCCGCCGACGTCACCCTCAAGGAGGGCACCAACACCATCGTCTACGCGTGGGGCTCGGCCGAGGACGACAACCTCGACCTCGCGGTCCAGGAGATCTCCGGCCTGCACAGCTCCCCGGGTGGGGTGCCGAGCGGTACCGGCGGCCAGGCCGACACCGGCTCGTACGCCGCCATGGGTGCTGCCGGTGCCGCCGCCGTGCTCGCCGGAGGTGCCGTGCTGCTCATGACCCGTCGCGTGTCCCCGGTGCGCGACTGACGTGAGGCGGCGCATGGATCTCGACAGGAAGAGGCTGGCGATGGTTGCCATCGCCGCGGTGCTCGCCGGAGGCGGCGGATTCGTCGTCACCGACGGCCTCACCTCCCCGTCGAGATTGACCGACCCTGCCGACACCCGGGAGGCGCTCGCGCCCTCGGGGTCGGCAGGGTCGGGCCCGTCGCAGCCGTCGTGGTCGAGCCCGACGCGCCAGGCGTCGACGCCGGCCTCTGCGTCGGGGGCGTCCTCGTCCGGTCCGCGGACGAGGTCGGCAGCGCTCGGGCAGCCCACGTCCGAGGCGACACCGCCCTCGCGTCTGGAGATCCCGTCCCTGGGAGCGGAGCTGCCCGTGGTCCCGGTCGGTGTGGACGGCGGTCGACTCATGGTGATCCCCGAGGACCCCGGGACGGCTGGCTGGTACCGCTTCGGCCCGGCGCCGGGGTCGGCCTCGGGAGCCAGCGTCATCTCGGCGCACACGGACACGGCGGGTCAGGTCGGTCCGTTGTCCCGCTTGGACGAGGTGCAACGAGGTGATCGGGTGACGGTCACCGTCGGTGACGACCTGGTGACCTACGAGATCCGGCGCGTGGACCACCACGCGAAGGACGCGCTCGACGTCGACGCGCTCTTCGACCGCACCGGCCCTGCCCGCCTGCACATCGTCACCTGTGGCGGTGACTACGACCCACGGACTCGCAGCTACGAGGACAATGTCGTCGCGGTCGCATCGCGGGTCGATGGTTGAGGCCGACCTATAGTGACTCGCGTGACCGGTGATCCCGTGCAGGCGGCCATGGGTGAGGACCTGATGCGCCGACTGGTCGACGGGGACGAGTCAGCCCTCGCCGAGGCCTACCAACGGTTCGGCGCGCTGGTGCACACCATCGCCCAGCGGTCGGTCGGAGAGCACCACGAGGCCGAGGACATCACTCAGCAGGTCTTCGTGGCGTTGTGGAAGGGCCGCGCCTCCCTCGATCCGGGCAACGGCTCGTTGGGTGGCTGGTTGGCCACAGTGACCCGGAGACGGTGCGCCGACCTGCACGCCGCCCGCGCTCGTCGCTCGCGTGACGAGCGGGCCTTCGCCCAGGAGGAGGGTCCATCGGTCACGGCAGCCCAGGACGTGGTGGAGCAGGTGTACCTCGCTGACGCCCTGCAGGCCCTCGGGGACCCACGGGCCACGATCATCCGCATGGCGGTGATCGAGGACCGACGCCACGAGGACATCGCCCAGACGCTCCAGCTGCCGCTCGGCACCGTCAAGAGCCATGTCAGGAGAGGTTTGACCCACCTGCGCAAGCACCTCGAGGAGGTGAACCGATGACCCGTCTCGTGCCCGTCCCCGATGACCACCTCTCGGAGGACCGTCTGATCGACCTCGCGCTGGGCGAGTCCGCGTCGCCACAGGAGAGCCAGCACGTCGACGACTGCGACCAGTGCCGTCAAGGCCTGGAGTCATACGTGCACACCGTCGCGGTGACCCGTGAGGCGGCGACCACCACGCTCACCCCACCCCCGTCCACGACGTGGTCGCGGATCCGGGCGGAGATCGATGACGCCGGAGAGGTCGACCCGGCATCGTCCGAGGGCGCGGCTGCGGACTCCCAGGGGATCCAGTCCCCAACCGGGCGTGGTGACGGTCGAGCCGCTCGCGGGTACGGCCGCACCGGGCGTCGACCTGCCGTGACATGGCTGGCCGCGGCGTGCATCGCCGGCCTGCTCGTCGGGGTGGGTGGCAGCCAGCTGGCCGACCGTCTGGGTGAACCGGATCAGCGCACGATCGCTTCGGCCGAGCTGGACACCCTCGACACCGGCGAGTCGCGGGGCGTCGCCACGGTCGAGCAGCGCGAGGGCAGGGTCTCGCTGGAGGTCTCCGCCGCGGAGGTCACGGTCCCTGATGGCTACGCCGAGGTCTGGTTGATCAACCGTGACGGCAAGCGGATGGTCTCGGTAGGCGTCCTCGACGGCTCGCAGGCTGCGGAGTCCTTCCCCATCACCCAGGACCTGCTGGACCAGGGCTACGTGGTCGTCGACATCTCGCACGAGGCCTACGACGACCAGCCAGAGCACTCTGGTGACAGCCTGGTGCGCGGATCCCTGACCGACCAGGCCTGACCGCGGGCCGTACGGGCCTGCCACCATGGGGCATGGCCGAGACCGAGCTGACGGAGGTCGTCGACTTCCTGGCGCTGCACGCCCCCTTCGACGCGCTGCCCGACCGGGTCCGGCGTGACCTGGCCGGCCGGCTGACGGTCCGCTACCACCGGCGCGGCAGCCACCTGATGACGGTCGGCCGGGACAACGACGAGCTCATGGTCATCCGGTCCGGTGCCATCGAGACGCATGACGCGGAGGGCCGGCTCGTCTTCCGCGGCGCGGAGGGCTCGGCCTGTGGCTCGACGACCCTCGTGGGCCGCAACCCGTCCCGCTTCGACGTCGTCGCCATCGAGGACACGCTCGCCCTGCACCTGCCCGCCGAGGTCTTCCACGAACTGCGGCGGGAGCACGAGGTCTTCGCCGAGCACTTCGAAGGGGAACGCACCGGGCTCCTGCGCGCGGCCGCCACGGCCGTCGCGACGAGCCGGCACGGCGAGCCGATCCTGCGCACGTCAGCGCGCGACCTGGCGCACCGGGCGCCGGTCACCGTGGGCGCGGACGCGGAGATCGCGCAGGCCGCGCGGACCATGACCGACGAAGGGGTCTCCAGCCTGCTGGTCGTCGAGGGCGAGCGACTCGTGGGCATCCTCACTGACCGCGACCTGCGCCGTCGGGTCCTCGCCGCCGGCGTCGACCCCAGGCAGCCCGTGAGCGACGTGATGACGAGTGACCCGGTCGTGGCGCCGGCCGACGCCTCGGCGCTCGAGCTGCTGCTCACGATGACCGAGGCCAATGTGCACCACCTGCCGGTGGTCGAGGGCGGCGCACCGGTGGGCGTGGTGACGACGACGGACCTCATGCGCCTCGAGCGGGTGAGCGCCGTGCACATCGTCGGCGACGTCGCGAAACAGACCGATGTCGCCGGCGTGGTCGACTTCGCCGCCCGGACACCGAGGCTCGTGCAGCAGCTGCTCGAGCAGGACGTGAGCGCCGACGACATCACCCGGGTCGTCACGTCGGTCGGCGACGCGGTCGAGCGCCGGCTCATCGCCCTCGCCCACGAGGACCTCGCGGCCCGCGGGATGGGGCCGGCGCCCCGGATGTGCTGGATGGTCCTCGGGTCACGGGCCCGCCACGAGCAGGCGCTCGGCAGCGACCAGGACCACGCGGTGATCATCGCCGACGACGCGCCGGAGGGCGCCGAGGACTACGTCGCGGCCCTCGCCGAGCAGGTCGTCGCCGGGCTGGAGGCTGCTGGGCACCCCCGCTGCCCCGGGGACGTCATGGCGACCAATCCGCGCTGGCACCAACGGCTCTCGGGGTGGCGCGCCGAGTTCGCCCAGTGGCTCGACGAGCC
>NZ_BCSQ01000052.1 GCF_001570945.1 Janibacter anophelis NBRC 107843
TGATCTGTGGCTCGGGTCACAAGCCCGCCGCAGCCGATCGGGGCGTCGACGACGCCCACGTGGCCGCGGCCGGGAGACCCCCGGGCCAAGGCCGAAGGGAGCAGCAGTGAGCGACAGCGACGTCGCCGGCCAGGCCGGGACCCGTGGACATGTGGCGGGGGCCTTCGAGCCCTCGCCGGAGCTGGGGCCCAAGCCCCCGTCCCAGGTGACCGGGCACTTCTCCGACGACAACCCGGAGATGGTCCAGTTCGTCGACGCGGACGGCAACCGCCTGCAGACCAACGAGACCAATGCCCCCTTCGCGCAGATCGTCGAGGACATGACGAGCGAGGACGCGCGGATCATCTACCGCGACCTCGTCCTCGTGCGCCGCATCGACGCCGAGGGCTTCGCGCTGCAGCGCCAGGGTGAGCTCGGCCTGTGGCCGAGCCTCTTCGGCCAGGAGGCCGCGCAGGTCGGCGCCGGCCGCGCCCTGCGCGACCACGACTACGCCTTCCCCGGCTACCGCGAGCACGGCGTCGCGTGGTGCCGCGGAGTGGACCCGGTGAGCCTGTTCGGCATGTTCCGCGGGGTCAACCACGGCGGCTGGGACTCCAACGAGAACAACTTCCACCTCTACACGATCGTCATCGGCAACCAGATGCTCCACGCGGTCGGCTACGCCATGGGCATCGCGGCCGACGGCGACGTGGGCACCGGCGACCCGGAGCGCGACGCGGCCGTCATGGCCTTCACCGGTGACGGCGGCACGAGCCAGGGCGACTTCAACGAGGCGCTCGTCTTCGCGGCCGTGACCAACGCGCCGGTCGTCTTCTTCGTGCAGAACAACCAGTGGGCGATCTCCGAGCCCAACGACAAGCAGTTCATCATCCCGCCGTACCAGCGAGCCCGCGGCTTCGGCTTCCCCGGCGTGCTCGTCGACGGCAACGACCCGCTCGCGACCTACGCCGTGGCCAAGGACGCGCTCGACAAGGCGCGCAACGGCCAGGGCCCGACGCTCATCGAGGCCTACACCTACCGGATGGGCGCGCACACGACCTCCGACGACCCGACGAAGTACCGCAGCGACGCCGAGGTCGAGATCTGGAAGCACAAGGACCCGATCAAGCGGATGCGCGGCTTCATGGAGGAGCGCGGTCACGCCGACCCGGACTTCTTCGCGGCAGTCGACGCGGAGGCCGACGAGATCGCCGCCCGCATCCGCACGGCCTGCCAGGGGATGCCCGACCCGGAGCTGCCGACGATGTTCGACCACCAGTACACCGAGCCCCACCCCGTGGTGGAGGCTGAGCGCGAGGAGTTCCTCGCCTACCACGCCGGCTTCGCCGAGGAAGGGGGCCGGGCATGAGCGGCGCGCGCCTCACCCTCGCCAAGGGTCTGAACGCCGGCCTGCGCAAGGCCATGGACAAGGACCCCAAGGTCGTCCTCATGGGCGAGGACGTCGGCAAGCTCGGCGGCGTCTTCCGCATCACCGAGGGCCTGCAGAAGGACTTCGGTGAGCACCGTGTCCTCGACACCCCGCTCGCGGAGTCGGGCATCGTCGGCACCGCCGTCGGGCTCGCGCTGCGCGGGTACCGCCCGGTCGTCGAGATCCAGTTCGACGGCTTCGTCTACCCGGCCTTCGACCAGATCGTCAGCCAGGTCGCCAAGATGCACGCCCGCTCCCTCGGCCACCTCAAGGTGCCGATGGTCATCCGCATCCCGTGTGGTGGCGGCATCGGCGCGGTCGAGCACCACAGCGAGTCCAACGAGGCGTACTTCGCGCACACCGCGGGCCTGCGGGTCGTCAGCTGCTCCAACGCGGCCGACGCCTACTGGATGATCCAGCAGGCGATCGAGACCGACGACCCGGTGATCTTCTTCGAGCCCAAGCGCCGGTACCACGAGCGCGGCGAGACCGAGATCGACGAAGGGGGCGCCCCGGACCTCGGTCTGTACGACGCCCGGGTGGTCCGCGAGGGCACCGACGCGACGCTGCTCTGCTACGGCCCGATGGTCAAGACCTGCCTGCAGGCGGCCGCGGCCGCCGAGGAGGAGGGCCGCAACCTCGAGGTCATCGACCTGCGCTCGCTCAGCCCGCTCGACCTGCCGACGATCACCGCGTCGGTGAAGAAGACCGGTCGCGCGGTCATCGTCCACGAGGCGCAGACCTTCGTCGGGCTCGGCGCCGAGATCGCCGCCCGCGTGCAGGAGGAGTGCTTCTACCACCTCGAGGCCCCGGTGCTGCGGGTCGGTGGGTACAACATCCCGTACCCGCCCAGCCGCTTCGAGGAGGAGTTCCTCCCGACCCTCGACCGCGTCCTCGACGCCGTCGACCGCTCGCTCGCGCACTGACCAGGAGGCACCCGTGGCCGTCAAGAACTTCAACCTGCCCGACCCCGGTGAGGGCCTGACCGAGGCCGAGATCACGACCTGGAAGGTCAAGGTCGGCGACACCGTCGCCGTCAACGACATCGTCATCGAGGTCGAGACCGCCAAGTCGCTCGTCGAGCTGCCGATCCCCTTCGCGGGGAAGGTCGTCGAGCTGCTCGCCGCCGAGGGCGAGACCGTCGACGTCGGCGCCCCGATCATCGCCGTCGAGGTCGCCGGCTCCGAACCAGAACGCTCCCTGAGGAGCGACGAAGGAGCCTCGAAGGGAGCTGAGACCGAGGAGGCCAGCGGACCCAACCTCGTCGGCTACGGCGCCAAGGCGGGCAGCACCCGCCGACGTGCCCGCAAGGGTGGAGCCGCTCCTGCGCCTGCAGCCGCCCCGGCGGCACCGACCCCAGCAGCCGCCCCGGCGGCACCGGCCCCGGCCGCTCCTGTCGAGCCGCTGTCCCCGGAGCGCACCCGAGCGCTGGCCAAGCCTCCGGTGCGCAAGCTCGCCAAGGACCTCGGCGTCGACCTCCAGTCGGTCACGCCCACCGGCGACGGGGGGATCGTCACCCGCGCGGACGTCGAGGCGGCGGCCTCCGGATCTGGCACGTCGCCCAGCGCTGCGCCCGCACCTCAGGCGACGCCGGCTGCGTCGGCCGCGGCTCCCTTCGTCCCGGGCCAGGACACGCGCATCCCGATCAAGGGGGTGCGCAAGGCGACCGCCGAGGCGATGGTGGCCTCGGCCTTCACCGCCCCGCACGTCACGGAGTTCATCACCGTCGACGTCACCGCGACGATGGAGATGGTCGACCGGCTCAAGGCCGATCGCGCCTTCAACGACGTCAAGGTCACGCCGCTGCTGCTCGTCGCCAAGGCCTTCTGCCTGGCGCTGCGCCGCAACCACGAGGCCAACGCCAGCTGGGACGGGGCCGCGCAGGAGATCGTGCTGCACGGTGACGTCAACCTCGGCATCGCCGCGGCCACCCCACGTGGCCTGCTCGTGCCCAACATCAAGGGCGCCGACCGGCTCTCGCTCCACGACCTCGCCGAGGCCCTGGGGTCGCTCGTGGCGACCGCCCGCGAGGGCCGCACCCAGCCGGCCGACCTCGCCGGGGGTACCGCGACGATCACCAATGTCGGCGTCTTCGGGGTCGACACCGGCACACCGATCCTCAACCCCGGTGAGGCCACGATCCTCGCCTTCGGCGCGGTCCGCCGCATGCCGTGGGTCGTCACTGCGGCCGACGGCAGCGAGTCGATCGAGCCGCGCTGGGTCACCCAGCTCGCGCTCTCCTTCGACCACCGGCTGGTCGATGGCGAGCTCGGATCCAAGTTGCTCGCCGACGTCGGCGCGCTGCTGCACGACCCGGGCACCGCGTTCCTCTGGGCCTGAGCCGGACGAAGCCGAAGGGCGGTACCCGACGTGGTACCGCCCTTCGATCGTCGTGGTCAGCCGATGAGCTCGAGGTTGCCGAGGTACTCGGAGATGGTGCGGTGGTACGTCGTGTGCCCACCGCCGGCGTAGCCGAAGAACGAACGACCCTCACCGGAGGGCAGCACCCCGACGATGTCGTCCTGGCCTTCGACGGTGCTGTTGATGTCGCCCGGAACGGTCACGGTCCGGTACTGGTTCCAGCCCAGGCTGGTCGCGCTGGCCTGGTGCCACGAGGTCCCGTGCGATGACGTCCACGTGCGCATCCGGCCACCGCCGGCGATGCCGCGCAGGTCGTCGAGGCCGTCGCCGCTGAAGTCGTGGACGAGCATGATCTCCTGATACCAGACCGCGGGTCGACCCATGGACCCGATCCGGGTCAGGTTGCCCGAGTCCGAGAGCTCGTACCGGCGCACCTCTCCGTTGGGCAGGCGGATGAGCACATCGAGCTGGTCGTTGCCGTTGACGTCGCCGCCGGAGGTGATCGACGTGACCGACCCACCCCATCCGCTCACCAGGGTCTTGGCGCTGCCGAGGTTGCCGCCGGACGAGGCGAGCATCAGCTGCAGGCGCCCGTCGCGTCGCCGCACGAGGACGTCGGAGCGACCGTCGCGGTTGACGTCGCCAGCGTGCCCGATCCAGCGGGCGTCGGCCAGCCCGGTGCGGATGACCCGCTTGCTGCCGAAGTCCCCCCTGCCGTTGCCGGGCATGAGGTAGACGCGGCCGGTGGCCGAGACGCCGATCAGGTCGGCGTTGCCGTCGCCGTCGACGTCACCACGCTTGGCCCGCTCCTTCGGCGGCTCCTGCGGCCGCAGCTGTGCGCGGTTGCGGTAGATGATCCGGGAGACGCCCTCGATGGTGGCGATCTCGGTGCTCATGTTGCCCGGGTTGTGATGGGTGAGCACGCCGATGGTGTAGTCGGCGGTGCTGACGTTGGCCCAACCGATGCTGTTGACGTGCCAGCCGTCGGTGCGCGGCAGCCAGCCGTTCTTCAGCGCGACGCTGCCCGAGGGCGGGCCGGACGTGACGCCCCAGTCCTGGCTGCTGCTGATGCCGCGCATGAGGTTCAGCGCGTAGTAGCGGTTGGTCTGGTTCAGCGCGTCGGACGGCCGGGCGAAGTGCTCCATGAGCTCCGCCTGGTCAGCGGCGGTCGTGCTCGTCAGGCCCCAGTGGTTGTAGGGGTCGGCGTGGGTCGCGTTCATCCCGAGGCGTGCCGCGGCGCGGTCGAGGCCGCTGCGGCCGCCGATGTGGTTGAAGAGCGCGGTCGCGGAGTTGTTGTCGCTGTAGCGGATCATCGGCGACATCTGCGACTTCTCCCAGCTGGTCAGGGAGCGGCCCTCGTCCTGGGCCTTCATCATCACCGCGGCCATGATGTGCACCTTGACGATGCTCGCCGTGACATTGCGCGAGGAGACCTTGGTGTAGGTGAACGAGCGGCCCGTGCCGGGCAGGCGGACGGCGACGCCCACCGCTCCCGGGCGGGAGTTGAGGTAACTGCGCAGCTCGGACTCGAAGGGGAAGCTGGCCGCGGCGCTCGTCTGGGCCTGGGCCGAGCGCTGCTGGCTCAGCGGGGTGGGCGTGTCCTGGACCTCGACGGTGAAGGTCAGCCGGCCGTCGACCTCACCCGTCGAGGTGGTGCTGTTGGCGCGGGCCGAGGGGATGAGGTCGGCGAGCTCGTCGCCGCTCGTCGGGGTCTGGGCCGTGCAGACGGACCCCTGGCCCGTCGGGCGGACGGCGACGGACCGGCCGGCGGAGTCCTTGCCGGTGAAGCCCGGCTGGCCGACGACCTTGAGCGGGCCGCGCTCGATCGTGGCCGTGCCGCCGGAGGCGAGGTCGCCGGTGATCGTCACCGTGTCGGCGCCGATGGCGTCGCAGATGACGTCGATCTCGGTGACGGCAGGTGGGGACGGTGCGGCGATGGCGGGGCTCGCGGCGATCGCCGCAGCGGTGGTCAGTGTCAGTGCCGTGAGGACGGCGCGACGGTGGGACATGACAGGTTCCCCCTGGGCGTGGCGAGTGACGCGGTCATCTTCGCAGACGTCCGGGGCGGTCGCCCGGTTGCGCCTGAACCATATCCGCGGCGATCAGCGGTGGCGGTGGCGCTCGTCGGCGGCGACGGCGTCGCAGAAGCGGTTGACGTACCCCACGAAGGTCGTGAGGTCGTCATCGCTCCAGTCGGCGAGCATGTCGGCGAACCATGCCTCGCGGCGCTCGACGAGCTCGTCGAGGAGGGCCACCCCTTCGTCGGTGAGCGCGACGAGCTGGGCGCGGCCGTCGTCGGGGTCGGGCACCTTGGCGAGCAGCCCGAGGGAGGTGAGGTGGGAGACCTGACGGCTGACCGTCGAGGCGTCCGAGAGGTTGCGCTCGGCGATGTCCCCGACCCGGCTCGGCTGGTCGCGGACGGCGACGAGCACGGAGTGGTGGCTGGCCTCGACGGCCGGGTGGACGCGCGGCGCGCGGGCGCGGGTGGCGTGCAGCATGCGCAGCATGCGGATGACGCTGGTGCTGAGCTCGTTGGCTGAGGTGGGCACGGGCGCTTCCTCGGGTGGGCGGTGGTCCGCGACGGCCGATGCCGTCATCACGGGGCTGGTTGCCTAGATTAGAGGGCATGTCCACCCCGTCGAGCATCGGTCGCACCACTCCCACCCCGCTCGGCGTGCTCACGCTGGTCTCGGTCGTGGCCGTGGTGGCCGCGACCGCCTTCGGCGGCGGCGCCGCGCCCCTCGACCTGGGCGACCCGGGGGCCTTCGTCCGGTGGTCACTGCCGGTGCTGCGGGTCCTGCACGACGCGTCCGCGGCCGTGACCGTGGGCGCCCTCGTCGTCGGCGCCTTCCTCGTCCCCGAGACCACCCGCACGGCACGAAGGGAGCAGCTCGCCCGGCTCGCCGGCGGCGCCGCGATCGTGTGGTTCCTCGCCGGGGTCGGTCGGATGCTCACCGACTTCGCCTCGCTGGCCGGCCTCCCCCTCACGGACCCGGCGTACCTGTCGCAGCTGACGGCCTTCGTCTGGCAGCTCGACAACACGCGCACGGCGGTCATCTCGTCGATGATCGTCGCGGTCATCGCCATCACGGTCCCGCTCGCGCGGACGAAGGGAGCACTGGCCTGGGGCGCCGCAGCCTCCATCCTCGCACTGCTGCCGCTGGCCCTGTCGGGCCACTCCGCCGCCAGCCTGGACCACATGAGCGGGGTCAACGCGCTCGCCTTCCACCTCGTCTCGGCGACGGTGTGGATCGGTGGGCTCGTGGCGCTGCTGGTGATCCGCCCTTCGCTCGGCACGCACCTGGCGGTGACGACGCGGCGCTACTCGACGATCGCGGCGTGGTGCTTCGTCCTGCTCGTCGGGTCGGGTCTGCTCGCCTCGTGGATCAACATCGGCGGGATCGGCGGACTGGACTCGCGCTACGGCGTGCTGCTCATCCTCAAGGCCGTCGCGGCCGTGCTCCTCGGCGTCATGGGGTGGTGGCACCGCTCCCGCACCATCGCGGCGATCGAAGGGGGTGCGGCGGGCGCCGCCCCCTTCGTCCGGTTGGCGCTCGGCGAGGTCGTCGTCATGGCCCTCGCGATGGGCATGGGCGTGGCCGTCGGCCGCACCCCGACCCCCGAGAGCGCGCTCACGGCCCCGGAGAACGCGATCGTCTACGACCTGTCCGGCTACCCGGACCCGGGCCCGCCGAGCTCGACGGCCTGGATCACCTCGTGGCAGGTCGACTGGCTGTGGCTCGCCGTGTCGGCCATCGCGGTCTTCGTCTACGTGCGGTGGGCGCTGCGCCTGCGCGCCCGCGGTGACCACTGGCCCGTCCTGCGCACGATCAGCTGGGTGCTCGGCTGGTTGGTCTTCTTCTACTTCACCTCGGCCGGCCCGGGGGTCTACGGCAAGGTGCTCTTCAGCTGGCACATGGTCGAGCACATGGGGGTGGCGATGATCGCGCCGCTGCTCATGGTGCCGGGCGCGCCGATCACGCTCGCCCTGCGGGCCCTGCCGGCGCGCAAGGACAAGACGCTCGGGCCCCGCGAGCTCATCCTCGCGACGGTCCACTCGAGCTACCTGCGGGTGCTGGCCAACCCGGCGGTCGCGGCCTCGCTGTTCTTCTTCAGCCTGGCGATCTTCTACTACAGCCCGCTCTTCGAGCTGGCGATGCGCACCCACACCGGGCACGTGCTGATGATGGCCCACTTCCTGACGTCGGGGTACCTCTTCGTCTGGGTGCTCATCGGCATCGATCCCGGCCCCAGGCGTTGGTCGCCGCTCGCCCTCTTCGTCGTGCTGCTCGCGACGATCAGCTTCCACGCCTTCTTCGGCGTGATCCTCACCCAGTCCTCCGAGCTGCTGGCGGAGAACTACTTCGGCCGGCTCGACCTGGCGTGGATGGACGACCCGCTCGCCGACCAGCGCACCGGTGGCGCCATCGCGTGGGGCGTCGGCGAGGCGCCCACCCTCGTGCTCGCCATGGCGGTCGCGTGGCAGTGGATGCGCAGCGACGACCGGGAGACCCGACGCCGCGACCGGGTCGCCGACCGCGACGGCGACGCCGAGCTCGAGGCCTACAACCGGCACCTGGCCGGCCTGGGCCGCCAGGACTGACGCCCTCGCCGCCTCCCGCCCGGCGGCGGTCGGTGCGGCATACTCGGGAGTATCCCTGCCGTGAAGGGGTACCCGTCCCGTGAAAGGGGGCCGACATGGATGGCGAAGCGCTGTTCTGGATCTTCATCGTCGTCTTCAGCCTGCTCATGCTCGCGGGCTTCTTCATCATCGACCGGCCCCGCCGCTCCCGCGGCATCCGGTCCACCCACGCGGTGCAGCGCGACCCCAAGGATCCCCGCGGCCGGCACCTGCCCGCCGACCGCGTCGACCCCACCCAGACCGACAGCCGGCTCTGAGCCGGGGAATGGAGCGACCATGTACATCGGAGCCGGCATCCTGCTGCTGCTCGTCGGACTGATCATCGTCTTCGCCTACAACGGCGACATGTCGATCGCCGGCCTCGACCTCGGGGCCGTCGGCTGGATCGCGATCGGCCTGGGCATCGTGGCGATCATCCTCAGCCTGGTCCTCGACCGTCGTCGTCGCGAGACGATCGTGCGCGACGACCGGCGCTACTGAGTCCCGAGCACGACGAAGGGGGATCCCGCCGACGTGGCGGGATCCCCCTTCGAGGTTCGGCCGCGGACGGCCTCACACCTCAGGGCGGCGCCTTCGTGGTTCGGCCGCGGACGGCCTCACGCCTCAGTGCGGCGCCTTCGCTGTGTGCGAGGTCGGTCAGAAGGCCGACTCGGGCACGTCCATGAGGCTGTTGTCCATCGCCTCGGCGATGGCGCGCTCGCCCGCGAGGAGCGGCAGGACGGTCTTGGCGAAGAAGCTCGCCGCGGCGATCTTGCCCGTGTAGAAGTCCTTGTCCTTGCCCTCCGCGCCGGCCTCGAGGGCCTTGGTGGCAACGGCGGCCTGGCGCAGCAGGAGCCAGCCGACCACGAGGTCACCGGCGGCCAGCAGCAGGCGGGTGGTGTTCTGGCCGACCTTGTAGATGTTGGTGATGTCCGCCCCCTCCTGCTTGGGGTCGGAGGCCATGAGCGCCTGGAACATCGCGCCGAGGATGCCCTGGACGTTTTCCAGGCCCTGGCCGAGCAGCTCGCGCTCGTGCTTGAGCGCACCACCCTGCGCGTCGACGTCCTGGGCGAACTCCTGGATCTGCATCGCGAGGTGACCCAGCGCCTGACCGTTGTCACGCACGATCTTGCGGAAGAAGAAGTCCTGGCCCTGGATCGCGGTGGTGCCCTCGTAGAGGGTGTCGATCTTCGCGTCGCGGACGTACTGCTCGATCGGGTACTCCTGCAGGAAGCCGGAGCCACCGAAGGTTTGCAGCGACTCGGTGCCGAGGAGGGTCCAGGCCCGCTCGGAGCCCAGGCCCTTGACGATCGGCAGCAGCAGGTCGTTGACCCGGTTGGCCATCGCGGCGGGGGAGTCGTCGGCGATCTCCTCGACGCCCGTCGCGAGCTGCTCGACGTCGACGGTGTCCTGCTGGCTGGAGGTCAGCGTCACCAGGGCGCGCAGGCCCTCGGCGTAGGCCTTCTGCAGCATGAGGCTGCGCCGCACGTCCGGGTGGTGCGTGATGGTCACGCGCGGGGCGTCCTTGGCGGGCGTCGTCAGGTCGGCGCCCTGGACGCGCTCCTTGGCGTACTCGAGCGCGTTGAGGTAGCCGGTGGAGAGGGTGGCGATGGCCTTGGTGCCGACCATCATCCGGGCGTTCTCGATGACGCGGAACATCTGGGCGATGCCGTCGTGGACGTCGCCGAAGAGGGTGCCGACGGCGGCGTGCTTCTCGCCGAAGGTCACCTCGCAGGTCGTCGAGACCTTCAGGCCCATCTTCTTCTCGACGTTGGTGACGTAGACGCCGTTGCGCTCGCCCAACTCGCCGGTCTCGAGGTCGACGGCGTACTTGGTGAGGATGAAGAGGCTCAGGCCCTTGGTGCCCGGGCCGGCGCCCTCGGGGCGGGCGAGGACGAAGTGGACGACGTTGTCGGTCATGTCCGACTCGGCCGAGGTGATGAAGCGCTTGACGCCCTCGATGTTCCACGTGCCGTCGCCGTTGTCGGTGGCCTTGGTCCGCCCGGCGCCGACGTCCGAGCCGGCGTCGGGCTCGGTGAGCACCATGGTGCAGTGCCAGCCCTTCTCGGCAATCCACTTCGCGAGCTTCTTCTGCTCGTCGGTGCCGAGCAGGTAGAGCAGCTTGGCGAAGGAGTAGCTCGCGCCGAACATGCCGATCGCCGGGTTGGCGCCGAGGACGAGCTCGTTCATCGCCCAGCGCAGCGACGGGGGAGCGACGGTGCCGTCGAGCTCCTCGGGCAGGTCGAGCGACCAGAAGCCAGCGTCCTGGAAGGCCTTGTACGACTTCTTGAAGGACTCGGGCATCGCCACGGACGAGGTCTCGGGGTCGAAGACCGGGGGGTTGCGGTCGGCGTCGGCAAAGGACTCGGCCAGCTCGTTCTCCGCGAGGCGCGCGTACTCCTTGAGCATCTCGCGCGCGGTGTCGGCGTCGACCGCCTCGTAGGGGCCCTGGCCCAGGACCTCGTCGCGACCGAAGACCTCGAAGAGGTTGAACTCGATGTCGCGCAGGTTGCTCTTGTAGTGACCCATGCAGGCGTCTCCTGGTCGTCTTGCGCGCCGGGCCTCGCCCGACGCTGGGAACACGACAGTAAGCGAGCGCTTACCGTCCATCAGGATCATCTTCACCCGTAGTGCTTGCTCGGGCAAGCGAAGGGGGAGGTGAGGAACCCCACACGCTGGCCGAGGGGTCAGTTCGTCCGGTGGTCGAGGTGTCGCCTCGTTGGTCGAGGTGTGAGTTCGCGCAGCGAGCGAGCCTCGAGACCCTGGTGCGGCCGAAGCCCCAACGTGGGTTAGCATGGCCGCTGCGCCTCGCGCGCCGGTGTAGCTCAATGGTAGAGCGCCAGCTTCCCAAGCTGGACACGCGGGTTCGATTCCCGTCACCGGCTCTCGACCTCGAAGGGGGTGGCGCCGCAGATCTGCGGCGCCACCCCCTTCGTCGTGCCGTGAACCCCCACCGGCCCTGCGGGCAAGTACACATGTGAGGACGTTGACCGAGCAGGGGGCAGGCGCATGGCGAAGGTGAAGGTGTTGCCACGTCCGGGGCGCATGGTGGGCGGAGAACCGCTCGAGGAGGTCTTCGACCGCCACTACGCAGACGTCTACCGCTACCTGACGCGTCGGGTCCCGGTCGCGGTGGCGGAGGATCTCGCGAGCGAGACCTTCGTCCAGGTCGCGGCGAAGGGTGACACCTTCGACCCACGTCGGGGCGTGTTGCGGGGATGGATCTTCGGATCGCGTCGAATCTCCTGTCCCGCCACCACCGCGACGAGGAGCGCGCCTACCGGGCGTACGCCCGCACCGGGATCGACCCACTCACGGACGCCGGTCACGAGACCGAGCGCGCGATCGCACGCGTCGACTCCCGGTCGCGACGCGCGGCTCTGGTCGGCGCGCTCGCTGACCTGTCGGCCGGTGACCGCGACGTGCTCCTGCTCGTCGCGCACGCCGAGCTGACCTATGCCGAGATCGCCGACGCTCTCGACCTGCCCACGGCGGAGCGGGGTGATGGGCCGGGGTCGGCGCTGCGGTCTCTGACCTTCGCCACCGTCCCGACCGAGCCGGTGGACGTCAGCACCGCGCCGTGAGGATGACGAAGGGCCCGCGCCGTGGCGCGGGCCCTTCGGGGGATTGATCGGTCAGACGGCGGGAACCGCCTGGGTCGTCGTGAAGGGGACGTCGCCAGCCACGGCATTCGTGGCGCTGACGGTGACCGTCAGGTTGAACGCGTCCCCGGTGCCGAGGATGAGTGTCTGGCCGGCGGGGGCCTGGTAGGAGCCATCTGCCGGGATGGTGACCTGGCCGAGGCCGGTGCCCGGGGCGAGCGTGAGGGTGACCGTACCGGTGCCCTCGCCGGAGATGGTCGCGCCGACCGCGAGGTTTTCGATGGGCTGACCGAAGACCTGGATGTCCTCGATCGTCTGACCGCTGTCGGCCTCGAAGACCACGGTGATCCCCTCGACCGTCTCGGAACCCGTGTTGATGAAGTTCGTCGCCGCGAGGTCGAGCTGGGTCGCGGCAACGCGGTTGCCGCCGCCGGGGACCGAGGTCGACAGGTCATGGGCGGGGGTCGTGGGCGAGGCCGGAAGCGCAGGAGCCGCCGCGGCGACCGAGATCGCGGGGACGGACCATGCCGCACCCTTCACGAGCGTGCGGCGGGTGGGTGCAGGACCGGTCATGGTCAGAGTTCCTCTAGTAGTCGACGTGGCGGGAGGCCAAGGCACAGCTCCCCCTGTGCGTTGTTGCTGCTGGGTCACTTACTGTTACTGGAAGGTAGCGGGGCGGAAATTGACCAGATTTTTGGATTCATGCGACGAACGGTCGGCGAAAGGTCGGGCAGGTCCTCCCTTCGAGGCTCGTCCGTGGACGGCCTCGCGTCCCATGGCGCGTGGCAGGGGCGCGAGGCTCTAGGGTCGGGCCATGCTGCTCTCCGACAGGGACATCCGCGCAGAGATCGACAGTGGGCGGGTCGTGCTCGACCCGTGGGACCCGACGATGGTCCAGCCGAGCAGCGTCGATGTGCGTCTGGACAAGTACTTCCGGCTCTTCGACAACCACAAGTACCCCGTCATCGACCCTGCGGCCGACCAGCCCGACCTGACGCGGCTGATCGACGTCGACCCCAATGAGGGCTTCGTGCTGCACCCGGGTGAGTTCGTCCTCGGCTCCACCCTCGAGACGGTCACCCTGCCCGACGACCTCGCCGCCCGCGTCGAGGGCAAGTCCTCGCTCGGTCGCCTCGGGCTGCTGACCCACGCGACGGCAGGCTTCGTCGACCCGGGCTTCTCGGGTCACGTCACGCTCGAGCTGAGCAATGTCGCCACCCTGCCGATCCGCCTCTGGCCGGGCATGAAGGTCGGACAGCTGTGCTTCTTCCGCCTCTCCTCGCCTGCCGAGCACCCCTACGGGTCGGCGACCTACGGGTCGCACTACCAGGGTCAGCGGGGGCCGACGGCGAGCAGGTCCTTCGCGAACTTCCACCGCACGGACGTGTGATCGGGGGTCTCGAGGCTCGGCCGCGGGCGGCCTCGCACCCTGGAGTGACCCACGAGTAACATCGGGGGATGAGCACCGACACGTCCCGCCCCGCGCCCTACGACGAGGTCCGTGAGGACCACGAGTCGACGCGCGTCTCCGCCTTCGCCGACGACGCGCTCGGTGACCTCGACGCCACCGGGGTGGCCGAGGAGATCCGGGCGGGGCGGATCAGCGCGAGCGAAGCGGTCGAGGCCGCGATCGCCCGTGTCGCGGCCGTCGACCCGGCCCTCGGCGCGACGACCGTCGACGACGTCGACCGGGCGCGCCGCCGTGCCGCCCACCTGCCGAAGGGGACGGACGCCCCCTTCGCCGGTGTGCCGTCGGCGATCAAGGACAACGTGAGCGTCGCGGGGATGCCGATGACCCAGGGGTCGGACGCGCTGCCGGCCGCGCCGGGGACGGCGGACGGGGCCTTCGTCCGCCAGTTCCTCTCCTCCGGGGTCATCCCGGTCGCGACGACGACCTGCCCGCCCTTCGGCTGGACCGCGACGACCGAGCGCCCCGGCGGCCGCGTCACCCGCAACCCGTGGGCGACCGGCTACTCCTCGGGCGGGTCCTCCGGGGGCTCCGCCGCCCTCGTCGCGTCGGGCGCGTTGCCCATCGCCCACGGCAACGACGGCGGCGGGTCGATCCGCATCCCCGCAGCCGCCTGCGGCCTCGTCGGGCTGAAGACGAGCCGCGGCCGCTTCCTCGGCGACCCGACCACCGACCAGCTGCCCGTCGGGATCGTCGTCAACGGAGTGCTCACCCGCACCGTCCGCGACACCGCGGCATTTCTCGCCTCGGCCGAGCGCTACCAGCCCTCGCGCAAGCTGCCCCCGGTCGGCCTCGTCGAGGGACCCGGCGCCCGTCGCCTGCGCGTCGGCATGATGGTCGACTCGCCGCTGGCGCCCGCGACCGACCCGCAGACCCGCGACGCCGTCGAAGCCGTCGGCCGGCTCCTCGACGGCCTCGGCCACGACGTCGACCCCGACACGACGGTGCCCGTCCCGGAGTTCTTCAAGACCGACTTCCAGGACTACTGGTCGCTGCTCGCCCTCGCCTCCTCGGCGCAGGGCAGCAAGCTCTACGGCGACGGCTTCGACGCCGCCCGGCTCGACAAGTTCACCCTGGGCCTGGCGGCCCGGGCCAAGCGCCGCCTCCACCGCGCGCCGCTCTACCTCGCCCGCCTCGGCCTCTCCGGCGTCGCCTCGGAGCGGCTCTTCCCCGCCGAGGCCGACGTCGTGCTCACCCCGACGCTCGTGCACACGACCCCGCGCATCGGCTACCTCTCCGGTGACCTCGACTTCGACACGCACCTCGCGCGCCTGCTCGACTACGTCGGATTCACCCCGGTGCACAACGCCGACGGCCAGCCGTCGATCTCGCTCCCGCTCGGTCGCACCGACGACGGTCGCCCGATCGGCGTCATGCTCTCCGCGCGAAGGGGGCAGGAGCGGCTGCTCCTCGAGCTCGCCTTCGAGCTGGAGGCGGCGGCCCCCTTCGCCCGGCTCGGCTGATCAGGGCAGCGCGACCGTCGCGGTCAGCGCGCGGTGGTCGCTGCCGCGCTCGCGGGTGACCTCGAGCGCGGTGCACGCGGCCCCGCGGGTCGTCACGTGGTCGATCGGCACCGGCCCGTAGGCGGCTCCGCGCGTCCGCCCCCACGTGCCGGGGAACCCGGACCCGAGCTGAGCGGTGCAGTCCCGCAAGCCTGTTCGCTTCACCCACCGCCGGTAGGCGACCGCGCTGGGCGGTGCGTTGAGGTCGCCGAGGACGATGACCGGACCGTCACTCCCTTCGGCCGCCAGACGAAGGGAGTCCAGCCCCTCGCCCCAGCGGTCGGCCGCGAGGAAGGCGGGGTTCTGCAGGCGCGTGCCGACGACGGTGACTTCCGTGCCACCCCGGCGCAGCCGCAGTGCACTTCCGGGCTGCCGACCGGCGAGCGGGGTGGACGAGGCGACCGTCCACGGGCTGCGCACCCAGACGTCGACGTCGGTCCCGATGTAGTCGTCGTGGTCGCTGGCGGCGAGCCGCCACTGCGGGCCGAGGGCGCGACCCAGGCCATCGGTGCGTCCGGGGTCCCACTCCTGCAGGGCGAGCACGTCGGCGCCGTCGGCGAGGTCGACGAGCTCCGCGTCGGTTGGGCCCGCCCACGCCGTGTTGAGCGTCGCGACCGTGATCGTCGGCCCGTCCTCGGCCGCGGGCCGCGGGTCGGCGACGACGTGGTCGAGCAGCGGTGCCTGGCTGAGCAGCAGGGCGGCGACGAGGGCGAGCCGCCACCAGCGCAGGTGGCGCCACGACACGAGCGCGGCCACCAGGGCGACCCCGACGACGACGGGCAGGGCGGCGGCGATGACGACCCCGATGCTCGTGCGGCCACCGCGCAGGTACATGGCGGCGACGGCGAGCACGCACAGGACGAGGACGCCGAAGCCGGCCCACGCCAGCAGTGTCCTCCAGCGTCTCCCCGCCCGGTGCTCCGTCATCGCGAGCCCAGTGTGCCAGCCGGTCGCGGCCCGTCGAGCGGGGGCGGGAACCGATCCGCGACGTGCGGGGAAGAACAGGTGTGAGCGCGACGGAGAGCACCATGGCGACATGGGCGACGAAGGGAGCAGTGATGACCGGGCATGAGGCCGCGCAGGGGGCGACCTCGCGCCCGGTCACGCTGCTCGACGTCTTCGACCAGCGCTACCGGGACGTCCACGGGTACCTCGCGCGACGGGTGGACGCCCACACGGCCGAGGACCTCGCGAGCGAGACCTTCGTCCGCGCGCTGGAGCACAGCGACCGCTTCGACCCGACGAAGGGAGGTCATCGCGCCTGGCTCTTCGGCATCGCGACCAACCTCCTCGCCAAGCACCGGCGCAGCGAGGTTCGCGGCTACCGGGCCCACGCGCGACTCGGTGCGGACCCGCTCGTCGAGGGGTACACCGGCCTCGGCGACATCGACGCCCGGGTCGATGCGCAGGCCCGTGGGCGGGCCCTCGCCGGCGCGCTGGCCGACCTGCGCGACGACGAGCGTGACGTGCTGCTGCTCGTCGCCCACGCCCAGATGAGCTACGCGGAGGTGGCGGAGGCGCTCAACCTGCCCATCGGCACCGTGCGCTCACGGCTGCACCGGGCACGCGCCCGGGTCCGCGCGGCGCTCACCGACCACGACGGCACCGACCACGACACCGAGGGGGGTCACCCATGAGCAGGGATGTGCTCGAGCACGACGAGATCAACCACGACGACCACGACCTCGTGGCGGTGCAGGGCCACCGCGCCGACCTGACCGGCGTCGACGACACGCAGGTGGCCGCGGCCCGCGAGCGGCTCGCCGCGCTGGACGGTGCCGACCGACCGCTGGGGTCCGCGACCGGATCCGGCCGCGGCAGGACGGGGCGACCCCTGCGGCTGATCGCCGGACTGGCGGCGGCCGGGGTCGCGGCCTCCCTCGTCGGGGTCGCCCTGTGGGCCGCGTCCGACGGCGGGCCCAGCGGGCCCGCGACGGTGCCGGCCGCGCCTGCCTCGACGTCCACGTCGACGACAACCCGGTCGACGTCCAAGGCCACGCCGGTGGTCCCCGCGCCCGAGGGGCTCTTCGCCGAGGGGCAGCCGCTGCACTGCATGGCCCTGCACGACGAGCCGCTCGGCGAGGTCGCCCGCAAGCTCGCGACGACCGACCTCAAGGTCGTCTACACGCTCCCGGAGACCGACTCCGCGTCCGGCAAGCGGGAGCGGTGGACCCAGGCGCGGGCCGCGGCCGACACGACGATGAAGGTCTCGGAGGTCATGGAGCGGGACTCCTCCACCATCGAGGTCTACTTCTGGTCCAAGGACAACCCGGACTTCCAGCCGCAGCTGCTGAAGGACGACTTCGACCGACGCTGTCCCGCCCCGCGCTGACCTCCGAGCCGGTCCGGGCCGCTCGATCGGGTCAGGAGGGCAGCGCCTCGCCCGTGCTCGCGGAGAAGAGGTGCAGCCGGTCCTGCTGGATCCGCAGGTGGACCAGGCTGCCCTTCTCCGGGACGCTGCGCGGCGGGACCTTGGCGACGAGGTGCGGCGCGTGGAGCTCGCCGCCCACGAGGTTGCCGTAGAGGAAGGCCTCGGAGCCCAGCTCCTCGGCGACGAGCACCTCGATGGCCAGCGCGCCCTCGGTGCCCTGGCTCACCACCTCGACGGCCTCGGGGCGGAAGCCGAGCACGACCTCGTCCTCGGTGAGGGCCGCGATGGTCGCGCGGGACAGCGGGACCCTGGCGCCTCCCACGACCGCCGCGCCGTCGGTGACGCGGAAGGTCCCGAGGTTCATCGCCGGGGACCCGATGAAGCCGGCGACGAAGGCATTGGTCGGACGGTCGTAGAGCTCGAGCGGCGAGGCCGCCTGCTGCAGGACGCCGTCCTTGAGCACCGCGACGCGGTCGCCCATCGTCATCGCCTCGACCTGGTCGTGCGTGACGTAGACGGTCGTGACGCCGAGGCGCTGCTGGAGCGCCGCGATCTGCGTGCGGGTCTGGACGCGAAGCTTGGCGTCGAGGTTCGACAGCGGCTCGTCCATGAGGAAGACCTGCGGCTCGCGGACGATCGCCCGGCCCATCGCGACGCGCTGGCGCTGACCGCCGGAGAGGGCGGCCGGCTTGCGGTCGAGCAGGGGCTCGAGGTCGAGCACCTTTGCGGCCTCGGCGACGCGCGAGCGGATCTCGGACTTCGACACGCGAGCGATCTTCAGGGCGAAGCCCATGTTCTCCCCGACGGTGAGGTGCGGGTAGAGCGCATAGCTCTGGAAGACCATGGCGATGTCGCGGTCCTTCGGCGGCAGGTGCGTCACGTCCCGACCACCGACGTGGATCGAGCCGGAGGTCACGTCCTCGAGCCCGGCGAGCATGCGCAGGCTCGTGGACTTGCCGCACCCGGAGGGGCCGACGAGGACGAGGAACTCACCGGGGTCGATGTCGAGGTGGAGAGCGTCGACGGCGGGCGTGGTCGAGCCGGGGTAGACCCGGCTGGCGGAGTCGAAGAGGACGGGGGTGGACATTGGGGCTCCTATCCCTTGGTCCCACCAGCGGTGAGGCCGGCGACAAGGTGTTTCTGGGCGAAGTAGAAGACGAGCGACGCGGGGACCATGATGAGCACCGCTCCAGCGGTGAGCAGGTCCCACTGCGGGTTGTACTGCGGCACGAACTGCTGGAGCCCCGCAGCGAGGGTCAGCTTCGAGTCGCTCAGCGTGAAGGCGATGGCGTAGGCCACCTCGCCCCACGCGGTGAGGAAGGTGTAGAAGGCGGTCACGGCCAGCCCCGGCCTGGCGAGCGGCAGGACGACGTGCCAGAAGGTCGCGAAGGGGCCCAGGCCGTCGAGAGCCGCTGCCTCGTCGAGGTCGCGGGGGATCGTGTCGAAGTACCCCCGAAGCATCCAGGTGCAGAAGGGGACGGCGACCGAGCAGTAGGCGATGACGAGCGACAGCTTGGTGTCGATGAGCCCGAGGTTGGCCATGATCGTGTAGATCGGCACGATGAGAATCGCGACGGGGAACATCTGCGTCACGAGGAAGAGCCACATGAGCCCGCGCTTGCCGGGGAAGTTGAAGCGGCTCAACGCGTACCCGGCGGTGGCGGACATCGCCATGCCGAAGACCATCGTCAGCCCGGCCACGACGATCGAGTTGAGGAACCACGTCGGGAAGCTCGTCTCGAGGAGCACGCGGCGGTAGTTGTCGAGGCTCGGCTGGTCGAAGAGGGTGATCCGGCTCGACTGGATGGCGGTCCTCGGCTTGAGCGAGGACAGGAAGACCCAGACGACGGGGAAGAGCGCGATGACGGTGGCGGTGATGAGGGTGGCGTGCAGCGCGATCGATGCACCGACGCTCCGCTGCCCGCGACCGCGGGGACGACGACTCACCAGACCTCTCCCTTCTTGCTGAGGATGCGGCGGTAGATGCCGGCGTAGACGATGAGCATCGAGAGGATGAGCACGCCATAGGTCGCCGCGAGCGAGTAGTTGCGCAGGCCCTCGAAGGCCGCGCGGAAGGCCCCGGTCACGAGGATCTCGGTCTCGCCGGCGGGCTCTCCACCGGTGACGAAGAAGATGATCGGGAACATGTTGAAGGTCCAGATGGTGCCGAGCAGGACGACCGTCGAGCTGACGGGTCGCAGGCCGGGCAGGGTCACGTTGCGGAAGCGCTGCCACGGCGTGGCTCCGTCCATCTCGGCCGCCTCGTAGAGGTCGGCGGGGATGGACTGCAGCCCGCCGAGCAGGGCGACCATCATGAAGGGGACACCGAGCCAGACATTGGTGACGATGGCGGCGAACATCGCGGTCCAGCGGTGGTTGAACCAGTCCACGGGGTCGAGCCCGACGCCGCTCAGCGTGGAGTTGATGATCCCGAAGCGCGGGTTGAAGAGGAACTTCCACGCGAAGGCGCTGACGAAGGCGGGCACGGCCCACGGGACGATGAGCAGCACGCGGTAGAGCGAGCGCCCGCGGAAGTTGCGGTTGAGCAGGACGGCGAGACCGAGTCCGACGAGGTAGTGCAGGGCGACGCACGAGGCGGTCCACACGACGGTGTTGACGAAGAGCATCCAGAAGTTGCCCTGGCCGCCGGTGAGGAGCTCGACGTAGTTGTCCAGACCGACCCAGTGCGCTGGGTCAGGGTTGTCGACGCACTCCTGGCCGCCGCCGAGCGTCTTCGTGCAGACGACGTCGCGGTTGTTGGACTCGTTGAGGTTCGTGAAGGACTGGTAGATGCCCTGCAGCAGCGGGGCGATGACGAGCACCCCGAGAACGAGGACGGTGGGCAGGACCATCGCCCACGCGTACCAGTGCTTGTCGAGGAGCTGACGGACCCGGCCCCGAGGGGCGGAGCCCGACTCGAGGTCGGGCTCCGCGGTGATCGACGAGGTCACGGCAGCTCGTACTCCGGGACGACGTCGGACTTGTACGTCTTCGCCGTCGCGTCGAGCGTGCTCGAGACGTCGTCGCCCTGGACGAGGGTCTTCGTCGCCATCGCGTCGAGCGGCGTGAAGAAGAGGCCGCCCTCGGGGATCCACGGGCGGGGCTTGGAGACCTTGAGCGGCTCCTCCCATGCCGTCACCTGCGCGTTGTCCTTGACGAGCTCGTAGGCCTTCTCGCTCGTCGGCAGCAGGCCGAGCTCGTCGGCGATGTAGGCCTGCGACTCCGGCGAGCTCATGTACTCGATGAAGGCGGTGGCCGCGTCGGCCTTCTTCTCGTCCAGGCCCGAGTAGACGACGTAGTTGTGACCGCCCACGGGGGAGCCGGCCCCCTTCGAGCCAGCCGGGACCGGGGCGATGCCGAGGTTCTTCGTGCCTCCGAAGCCCGGGTCCTTGGTGATGTTCGCGACCTCCCACGGACCGTTCATGATCATCCCGACCTTGCCCTCCTTGAAGAGGGTCATCATCGTCCCGTAGGCGTCGTTGGCGTCCGGCTTCGGCGCCGCGCCGGAGTCGATGAGGTCGACGGCGGTCTTGATGCCCGCCTTGTTCTCGTCCGACCCCACGAGGATCTGCTTCTTCTCCTCGTCGACGAGGTCACCCCCTTCGCCGTACATGAAGGGGAGCACGAAGTACCCGGCGCTGTTGAGGTAGATGCCGTCGACACCGGCCTTGTCCTTGAGCTTCTTCGAGGCCTCCTCGACCTCCTGCCAGGTGGTCGGGGGCTTGTTGATGCCCGCCTCCTTGAAGAGCTTCTTGTTGTACATGAGGCCGAGCGTGTCGGTGACCTGCGGGACGCCGTAGGTCTTGCCCTTGTAGACGTTCGAGGACAGCGGCGTCTCGAGGAAGTCCTTGTCCTCGAGCAGGGAGGTGCCGTCGAGGGCGTAGAGGTGGCCGGCGGCGGCGAACTCCGGGACCCAGGCGACCTCGGCCCGCATGACGTCCGGTGCGCCCTCCCCGGCCTCGGCCGCGGTCTTGAACTTGTTCTGCGCGTCGGCGAAGGGGACGGACTGGTACTTGATCTTGACGTTCGGGTACTTCTTGTTGAAGCGCTTGATGAGGTCCTTGAAGACCGGCGCCTCGTTGGTGGGGTCTGAGGTGTCCCACCACGTCAGCTCGGCCTTGAGCGTGGCCGGGTCGACCTCGGCCTGGCTCTTCGACGACGAGTCGCTCCCGCTGGTGCCGCTCCCACCGCAGGCGGTGAGGGCGAGGGCGAGAGCTCCGGCAGCAGCGGTGATGCCGGGCAACGAACGACGCATGGCGTGCTCCTTGGAGAGGTGGCGAAGGGTGAACCCGTGAAGGGCGTATCGGAACCTAGCAATGTTTTGCATGATTTGGAAGACCTTGCGCAAGTCGTGAAAGAGATGTTCGATGCACCCATGGGCACCCTGTCGAACATCGCCGCTCAGGCCGGCGTCAGCGAGGCAACCGTCAGTCGCGTGCTCAACGACAAGTCGGGGGTGAGCGAGTCGTCGCGGCAGTCGGTGCTCACCGCGCTCGACATCCTCGGCTTCGAGCGGCCGGCCAAGCTGCGTCGCAGGAGCGGTGGCCTCGTCGGGCTCGTCGTCCCGGAGCTCGACAACCCGGTCTTCCCCGCCTTCGCCCAGGTCATCGAAGACGGCCTCGCCCGGCGCCGGTACACGCCCGTGCTCTGCACCCAGTCGCCCGGCGGCATCTCGGAGGACGAGTACGTCGAGTCGCTCCTCGACCACGGCGTCGCCGGCATCATCTTCGTCTCGGGGCGGCACGCGGACACGACGGCCGACCACGAGCGCTACCGCAGCCTCGTCGCGCGCGGGATGCCCGTCGCCTTCATCAACGGCTTCGTCGACGACATCGACGTCCCCTTCTTCTCGACCGACGACGAGGACGCGATGGCGCTCGCGGTCGCGCACCTCGCGCAGCTCGGGCACCGTCGCATCGGGCTCGCTACGGGGCCGCGGCGCTTCGTGCCCTCGATCCGCAAGCTCGCCGGCTTCACCAGCGCTCTGCAGCGGCACCTCGGACTGTCCGCGGAGGAGGCCTCCGAGTGGGTCGACGAGGGACTCTTCACCGTCGAGGGCGGCGCCGCCGCCGCCCGGAGCCTCGTCGAGCGCGGCGCCACCGGGCTCGTGTGCGCCTCCGACCTCATGGCGATCGGCGCCATCCGCGAGGTGCGCGACATGGGCCTCTCGGTCCCCGAGGACGTCTCGGTCGTCGGCTTCGACGACTCGACGATGGTCGGCTTCCTCGACCCTCCGCTCACGACCGTCCGGCAACCGGTCCAGGGGCTCGGCGCGGCGGCGGTCGCCGCCCTCTCCGACGCGATCGGTGGCGAGCC
>NZ_BCSQ01000053.1 GCF_001570945.1 Janibacter anophelis NBRC 107843
CCCGGTCCATCCGCTCGAACCCGACACCGCCGGCGCCGGGACCGCGCCCCTGGCCTCCCCCGAAGCCACCGTCCCCACGACCCCCGGAACCGCTGGAGGAGATCCCGGAGCTGCTGCGCTGGGCATCGGCCTCGGCGAGCAGCTTGCGACTGTAAGTGCGCAGCGCCGCCTCGGCCTCGTCGATGTGGCGGTGGGCCAGACGCCACCGGCTGGCGAACTTCTCGAAGTCCGGCCCGTCCCACTCGACACGCAACTTCTCGAGCAGGACCGCTCCCCGCCCACCGACGTCAGCGAGCTTCTCGCCCTGACGGCGCAGCCCGACGGCGATGTCGTCGAGCTGCTCGACGTCCGCGCCGTGACTGATGTGCCTGACCATGTGCCGCCTTCCAGAGGTCCTGGTGTCAAGAGTAGAGAGCGGTGGCCGGGCCCCACGATGGGGAGGACTCCCCCTTCGGCGCCGCGGTTGAGACACTGGAGTCATGTTCGGTCGCCAGCTCCCGCCCATGCCCACCGCCGAGACCGCCCTGCCGGGCCGAGCGCAGCGGCCCTTCGACGTCCCGCAGCGCCACGAGGTGCTCGGGACCCCGCTCGAGGGACCGTGGCCCGACGGCACCGAGGTGCTGTACCTCGCGATGGGGTGCTTCTGGGGCGCCGAGCGGATCTTCTGGCAGCTGCCGGGGGTCGTCACGACAGCTGCCGGCTACATGGGGGGCTTCACGCCGAACCCGACCTACGAGGAGACCTGCAGCGGCCTCACCGGTCACACCGAGAGCGTACTGGTCGCCTACGACCCGCAGCAGACCCGTCCCGAGCTGCTGCTGAAGTCCTTCTGGGAGAACCACGACCCGACCACCCCGGACCGTCAGGGCAATGACGTGGGCACCCAGTACCGGTCAGCGATCTACTGGACGACCGAGGAGCAGCGCGGCGCGGTGGAGGCGACGGCCGCCTCGTTCGGCGAGGAGCTGTCCCGTCACCGACTGCCCGCGATCGTCACCGAGATGCGCCCGGCGGCTGACGTCGGCGAGTTCTGGTACGCCGAGGACTACCACCAGCAGTACCTCCACAAGAATCCGGGAGGCTACTGCAACCACGGGCCCAACGGCCTGACCTGCCAGGTCGGCATCCTGCGCCAGGACCAGGTGCCGGCACAGCAGGACATCGCGCCGCCGGAGTGATCCGGCGGCGCGGTCTCACGGCTGCTTGTTCTTGACCGCCTGGGCCTCGCCGATGCGCACCGTCGTCGAGCGCTGGACGTCCGTGGTGAGCTCGCCCGTCTGCCCCAGACCCGCCCAGTCGATGGTCCAGTAGGCCGTCACCGTCACGGTGTAGTCACCCATCGAGGTGTACTTGTGCCCGCAGTCCGGGGACTCGGTCAGCCCCTTGTCGACGGTGAACTCCGTGCCCTGCGTCGTGCAGGTGACCTTGGTGCCGTCGCCCATGTCCCAGACGAGCTTGTCGACCTCGCCGGTCGCCGTGACGGTGTGCCCGGCCGCGCTGGCCTTCTTGGTGATCGGGCCCCACGTGTGCTGGCCCGGGTCGTCGACCCACATCCACACCGGCAGGCCCACCAGACCCACCGAGCCGGGGGTGTCCTCGGGCGCGATGCCGATCCGGGGCGCGCGCAGGTCCATCGCCGCCATCGCCTGCCGGGCCAGGGTCTCCGGGTCCGGGAGCGCCTGGGGCCCGGGCGGGAACTCGAGCCAGAAGGTGCCCATCCGCGTGCCCTGGATCGCCGCGTTGTAGCAGTCGTAGAGCGCGCCGGTCGTGTTGCCCTCCCAGATGGGATGGGACTTCGGGTAGTCGTACATCGAGGGCGTGACGTAGCAGTTGTCGTCATTGCTCCACCAGCCACCCTTGCCGTCGGAGCACTCGACCTCCTTGCCCGCCCAGTCCAGGCACGGGTCAGGTTCACCACCGGACACCGGATCGGTGTCCCCGCCGTCCTGCGGCGGGTCCTGCGGGTCCTCGGGGACCTCGATCTCGATGAGGCAGGTCGACGTCGCCTCGTCCCACTTCTCGCAGCCGGCAGGGGGGTCACCGAGGGTGAAGCCCGCCAGGGGGAGGACGACGAGCACCGCCAGGACGAGGGCGGCGAATCGTGAGCGCAGCCTCAGCACGAGGGACCTCCGTCCTCGAGGGCACTGACGAACCACTCGTCCGCCTTCGCATCGTGGACGACGGTGTACGTGTGGAGCACCCGCTCCTGGCGGTCGTCAGCGACGACGGACTCGCCCGTTCCGTCGACGACGTCCAGGTCGGCGTAGTCGATGCAGGCCGACACCTTCGCCTCGTCCTTGCGCGAGGAGGTCTGCCGCACGTCGTCCAGGCCGGTGCTGCCCTTGGAGCGCCAGCCCTTGGACCGGTAGATGGTCAGGGTCTCCATCTTGTCCTTGCGCGCGTCGCCGCGGGCCACCTGCGACAGCTGGGTCAGGTCGCCCCGCGGGGACCGGGCGAGCTTGTCGCTCATCTCGACGAAGGCGACGACGGCCCCGGTCGCGGTGCTCTGGTCCGCGGTCGGCTCCGCGGCGGTGGGCTCCGCCGAGGTCGGGTCGGACGAGGAGGCGCTGGACGAGGTGCTCGTCGAGCTGGTGCCGTCGGTGTCGCCACCACCGCCTCCGCACCCCGCGAGGAGCAGGACGGCTGCCGCCCCGCCCACGAGCCCACGCACGCGTGTCATGTCATCTCCCCTGTCATCCCATCCCGAAGGTCGCGCCGCGAGGAGTGTAGTGGTCCGCGGGCACGCTCTCGACACCCCGTGGGCACAGCGCCCTTGTCACTGTCCCCGCGCGGACAGTACGAGGGTGTCGGAGCCCTCGACGAGCCAGGCCTGGGCGTCCCAGCCGTCGTGGTCGAGATCGGGCACGGCGGCCAGGCGCCCGTCCGGGACCTCGGCGGCGACGTCCGGAGTCAGGTCAGGTCGCTGGCCGGACGGGGGCTGCGCGTCGAGGCGCATCGTGCTGGCCACCTGCGGGTCGAGCTCGACCACCGCGTCGATCCAGTAGGACGTCGGTCCGGGCACCCGGTCGTCACCGAGCGTCCCCGACTCCCACTGCGCCGAGACCGGTTCGCCGAGGGCAGGGAACCGCTTCGTGAGCGGTTCCAGCTCGGTGCGCATCCCACGCTCGTCCACGTTCTTCACCGCTCCGCCCTCCCCCTCGGTCCCGGACCCACCCGGAAGCAGGGAGCACCCGGTCAGGAGCAGCCCGACCAGCACGACCAGCAGGATCCGCAGCCAGGACCCCACCCTCCCCCGGCCGAACCTCACAGGGCGGCCGCGAGTTCCGTGCCCTGGCGGATCGCGCGCTTGGCGTCCAGCTCGGCCGCGACGTCGGCGCCGCCGATGACGTGGACGGTCACTCCCTTCGCCTGCAGGGGCTCGACGAGGTCACGCACGGACTCCTGGCCGGTGCACACGACGACGTTGTCGACCGCGAGGGTACGCGGCGTGCCGTCGACGGTGAGGTGCAGCCCCTCGTCGTCGATCCGCTCATAGGCCGCGCCGGTGATCTGGTGGACGCCCTTCGCCTTGATCGCGGCCCGGTGCACCCAGCCGCTCGTCTTGCCCAGGCCGGCGCCGATCTTGGTCTCCTTGCGCTGGACGAGGTAGACGGTGCGCGGCGACGGCTCGGGGTGGGGCTCCTTGAGACCGCCGCGGGTGGCGGACGTCGGGTCGACACCCCACTCGTCCTGCCACTCCTTGAGGTCCAGGGTCGGGGACTCGATCGTCGTGAGCAGCTCGGTGACGTCGACACCGATCCCGCCGGCACCGATGACCGCGACCCGCTGACCGATCTCGCGGGTGCCGAGGACTGCCTCGGGATAGGTGACGACCATCGGGTGGTCGATGCCGTCGATCTCGGGCACGCGCGGGGTCACCCCGGTCGCGAGGACCACCTCGTCGAAGCCGGCGAGGTCGTCGACGCCGACGCGCGTCGACAGGTGCACCTCCACACCGCGCCGCTCGAGCTCACCGCGGTAGTAGCGGATCGTCTCGGCGAACTCCTCCTTGCCCGGGATGCGCATCGCGAGGGCGAACTGCCCACCGATGTCCTCCCCGGCCTCGTACAGCTCGACCGCGTGCCCCCGCTCGGCCGCGGAGACCGCCGCCGCCAGGCCGGCCGGGCCGGCGCCGACCACCGCGACCCGCTTGCGACGGGTCGTCGGGGACAGCACGAGCTCGGTCTCGTGGCCGGCGCGCGGGTTGACCAGGCACGAGGCGACCTTGCGCTTGAAGGTGTGGTCGAGGCAGGCCTGGTTGCACGCGATGCAGGTGTTGATCTCGTCGCTGCGTCCGGCGGCGGCCTTCGTCGCCCACTGCGGGTCGGCGAGCCACGGACGGGCCATCTGCACCAGGTCGGCCTGCCCGGCGGCGAGCGCCTGCTCGGCCTGGTCGGGCATGTTGATCCGGTTGCTCGTGACGACCGGGATCTGCACGTGCGGACGCAGCCGCTCGGCGACCTCGGTGAAGGCCATCCGCGGCACGGAGGTCACGATCGTCGGGACGCGCGCCTCGTGCCAGCCGATGCCGGTGGACAGGATCGTCGCGCCGGCGGCCTCGATCTCCGTGGCCAGCGCGAGGATCTCCTCCCACGTCTGGCCGTCCTCGACGAGGTCGAGGATCGACAGCCGGTAGACGACGATGAAGTCCTCGCCGACGGCGGCGCGCACCGCGCGCACGATCTCGGTGGCGATGCGGCGCCGGTTGGCCGGCGTGCCACCCCAGCCGTCGGTGCGGTGGTTGGTGCGGGGCGCGAGGAACTGGTTGATGAAGTAGCCCTCGGAGCCCATGATCTCCACGCCGTCGTAGCCGGCGGACCGGGCGAGCTCCGCGGACCGGGCGAACGCCCGGATCTGGCCGCGGACCCCCTTCTCACTCAGGCCACGGGCGGCGAAGGGGGTGATCGGCGACTTGGTGCTCGACGCCGACACCGAGAGTGGGTGGTAGGCGTAGCGCCCCGCGTGCAGGATCTGCAAGGCGATCTTGCCGCCCTCACGGTGGACCGCGTCGGTGACCTGCTGGTGGTGACGCGCCTCGCGGCGCGTCGTGAGCTTCGAGGCGAAGGGGTAGAAGCTGCCCACGACGTTGGGCGCGAAGCCGCCGGTGACGATGAGGCCGGCGCCGCCCTTCGCCCGCTCGGCGTAGAAGGCGGCGAGGCGCTCGAAGTTGCTCGACCGGTCCTCCAGACCCGTGTGCATCGAGCCCATGATCGTGCGATTGCGCAGGGTGGTGAAGCCCAGGTCCAGCGGCGCGAAGAGGTGGGGGTACTCGGTCATCGTGTCCTCGGTCGAGCAGGGGATGTCTCGCGCCCGACCGTACCGGCCGGGGACGACGTGCAGCGATCCTCGTTGGCAATGTCACGCGGGGATGACAAGGTTGTGCGACAACGGGGCCGACGCGAGGAGAACCATGGCAGAGCTGGGACGGATGTTGGGGCGGACGGCGCTGGGCGCTGCGGGCACGGCCGCGGCCGGTGCCACCCTCGCCGGGCTCGGCTACGGCCTCATCCAGGCCGAGGCCAAGCTGACCCGACGCATCGTCGGCAACCCCTTCGACGGGGCGCCCGACGACGACGGCGTCTACGGCGCCGCTCCCGGCGACCCGGTCCAGCTGCTCGTGCTCGGCGACTCCACCGCTGCCGGCATGGGCGCCGACACCCGCTACCAGACGATCGGCGCGATCCTCGCGACCGGCCTGGCCGCGATCATGGGGCGTCCGGTGGAGCTGACCAACGAGGCCGTCGTCGGTGCCGAGTCCTCCGACCTCAGCGCCCAGCTGTCCAAGGCCCTTGCCCGGGTCGACCAGCCCGACGTCGCCGTCATCCTCATCGGCGCCAACGACGTCACCCACCGCATCGACCGCTCCGTCTCCGTCAAGCACCTGCAGCGCACGGTGCGCTACCTGCGCACGCTCGACGTGCCCGTCGTCGTCGGCACCTGCCCCGACCTGGGGACCGTCGAGCCGGTCCCCTTCCCACTCAACAAGCTGCTGCGGCAGTGGAGCCGCGAGCTGGCCACCGCCCAGACCGTCGCCGCCGTCGAGGCCGGCGCCCGGACCGTGTCGATGGGCGACCTGCTCGGACCGGAGTTCGCTGCCAGCCCGGCGATCATGTTCAGCCAGGACCGGTTCCACCCGTCCGCCGCGGGGTACGCCCGGGTGGCCTCCGCCCTGCTGCCGTCGGTGGCGGCCGAGGTCGATGCCTGGCCGGACGGCGCCGAGCGCGACACCGAGCCCGAGGCCAGCCGTGGAGAGGGCATCGGCGCCCTCGACGACGCGGCCGAGCGCGCCGCCTCCTCCCCCGGCACGGAGGTCGGGCCGGCTGAGGTCAGTGGCCGCCGCGCCGGACCGCGTGGCCCGTGGGCGATGCTGCGGCGACGCGGCGAGCACCAGGTCACCGACGTCTGAGGCTGCATCGCCATCGGGCAATGCAGCCATTTCGTTACGCCTCGGCGCGGGTCAGGACCAGGTCAGCCGCAGGTCGGCGAGCCGCTGCGCCAGGTGAGGCGGGCTCCCTTCGCCCCGGCAGGCATCGAAGACGACGACCCGCAGTTGGTCCATCGCGACGGCCGGCCCGAGGTCGGGCAGGGGTTCCCCGGCGAGGTCGGCCATGAGGGCGTGCACCCCCGCGAGTGCGTCGGCCGCGCGGGCCAACGGCAGCTGGTGCCACCGTCGGACCGCGCGGCCGAGTTCGGTCGCGACGTCGTCCGGGATCAATCCGAGCGGAGCCGGGCCAGCAGGCGCAGCAGCTCGAGGTAGAGCCAGACGAGCGTGACGAGCAGACCGATCGCCAGGTGCCAGCCGTAGCTGACCGGCGCGTGGGTGCGGATCGCGGTGTCGATCGCGTCGAAGTCGAGGGCCAGGGTGACGGCCGCCAGACCGGTGCCGAAGACCGAGATGGCGATACCCAGCCAGCCGGTGCCACCGAAGCCGAAGGGCGAGCCGTCGAAGAAGAGCATGTACCCGAGGTTGATCAGCGAGAAGACGAAGTATCCGACGATCATCATGCTGACGATCGCGCGGAACTTCTGCGTCACCTTGATGACCCCCGTGCGGTAGAGCACGAGCATCGCGCCGAAGACGCACAGGGTCGCGAGGATCGCCTGGGTGACGATCGACTCGAAGACGCTCGAGCCGGTCGTGTCGTAGGTGGCGTGGTAGAAGCCGCTGATCGGGCCGACGAAGGCACCCTCGAGGGCGGCATAGAGGACCGCCATGACGACGCCGACGGGCTTGCGGCGGAACATCATGAACAGCGACATGCCGATGGTGCCGACGAGGCCGACCATCATCATCAGGCCGCCGATGGCGGGGGCCATGGACGAGAGGGTCCAGCCGATCGCCGCGACGGCGAGCATCACGGCGAAGAGGGCACCGGTGCGCATCAGGACGTCGTCGAGCGTGATGGCTCGGCCGCCACCGTCGCCACCGCCGAAGCCACCGACCGGACCGGGCTGGCCGAAGCCCGGCTGGGGCTGGCCGTAGCCGGGCTGCTGGTACCCGGGCTGCTGGCCGTAGCCGGCGGGCGCCTGACCGTACTGCTGCGGCGCGTATCCCTGCTGGCCGTACTGCTGCTGGCCGTACTGCTGCTGGCCGTACTGCTGCTGGCCGTACCCCTGCTGCGGGGCCTGGACGCCGGAGTCGCGGAAGCCGGCGTAACCACGCTGGGCATCCTGCTGGACCCGGTCGAGGATCGGGTTGCTCATGTGTGCTCCTGGTGAGGGGCGGGCGCGGCCTGGTCGCCGCTGACTGTCACCAGCCTAAGCGCTCGGGCCGCGCCCGGTGTTCCCCCCCTCCACAGGTCATCCGATGCCGTCGAGCGCCTGCTCCAGGTCGGCGAGGATGTCGGAGACGTCCTCGATGCCGACCGACAACCTCACGAGGTCGTCAGGCACCTCGAGCATCGACCCGGCGGTCGACGCGTGGGTCATCGCGCCGGGGTGCTCGATGAGCGACTCGATGCCACCGAGGGACTCGGCGAGGGTGAAGACCTCGGTCCGGGCGCACAGCTGCTGCGCCGCCTCGCGTCCTCCCGCCATGCGCACCGAGATCATCCCGCCGAAGCGCGACATCTGCCGTGCCGCGACCTCGTGCCCCGGGTGCTCGGCCAGCCCCGGGTAGAGCACCGAGGTGATCTCCGAGCGCTGGGTGAGCAGGTCGACGACGGCCTCGGCGTTGTCGCAGTGGCGGTCCATTCGCACGCCGAGTGTCTTGATCCCGCGCATCGTCAGGTAGGCGTCGAAGGGCCCGGGGACTCCCCCGGAGCCGTTCTGCAGGAAGGCGACCTCCGCGTCGATCTCCTCGTCGTCGGTGACGAGCAGGCCGCCGACGACGTCGCTGTGGCCACCGAGGTACTTCGTGCTGGAGTGCAGCACGACGTCGGCGCCGAGGGTGAGCGGCTGCTGCAGGTACGGGCTGGCGAAGGTGTTGTCGACGACGAGGCGCGCGCCGGCCCCCTTCGCCACCTCCGACACCGCGGCGATGTCACCGATGTTGAGCAGCGGGTTGGTCGGCGTCTCGAGCCAGACGAGCTTGGTCTCGGGGCGGATCGCGGCGCGGATCGCGTCGACGTCGCCGACGGGCGCCGGCGTGTGCTCGATCCCCCACTGGGAGAAGACCTTGTCGATCAGGCGGAAGGTCCCGCCGTAGGCGTCGTCGGGGATGACGAGGTGGTCGCCGGGACGAAGGGAGGCGCGCAGGATCGCGTCGGTCGCCGCCATGCCGGAGGCGAAGGCACGGCCGTACGTCCCGAACTCGATGGAGGCGGCGTTGGCCTCGAGCGCCTGGCGCGTCGGGTTGCCGGTGCGCGCGTACTCGAAGCCGCCCCGCATCCCGCCGACGCCGTCCTGGGCGAAGGTGGAGCTGGCGTAGATCGGCACGTTGACGGCACCGGTCAGCGGGTCCGGCTCGTAGCCGGCGTGGACGGCGCGGGTGGAGAAGCCCTGGCTCGCGCGGGCGTCGGCCGCGCTCTTGTGCTCACCCATGGTTCAGCCCTTCGCTCGGTGGGACAGGTGACCCAGCAGATCCTGCCGGGTGATGACGCCGAGGGGCTTACCACCCTCGACGACGAGCAGTGCGTCGGCGTGCTCGAGCGCCTCGGTCGCGGCGTGGACCGGCTCGGCAGCGCCGATCTGCGGCAGCTTGGCGCCCATGTGCGCGCTCACCGGGTCGGCGAGGGACGCGTGCCCCTCGAAGACGGCGGTCAGCAGGTCACGCTCGGTGACCGCCCCGGCGACCTCACCGATGACGACGGGCGGCTCGGCACCCACGACCGGCATCTGGGAGACGCCGTACTCGCGCAGGATGTCGATCGCCTCGCGGATGGTCTCGTTGGGGTGGGTGTGCACGAGGGCCGGTAGCTCGCCGCCCTTGCCCCGCAACACCTCTCCGACGCTGGACTCGCTCTCCTCGTCGCCCGGGAGGAACCCGTAGGACGCCATCCAGTCGTCGTCGAAGATCTTGCCCAGGTACCCGCGGCCACCGTCGGGCAGCAGGACGACGATCTTGGCGTCGGGCCCCTCCCGCTCGGCGACGCGCAGTGCGGCGACGACCGCCATGCCGCTGGACCCACCGACGAGCAGCCCCTCCTCGCGCGCGAGCCGACGCGTCATGGCAAAGGCCTGCGCGTCGTCGACGGCGATGACCTCGTCCGGCACGGACGGGTCGTACGCGCCCGGCCACATGTCCTCGCCGACACCCTCGACGAGGTACGGGCGGCCGGTGCCGCCGGAGTAGACCGAGCCCTCGGGGTCCGCGCCGATGATCTTGACCCGACCCTCGGACACCTCCTTGAGGTAGCGCCCGGTGCCGGTGATCGTGCCTCCGGTGCCGATGCCGGCGACGAGGTGGGTGATCTCCCCGCCCGTCTGCTCCCAGATCTCCGGGCCGGTGCTCTCGTAGTGGGCCTGGGGGCCGTTGAGGTTGAAGAACTGGTTGGGCTTCCACGCCCCGTCGATCTCCGCGGTGAGCCGGTCGCTGACGGAGTAGTAGCTGTCGGGGTGGTCGGGCGCGACCGAGGTCGGCACGATCTGCACCTCGGCGCCGTAGGCGCGCAGCACGTCGATCTTGTCCTTGCCGACCTTGTCGGGGCAGACGAAGATGCAGCGGTAGCCCCGCTCCTGGGCGACGAGCGCCAGCCCGACACCGGTGTTGCCGGAGGTGGGCTCGACGATCGTGCCGCCGGGGCGCAGCTCCCCGGAGGCCTCCGCCGCGTCGATGAGCTTGCGGGCGATGCGGTCCTTGATGCTCCCGCCGGGGTTCAAGTACTCGACCTTGGCGGCGACGAGGCCGGAGCCGGAGGGGGCGACGGAGGAGAGCCTGACCAGCGGGGTGTTGCCGATCAGGTCGGAGACGTTGTCTGCGATCTGCATGACCAGCATCGTGGCACGGATCACGTGGAGCCGGACACCGGCCCCGACCGACGAAGGGGGGCGCCCCCCCCCTTCGTCCCGGGTAAGGGTATCCTTTGTTAAGGCTGCAACCATTCGTGGCGATGCCGCGCCCCGCAACAGATCGGACCTGCAATGTCTGCCCCCGCCCGTCCCGCCCGGCCGCAGCGCGTCCTCACGGTCGCCTCGACCGAGCGCCTCGGCCCCCACCTCGTGCGCATCGTCCTCACCGGCGACTCGCTCGCCGACTTCGGTGCCGCGGAGTACACGGACGCCTACGTCAAGTTCCTCTTCGTCGACCCCGGGCTGGGGCTGGAGCCCCCCTTCGACCTCGCGGCGCTGCGCGAGAGCCTGCCCGGTGAGCAGCAGCCCGTGACCCGCACGTACACCGTCCGCGCGGTCGACCGGGAGGCGCGGCTGCTGACGGTCGACTTCGTGACGCACGGCGACGTGGGCCACGCCGGCCCGTGGGCCCAGCAGGCGAAGGTGGGCGACGTCGCCGTCGTCATGGGGCCGGGCGGCGGCTACGCGCCCGATCCGCAGGCCGGCTGGCACCTCTTCGCCGGTGACCTGTCGGCGGTGCCGGCGATCGCGGCCGCGCTCGAGGCGCTCCCCGCGTCGGCACGCGGTGTGGCCCTGGTAGAGGCCGAGCTGCAGGAGGACGTGCTCGACCTCGCCGCGCCGGAGGGCGTCGAGGTGCGCTGGCTGCTCAACCCGGACACGAGCGACGTCGACCACCTCGCCCGCGCGATCGATGCGCTCACCTGGCCGGACGACGTGTCGGAGGGTGCGGTGCAGGTCTTCGCCCACGGCGAGCGCGAGTCGATCAAGGCCGTGCGCGCGGTGCTCAAGCGGCGCGAGGTGCCCCGCGGCGCGATCTCGATCTCCGGATACTGGGCCCGGGGCCGCACCGAGGACGCCTTCCAGGCGGAGAAGCGCACGCCGATCGGCAAGATCGAGGACTGACCGCTCGGCGGCCTCGCCCGGCAGCGGGGAGCATGCGCTGACTGCGAGTACCCCCGGCGGGACTCGAACCCGCACCGGTCGCCATTTTAAGTGGCGCGTCTCTGCCAGTTGGACTACGGGGGCATGACGACCGTCAACCGGCCGTGGGCTCATCCTCCACGACCGGCGGCCGCACGATCGACATCGCGATGCCGTCGAGGATGTCCCGCTCCGAGACGGTGACGACGAGGTCCGGGCCGTTGGCTCCGCGGGCCCGCTCGAGGATCTCCCACCAGATGAGCGCGCCGGCGCCGATGACGTCGACCCGCCCCGGATGCATGAAGGGCTGCGCCGCCCGCTCCGCCCGCGTGCTGAGGATGAGCCGCTCGCAGGCGGTCATCATCTCCTCGATCGGGATGCGCGCCAGGTGGATCGCGGCACGGTCGTAGGACGTCAGCTCGAGGGCGAGCGCGGCAACGGTCGTCACCGAGCCGGCGAGCCCGACGACGGTCGCGACGCCACCGAGCCCGACGAGCGCCTCGGCCTCGTCGAGCGCCTCAGCGATGTCGTAGCGCGCGGCGTCGATGACTTCCTGGGTCGGCGGGTCGGTCCGGTGGTGGCGCTCGGTCAGCCGCACGCTGCCGATGTCGAAGGAGGTGCCGGCGACCACCTCGTGGGTGCCGCGCACGATCTCGGTCGACCCGCCACCGATGTCGGCGATGAGGTACGGCCCCTCGAAGCCGGCCTCGAGCAGCCCGCTCGTCGCGCCGGCGAAGCTCAGCGCCGCCTCCTCGGTGCCCGGGACGACCTCGGGTGAGACGTCGAGCTCGCCGAAGGCCTCGCGCACGCCGGCCACGAACTCGTCGGCATTGCTCGCGTCACGCGAGGCGGACGTCGCGACGAAGCGGACCCGGCCCGGCTCCACCCCGTGGTGGCGGCACTCCTCGGCGTACTCGCGGCACATGTCGAGCGTGCGGGCCAGCGCCTCGGGCGCCAGCCGACCGCTCGTGTCGACCCCCTGCCCCAGGCGGACCACCTCGCTGCGCCGGAGGACGTCGACGAGGACCTCGCTCTCGGCCGCCTCGTCGACGACGTGGTCGGCGATCAGCAGACGGATCGAGTTGGTCCCGCAGTCGATGGCCGCGACTCTCATCGCTCGCTCCCTTGGTCCGCGTCGACGCACGGACGATCACGCCACCACTCCGGCAGCAGGTCGAGGGCCTCGTCCCCGAGGGGGTTGACACCCGGTCCGGCCGCCAACGAGTGGGCGACGAGGACGTGCAGGCACTTGACCCGGGTCGGCATGCCGCCGGCGGAGATGCCCTCGATCTCCGGCACGTCGCCGAGCTCGGCGCGGCGGGCGAGGTAGTCCTCGTGGGCGGCCCGGTAGCGGGCCGCGAGGTCGTCGTCCTCGAGCAGCCGTTGCGACATCTGCGCCATGAGCCCGCTGGACTCCAGGGTCGAGATCGCCCCGGTCAACCGCGGGCAGGTCGCGTAGTACGACGTGGGGAAGGGGGTACCCCCCGGCAGTCGTGGGGCCGTGCGCAGCACCGTGGGCCCGCCGCACGGGCAGCGGTGCGCGACGTCGACGGTCGCGCGGGCCGGGCGCCCCAGCTGGCGGTGGACCGTCTCGAGGTCGGCAGGGTCGACGCGGTCGAGGTCGTTGCCCTGGTCGTCGGCCCTCACTGCGGCGAGTTGGGGTCGTCGGCGGCGGAGACGGACGAGGAGATCTGCTCGTACCAGGGCTGGGTCGACGGTGCCGTGACCGCGCCGGTCTCCGGGTCGACCCCCGGGGCATCGCCCTCGGGGTCGATGACGGTGTAGCTGCGCTCCCCCGGCTTGACGAACTTCAGCCGCTTGCGCGCCTGGGCCTCGACGTACTCGTCGGTCTCCCACAGCTCACGCTGCCGTCGCAGGTCCTCGACATTGGCCTCCTGCGCGGAGACCTGCTCCTGCAGCTCGGCGAGCCGCTGGCGCTGGTCGTACCAGGACTTGCCGGTCGGCAGGAGCATGACGGCCAGCAGCGCGGTGAGGGCGCCGATGACGACCCACCGTCGGGGTGTCATCGCCGGGGAGCGCCGCTGCGTCGGCGGGGTGGGCGCGACGGAGCGGGGCCGGTTGCGCGTGACCGCGCGGCCGGCGGGGCGGGTCGTGCGGGGTCGCCGCGCCGCGCCCTGCCCACCGGAGCGGGCGGGGCGGCGACGCGGCGTGTTGGCCATGGACCGGATCAGCCCTTGAAGCGCGGGAAGGCGCCCGCGCCGGCGTAGACCGCCGCGTCGTCGAGCTCCTCCTCGATGCGCAGGAGCTGGTTGTACTTGGCGACGCGCTCGGAGCGGGCCGGGGCGCCGGTCTTGATCTGGCCGCAGTTGGTCGCGACGGCCAGGTCGGCGATCGTCACGTCCTCGGTCTCGCCGGAGCGGTGGCTCATCATCGACGCGAAGCCGCTGCGGGTCGCCAGGGCGACCGCGTCCAGTGCCTCGGTGAGCGAACCGATCTGGTTGACCTTGACCAGCAGGGCGTTGCCCGCCTTGTCGGCGATGCCGCGGGCGAGTCGCTCGGGGTTGGTGACGAAGAGGTCGTCACCGACGAGCTGGACCCGGTCGCCGAGGCGCTCGGTCATCGTCTGCCAGCCGGCCCAGTCCTCCTCGTCGAGCGGGTCCTCGATCGAGACGAGCGGGTAGGAGTCGACGAGACCGGCGTAGTACTCGACGAGCTCGTCCGAGGAGATCTGCTTGCCCTCGAAGGTGTATGAGCCGTCCTCGTACAGCTCGCTGGCCGCGACGTCGAGGGCGAGGGCGATCTCGGTGCCGGGCTCGTAGCCGGCGTTCTTGATCGCGACGAGGATGAGGTCGAGCGCCTCACGGTTGCTCTCGAGGTTGGGCGCGAAGCCCCCTTCGTCCCCGAGGCCGGTCGACAGGCCCTTGTCCTTGAGGACCGCCTTGAGCGCGTGGTAGACCTCCGTGCCCCAGCGCAGCGCCTCACGGAAGGAGGGCGCACCGATGGGCGCGATCATGAACTCCTGGATGTCGACGTTGGAGTCGGCGTGGGAGCCACCGTTGAGGATGTTCATCATCGGCACGGGCAGGACGTGCGCGTTGGGGCCGCCGACGTAGCGGAAGAGCGGCAGCCCGGCCGACTCGGCCGCGGCCTTGGCCACGGCGAGGGAGACGCCGAGGATCGCGTTGGCGCCGATCGAGCCCTTGTTGTCGGTGCCGTCGATGGCGAGCATCTCGGAGTCGACGAGGCGCTGCTCGCTGGCGTCGAAGCCCACGAGGCGGGGGGTCAGGTCGTCCTCGACGGCGCGCACGGCGTCCTCGACACCCTTGCCCAGGTAGCGGCCGGAGTCGCCGTCACGACGCTCGACGGCCTCGAAGGCACCGGTCGACGCGCCGCTCGGCACGGCCGCGCGGGCGATCGTGCCGTCGTCGAGGGCGACCTCGACCTCGACCGTCGGGTTGCCGCGGGAGTCGAGGATCTCGCGCGCCCCAATTGCTTCGATGCTGGCCACTACCGGCTCCTAGATGGTGCTCGATGAACACGGGAAGAACGTGTCCGAGCGTAACCGCTCGCGGGGGGCGGGTCGCGGTCCGACCCACCCCGTGGGCGGTCTCACGCCGGCAGCCGAAGGGGGGACCGCTGCACCCCGTCGTCGAAGTTGCCCGGGTCGAGCCAGGCCTCGTGCGCCGCACGGATGCCCGGCCAGTCCTCGGCGGTCATGGCGAACCACGCGGTGTCGCGGGACCTCCCCTTCGTCACGCGGTGCCCACGGAAGGTGCCCTCGTAGGTGAACCCGAGCCGCTCGGCCGCGCGCCGCGAGGGCGCGTTGAGCGCATCGCACTTCCACTCGTAGCGGCGGTAACCGAGGTCGAAGACGTGCCGGGCGAGCAGCGTCATCGCCTCGGTCGCAGCGGTCGTGCGCTGCAGTCGCGGACCGAGCAGGACGTTGCCGATCTCGACGCACCCGTGCGCGGGCTCGATCCGCATGAGGGCCACGAGACCGCACGCCACGCCATCGGCGTCCCGGACGACGACCTCGACGCTGTCGTTCGCGAGTCGGCCCGCGATGTACTCGGCGAAGGGGGTCGCCCCGGTGATCGGCTCCTCCCACAGATAGGTCCACAGGGAGGGGTCGATGCCGCCGAGCTCGGCGAAGAGCTCGTCGGTGTGCTCCGGGGCGAGCGCCTCGAGGGTGCAGTGGGCTCCGGCGGTCGTCGTGAGGTCGGGCCGGGGCGGCGCGGTCCAGCCGTCCACCGCCCGACCGACCGGCTGGCCGTGCTCGTTGGTCCGCACACCCGCCTGCGCCTGCGGTGGCAGCACCACCCGGCCGATGGGTCCGGGGTTGTGCGCGATCTCCCAGCGGAAGCCGTCGGGGTCGGCGAAGTAGCCGGTGTAGCCGCCCCAGTCGCGCGCCTGCCCGAGCGAGACCTCCGGGGAGCCCGCGGCCTGCGCCAGCTCCAGGACGGCGTCGACCTCGGCCTCGCCGGCGACGTTGTGCGCCAACGTGATCGGGGTGATCCCGGGGCCGCGGCGGATCGGGCCGACCTCCCCTTCGAAGTGCGCCGCGTCCCACAGCGAGAGGACCAGGCGCTCCCCCACCCGGACCATGAGGACCTCGCCCGGCACGTCGAGGTCGGCGCGCCAACCCAGCCCGTCGAGGTAGAAGCGGCGGGTGGCGTCGAGGTCGGCGACGGCGAGGGTGACGAAGCTGATCCGCTGGTCCATGGCCACGAGCCTAGGGTCGGGCCGCCTTCTCCTGCACCTTGATCGCCTGCCACTGGGCCTCGATCTCCTCGAGGGTCTCGGCAGTCGCGTCGCCGAAGACGTGCGGGTTGCGCCGCACGAGCTTGTCGACGAGGGCGGCGGCCGCGTCGTCGACGGTGAAGGGAGCGCTCGGGTGGTCGGCCGCGACCCGGGCGTGGAAGAGCACCTGGAAGAGCAGGTCGCCGAGCTCGTCGACGAGCTCGGCCCGCAGGCGCACGTCGTCCGGGTCGGCGATGACGGCCTCGAGCGCCTCGGTCACCTCGTGCGCCTCCTCCAGGACGAAGGGGGCCAGGCTCGCGTGGTCCTGCGCGGCCACCCAGGCGCACCCGCCCGGCGAGCGCAGCCGGTCCATGACGGCCACCGCGTCGAGGAGACGCCCGCCCTCGACGTCCCAGGAGCCGACGAGCACCTCGACCTCGGGGGCGTCCTCGAGCCGGGATACCTCGGAGGCCACCGCGTCGCTCAGTCCGGGGTCGCCGTCGGGCGAGCCGACCCAGACGACGACCGCGTCACCGGCCAGTCCGACGAGCTCCCGGGCACGGTCCGGAGCGGACTCGGCCGCGCTCACCTCAAGGGCGATGCCGTCGTCGACGAGCGCGAGCGGCAAGGCCTCGGTGTCATCCGCGACGAGCACCCGGTCGGCGGACTCGAGGCAGCGCCACGCGTCCCGGCTGAGCAGCCCGGGCGCGAGGCGCGGGCTCGTCGCGAGCAGGACGAGCCGGCCGGAGGTCAGGGCGCCTCCATGGGCAGCTGCTCCTCGACCGGCTGCTCGAGCCACTCGGGGGTCTGGTTGCTCGCGGCCGCGTAGCGCGGGCTGATCGTCACCTGCTGCTCGTCGATGGCCGCGACGAGTTTTTCCTGAGCGGCCTGCTCGAGCTGGCTGCCCGCGGTGTTGGCCCGCAGGAAGTCGATCGTCTTGTCGGACGCCGAGGGCAGTACCTCCGCGAAGTCGCTGCGCACCGAGGCGGCGGAGGCCACGGGCAGGCCCTCCTGCTCGGCGAACTCCAGCACGGCGGGCGTCTGGACGAGCAGGGTCAGCACGTTGGCCGCCTCGAGCTGCTGCGGCTGCTGACCGGTGCTCGCGGCCTGCGCCTCCAGGTAGGTGCGCAGCTCACGCGTGGTGCGCTGCACGTCGCCGACGGTGATCGTCTGCCCGTCGACCGTCGCGGCGACCGCGTTGCTGCCATCACCGGAGCCCTGGTCGTCGGAGCTGCCACAGGCGCTGAGCGCGAGGGCTGCGGCTGCCGCGAGAGCGGCCGCACGGGCGGGACGGGCGAGGGTGGGTCGACCGTGCACGGGTGGTCCTTTCGTTCCTGACTCAGCGCGAGCGCGAGGTGTCTCGGGGCGCCGTCGCCCCGCTGTCCACGATGACATCATCGAGCATGACCTGCCGGACCAGGTCAGTGGCCCACGAGAGCACCGCCGTGTCGCGCAGCGGACTGCCCCCGATGCGCGCCGTCATAGGCTTCGGGACGAGCACCGTCTGGGTGCCCTCCTTGTAGCTCGACTTGGGGTAGAGCCGCGCCAGGCGCAGCTGCTGGCTCTCGCGCAGCTGCGTCGGGGCGAAGCGCACGTTGCTGCCCTGGGCGACGACGTCGGTGAGGCCGGCGGAGCGCACGACGATCCGCAGTCGGGCCACCTCGACGAGGTTGCGCACCGGCTCCGGCGGCTCGCCGTAGCGGTCGGTGAGCTCCTCCACGATCTCGGCCAGGTCGGCCTCGGTCTCGGCGGAGGCCAGCTTCTTGTACGCCTCGAGGCGCAGGCGCTCCCCCGGCACGTACTCGTGCGGCAGGTGCGCATCCACGGGCAGCTCGATCTTGACCTCGGCGGGGGCGCTCTCCCCTTCGCCCTTGAAGTCCGCGACCGCCTCGCCGACCATCCGCACGTAGAGGTCGAACCCGACGCCCGCGATGTGGCCGGACTGCTCACCACCGAGCAGGTTGCCGGCGCCGCGGATCTCGAGGTCCTTCATCGCGACCTGCATGCCGGCGCCGAGGTCGGTGTTGCTCGCGATCGTCTGCAGCCGGTCGGTCGCCATCTCGGTCAGGGGCTTGTCCGGCGGGTAGAGGAAGTAGGCGTAGGCCCGCTCGCGACCACGGCCGACCCGGCCGCGCAGCTGGTGCAGCTGGCTGAGGCCGAAGCGGTCGGCCCGGTCGAGGATCAGCGTGTTGGCGTTGGAGATGTCGAGTCCGGTCTCGACGATCGTCGTGCAGACGAGGACGTCGAACCGGCGCTCCCAGAAGTCGAGGACGACCTGCTCGAGCCGGTGCTCGCCCATCTTGCCGTGGGCGGTCTCGACCCGAGCCTCGGGCACGAGCTCGCGGATGCGGGCCGCGGCGCGCTCGATCGTGCTGACGTTGTTGTGGACGTAGAAGACCTGTCCCTCGCGCATGAGCTCGCGGTGGATCGCGGCGGCCACCTGCTTTTCCTCGTAGCCCCCGACGAAGGTCAGGACCGGGTGGCGCTCCTCCGGCGGCGTGGCGAGCGTCGACATCTCCCGGATGCCGGTGACCGCCATCTCGAGGGTCCGCGGGATCGGGGTCGCCGACATCGCGAGCACGTCGACGTTGGTGCGCAGGGCCTTCAGTTGCTCCTTGTGCTCGACGCCGAAGCGCTGCTCCTCGTCGATGATCACCAGGCCGAGGTCCTTGAACTTCACCTCGTTGCCGAGCAGGCGGTGGGTGCCGATGACCAGGTCGACCGACCCGGCGGCCATACCCTCGAGCACGTCCTTGGCCTGCTTGTCGGTCTGGAACCGGCTGAGCGCCTTGACCGTCACGGGGAAGCCGGCGTACCGCTCGGAAAAGGTGTTGAGGTGCTGCTGCACGAGCAGCGTCGTCGGGACGAGCACCGCGACCTGCTTGCCGTCCTGGATCGCCTTGAAGGCGGCGCGCACCGCGATCTCGGTCTTGCCGTAGCCGACGTCGCCACAGATGAGCCGGTCCATCGGGACCGTCTTCTCCATGTCCGCCTTGACCTCGTCGATCGTGCCGAGCTGGTCGGGGGTCTCGACGTGGGCGAAGGCGTCCTCGAGCTCGCGCTGCCACGGGGTGTCGGGCCCGAAGGCGTGCCCGGGCGTGGCCATGCGCGCGCTGTAGAGGCGGATGAGCTCGCCGGCGATCTGCCGCACGTGCCGCTTGGCCCGCGACTTGGTCTTCTGCCAGTCGCTGCCGCCCATCTTGTTCAGCGCCGGGGCGTCGCCGCCGACGTATCGCGTGACCTGGTCGAGCTGGTCGGTCGGGACGAACAGCCGGTCGCCGGGGTGCCCGCGACGCGACGGCGCGTACTCGATGACGAGGTACTCGCGGGTCGCGCCCTGGACGGTGCGCTGGATCATCTCGACGAAGGAGCCGACGCCGTGCTGCTCGTGCACGACATGGTCGCCGGGTCGCAGCTGCAGGGGGTCGACCTGCTTGCGTCGGCGCGACGGCATCCGTCGCATGTCGCGGGTCGTGGCACCCGCGCCGCTCGTGCCGAGCAGGTCGGCCTCGGTGAGCACGGCGAGCCGCTGCTCCTCGGCGACGAAACCGGTGCCCAGGCTCGCACGCACGAGCGTCACGACGCCGTCGCCGAGCTCGACCGGCTCGTCGGGGGCCGTGGTGCGGGTCGCGACCTCGGCCTCGCCGAGGACCTCAGCGACGCGGGTGACGAGCCCGGCGCCGTCGGTGGCGACGAGCACCCGCCAGCCCGCGGCCGTCCACTCGGCCAGCTGGGCGACCGCGGCCTCGGTGTTACCGCGGAAGCGCGGCGGCTCCTGCGCCGGCACGCGCAGCCCGACGTGGTCGTGGTAGACCCGGTCGTCCATGTCTCCACGCCGGCCGAGGTGCGAGGTACGAGCCTCGAGGGCGATCGCCTCGAGCTCCTCGTCGACGGCGAAGGGGGTGACCGTCCACCACGGCAGGTCGAGGTCGAGCGCGTGCTCGCGCGCCTGCGCGAGCGTCCAGTGGGAGGCCGTGCCGAGCACGCCCTCGAGGTCGATCGGCACGGCATTGCCCGCCGCGGCGTTGGCCCAGCTGGCCTGGAGGAACTCCTCGCTCGTCGAGACGAGGTCGTGCGCGCGGGCGCGCACCCGCTCCGGGTCGAGCAGGACGACGCCCGCCCCCTTCGGCAGCACGTCGAGGATCGACTCCATGCCGTCGACGAGGGCCGGGCCGAGCGACTCCATACCCTCCACGGCGATGCCCTCAGCGACCTTGAGCAGCATGTCGGCGACGCCCGGCAGCTCCTGGGCGAGCGTCGCCGCCCGCTCGCGGACGGCGTCGGTGAGCAGGATCTCCCGGCAGGGCGGAGCCCACAGCTCCTCGGCGGTGTCGAGGCTGCGCTGGTCGGCGACCTTGAACCATCGGATCTCGTCGACGGTGTCACCGAAGAACTCGACGCGCACCGGGTGCTCCTCGGTGGGCGGGAAGACGTCGAGGATGCCGCCGCGGACGGCGAACTCTCCCCGGCGCTCGACGAGGTCGGTGCGCACGTAGGCCGCGGCGGCCAGCGCGGCGGTCACGTCCGCGAGCGGCTGCTCGTCACCGACGCGCAGCTTGACCGGCTCGAGGTCGGCCAGTCCCTTGGCGATCGGCTGGAGGACGGCCCGCACGGACGCGACGACGAAGCCGGGGCGGCCGTGCCCCTCCCCCGTCGGGTCGGGGTGCCGCAGGCGGCGCAGCACCGCGAGCCGTCGGCCGACGGTGTCGCTGCGGGGGCTCAGGCGCTCGTGCGGCAGCGTCTCCCAGCTGGGGAAGGTGGCCACCAGCTCGGGACCGACCAGCTCGCCGAGGGCGGTGGCGACGTCGTCGGCCTCACGCGCGGTCGACGTGATGACGAGGCGTGGCGCCTCGGCAGGGGTCGCGCCACCGGCGAGCGCGACGGTCGGCGCCCGCAGCCCGGTCGGCGCGACGACGTCGACGACGTCGCTCGCGTCACGGTGTCGGGGGATGTCCGCGAGTCCGGGCAGGCCGGCGATCGCGCTCAGGAGCGGGGCGAGTGAGGAAGTCATTCTTCCCCCGATTCTGCCGCATCCCGGGGACAGCCCTGCCGTCGACGGCCCGGGTGTGGCAACGTACGACCCACCCGGTCATGGCGGGCGGGGACGGACACACGGAGCAGGGGGCCACGTGGCAGGGACCAGACGGACGCACCGCGCGGCGAGCGCGCTCGCCGCGCTCGCGGCGACCTTCGCCATCCTCTGGGCTGGCCCGGTCCCCGCCACGGCCCTGCCGGCGGATCCCCCCTTCAGCGTCTCCGACGACATCACCGACCGGGCCGGCGTCCTCGACGACCCGTCCGCCCTGCAGTCCGACCTCGACGCCCTCCAGAGCGAAGGGGGGTTGCAGCTCTTCGTCGTCTACGTCGACTCCTTCGACGGGCAGTCCGGGGCGGAGTGGGTCGAGCAGACCTACGACGAGTCCGGCATGGGCGGCAACGACGTGCTCCTGGCCGTCGCCGTGCAGGACCGCGCCTACGGCATGTGGACGACGGGTGACTCGGGTCTGCGCGAGGCCGATCTGCAGCGCGTGCAGTCGCGCGACGTCGAGCCGGCCCTGTCGGACGACGACTGGGACGGCGCGGTCTCCGCGGCAGCGACCGGCCTGCAGCGTCAGCTGGACGACCCCGCCGAGGACTCGGGTGGCTCCTCCGGGCCCATGGGCGACGGCTTCAACCCCTTCGGCTCGTTCTTCTCCCCCTTCTTCCTCTTCGCCCTCCTCGTCTTCGGTCTGCCGATCATCGGCAAGATCCTGCGGCACTTCCTCGGCAAGCGCGACAAGGTCACGGTGCCGCCGCCGATCGACCAGCAGGCCCCGGTCATGTCGACCAAGAGCACCGACCAGCTGCGGCAGGAGGTCGCGAGCGCGCTCGTCGCCCTCGACAACGCGATCCGCTCCTCCGGGCAGGAGCTGTCCTTCGCCCAGGCGCAGTTCGGTGAGCAGGCGACCCGGCAGTTCACCGCGGCGCTGGAGTCGGCGCGTGGGCGCTCCGCCGAGGCCTTCCGCATCCAGCAGGAGCTCGACGTCGCGCGCGGGGCAGGTCGTCTCGTCGAGGCCGAGGAGCGCGCCCGGCTGGCGCAGATCCTCGACCTCACCGCGGCGGCCGACGCCGAGCTGGATGCGCAGGAGGAGGAGTTCGCGCGGCTGCGCGACCTGGAGGCCAATGTCCCGCAGTTCCTCGCCTCGCTGCGCACCCGCATCCAGGAGGTGGAGGAGCGCCTGCCCGTCGCCCGGCAGGAGCTCGCCGGGCTGACCGCCACCCACCCGCGGCAGTCGCTGACGAGCCTCCACGACAACATCGAGCAGGCCCCGCGTCTGCTCGAGTCGGCCAAGGGCTTCGTCACCACGGGCGAGCAGCACGTCGACGCCGGCGAGCGTCCCTCGGCGGTGGCGGCTGCCCGGGCCGCCGAGGACGCCCTCGGCCAGGCCGACGGACGCATCGAGATGATCATGTCGGCCCGCGCGGTCCTCGACGACGCCGTCGCCTCGCTCGACACGGCGCTC
>NZ_BCSQ01000054.1 GCF_001570945.1 Janibacter anophelis NBRC 107843
GATCAAGTCCAGACTGCGCACGACACGCTGCCTACTTTGCATAGTTCGGCCCACAGGGCGCCATCGTTCAAAGAAGGCCTCGCGGGCCTGAGGACCCGGATACGACCCACTCGTCCGCTGCAGTAGCTGCCGACTTTCACCTATTCGAGCAGCAGTCCCCAAACTCTGCCCGGAGCCGCTTATACAAACTAGGACCCCTCGCTACATTTAGATGTCGAGATGCAGCGCAGACTGCACACGACACGCGGCCTACTTTGCTCAGGGCCCTCCTTGCGGATGGCGTCGTGCAAAGTACCGCGGGGGAGCTGCCACTTGACCATCGCGGGGCCACGGCCGCCGGCCTGCCCCGCAAGGGGATCGGCCACCGGAAGCGGCGAATTGGCTCCCAATCACCCAACGATGGCAGTGGTTCATGCTGAGGGGGTGTTCTCCGGTCCGTGATCAAGCGGGCGAACTCGCCGATCAGGGTGAGTGAGCCGTTCGCTCGGTGATCCGCTGACGGAATCCTCAGAGCCTCAAGGCTGCCGGTCGGGACCTTTCGCATCGTTGATGCTCTTGGCGTGCTTCTCGATGTCCGGTCCGGTGAAGAGGCGATGAAATGCCTCGTCGAGGACGCGAGCTCCATCAAGCACCTCGATGCTTGTCAGGTCCGAATCCTCGTGAGTGCCTACGTTGCCGAGCCACTTGACCGCGAAGAAGAGGTCAGCGACCGATGGGCGGCTTGGGTCAGCGTCCCGCCATTCTTCGATGCGGTCGTGAGCGCTGCGGAAGCTTCCGTTAGTCCGGGTCCCGGAGATGCCCTCCGATGTGAGGAACCGCTCCATGGTGGCTCGTAGTGCGGTGGCTGCGAGACCGGGGTCGGCGAACAACACTCGGGAGGCTCTGAGTACGCCCTCGCGAACTTCGTCCGGGGCTGACTTCGGGATGGGCATGAGCAACATGGGCGGGTGCAGGTGGGTGACGTTGTAGTACTTCGAGTACGGCGGACCGCCCGCGTCCTCGTCGAAATCTCTCTTCTGCGCGTAGTCGACTCGGTAGTCGCCCGTGCCATGGACGACTTGTTGGCAGTCCGGGTTCTCGCACTGCCCTCGTACAACGAAGGTGCCGTTAATCCACTCCGGGTCCCACGCCCAGTGAGTTCGCGCAGAGGCAGACGAGTGGCTCTCGTCTTCGGTGGGCTTCGCGAACCCGACGTAGCCGGTCCGGCAGCTGGGGCATGCCGGGCGGGGCCACGGAAGGCCCTCTTCGACGGGCTTGGCGAGTTCGGAGAGCGCGGGGTCGACAGGCATGTCTGAGAGCGTAAACGGCTTGGGAGTCCTCACGGCACGACCTGGTTAGGCGACCTGCTCGAGCGCTGCTTCGAGTACCGTCGTCGTCCCCCTGCGCTACAGATAGGCGCGTACTTCGCGTTGCTCCAATCTAGAGCGCTTCTCGACATTAGATGTCGAGATGCAGCGAAGATTGACCGCGATGCGCCTTGAAGATCGACCAGATCGCGCTCCTTTGGGCTCAAACCACCCCGCTCACCGCGTGTCCCCTTGACACGACCGGGGCCGACCGCAGCGGGAAAGCCAGATCAGATGTCACCTATCCGTGCAGCAGTCCCGATCGCGCAGCTCGGCCACGAGGGCCCGCGGCTTGAGCTCGGCAGCCGCGCTGCCAATAGCCTCATCGCGTCCGGAGGACTGCGGGCGCATGCGGCACCTCCTTCACAAATCACCGTTGTCGCTGGCCAACGCCCACCAAGGCACGTCGGGGATCAGAAGAGGCATCTCTTGTCAGACCGTGACGGGCGTGCTGCTTGGTGACGTGGCGGCAAGAAAGTCGGCTGCGATCCCCCAGCCTTCGCACATGAGGTCGACGGTGGCGAATCGGATCCGTCTGCCCTGAATGACGACTTCTTCGTCGAAGCGGCCGTTGACGACCGGGTGGAGCATCAATCCCTCGGAAGGATTCTCGCCTTCCCTCGCTGCTTGCGACATCAGGTACGCGTACATCTGGTAGACGTACCCGCTGCTGAGGGTCGCCTCGCGGTACTGGTGGGCCTTCGTGACTGACGTGAACTTGGTGTCGATCACGATCCGTCGCGGACCGTCACCGTCGGGGTCGGAGCGCTGCAGAACGATGTCGAGGTGCATGTTGGGAAGCACCGCTTGCATCCCATCGGACATCGCGGAGACGTCCCACTGCTGCCAGGGACCGTGCTTGACCTTCCATCCGTCTGGGCGGAGATGGTGCCGGTAGATGCCGTACGCGGCGTGTTCGAACAGCTTCCTCAGATACGGATCATCGTCGGCAGGTAACGGCAGATGCCTGTCACCAGTATCCGTGGTGGGGATCGAGAAGGTCAGGAGCAGTTCAGCGGCTGCGAGCATCATGCGGTCTCGCTGGAGCAGACGCTGCTGACGCATCTGAGCGATGTCCGCTAGCCCAGGGCATGGCCCGTGGACGCCGGCGATGTCCAACTGACGGGCCAAGGATCGATACCGGGGCTCGGCGGGAACGAGGGTGGCGGCACGTTCAAGCGCTGCCCGCACGAGCCGATTGGAGGGGATGTCGACGACGATCTCGTCGAACGTGCAGTTGACGAGACCTCGGCTCAGGAGTTGGTGGCGCTCGGTCGCCAGCTGGTTGATGCGGCCACGGACGCGGCGTTCGTTGCGGGCAACTGCACGGAACCCGACCGACAGCCCGCGGTGCAGTCGCTCGGCGACCTCGTCAGCGAGGATCCGAGCGACCAGATGTGGGAGTTCTTCTGGCGCGGCCTCCGCTGACACCGGACCGTATCCGTCAATGCGGAAGAGGTCGGAGGCAAAGAATTGCAGCAACCAGAGATTGCGAACTGGGATCTGCATCGTCAGGTGCCGAGGAGCTTGGCGCACGCTTCGGACGCCAGGTGCGGCCGGTCGAACCAGTACTCCTCGAGCAGGGGTTGAACGTCGGTCTCGACAACTCGCTCCCACCATTGCCTGGTGTCCAACCCGGTCCTTGCGAGCTCGACCGCCGGCGTGAAGTACGAGTGCCCGACGCAGTATTGGCGCCCCAGCGCGGTGTCGTTGCCGATCTGCTGGTTGAGGGCGTCGACCCGCAGTCCGTAGATCTCGAGCAGTTTGGGGTCGTACCCGAGTTGGCTGACGTACTCGACCCAGTCTTCGCCGAGTCGCGGGCGAAGCTCGATGAACGCGAAGCGCCGGCGCAGGGCCATGTCCACCATCGCGAGCGAGCGATCCGCGACGTTCATCGTGCCGATCAGGTGGAGGTTCGACGGGACGTGGAACCTCTCATCCGGAGTGCGCGGGTAGGCTAGGCGCATTGCGGAGCTTGGATTGCGCTTGTCAGCTTCGATCAGGGTGAGGAGTTCTCCGAGGACCTGGGCGGGGTTTCCTCGGTTGATTTCTTCGATGACGAGAACGTAGTCGTTCGTGGGATCGCTGGCGGCTTGCTGACACATCTGTAGGAACGGCCCGTCTTCGAGGCTGAGTGCCCCACCGGTGTCACTGGTGGCGGGCCGCCAGCCTCGAACGAAGTCCTCATACGCCAAGGAGGGGTGGAACTGGAGGATCTGGACTCGGGCGCTATCGCGTTCGTTGCACAACGCCCACCCGAGGCGCCGCGCCAGCCACGTCTTGCCGGTACCCGGAGGACCTTGAAGCACAAGGTTCTTCTTCGACCGCAGCCGCTCAAGCATCGGTTGCAGTTCGTCTTCGGTGAGGAAACAACCATCCTCCCGGATCGAAGCGACGTCGTACGGGTCGCCAGGCTCGGCCGCGAGGTCCGTGCTCTCCGCGAGCGGTGCGTCCGTCACCTGTTGGGCTGTCGCATGGTCTGTCGTGTCGGCCGACTCAAGAGTGTCGACCCAGGCCGCGTAGGACAGATCGCACACCCGCTCATATGTGGCAGCATCAGACGCGAGCCAGTTCTGGAGCGCTTCGGTGTTGGCGAGGAACTGCTCACCGCTGATCTTCGCTCCCATGGACAGCTGCGCGGACAGCTCGGGTAGGTCCTTCTTGATGAACGACACGTTCACGCTGTCGTACGCAGCGAACGTCTGCGGGCGGATCCAGTAGAGCCCCATTGTCAGCAATCGGGTGTTGCCCAACGGGCACTCGTCGAACGCGCTAACCAAGGCCTCTCGGGTGGCCTCATCCGCGTTGTTCGCGTAGTCGACGGCCGCGGTCGCCAGGTGCCAGAGTGCGTCGATGTCGTGCGGACCGCGTTTGGTCTCCCACCGGATGAACCACGACTTCAGGTTGTTCGCGACCGGGACACCGGAGAACCGCTTCGGCACAGATGCGGTGACCCCGAACTCCGTGGCGAAGGCGGAGGCGATGGCGGCGCGGGCGTCGTCCTTGATGCCGCGGTTGAAGCTGGCCAGGACCGTGAACGGGTCAACGTCGCGCAGCGGCCCGTAGGTCCCATCGAGTCGATGATCACCCTTGAGGTACTTGAACAAATGCGGAACGCCAGAGGCGTCAGCAACCGACCAGACCTTCTCCAGCAGTGCTGAACGGTCGTTGGCGAAGTCGAGGATCCGGTCGGCAAGCTCCGGATAGAAACGTGCCCAGGTGAAGTCGGCTGCCTCTGCGGTGCTCGGTGTGGCGATTATCTGTTCGATCTCTTCACGGCCGGTAGTGATCTTGAACAAGGTGATTAGAGAGCTGAGTTCGTTCTGTGCCGACACGGAGAGCTCGTCGCGCGGCACATCCACAGCCAACCAATCGACCGGTCGCCACTGTCGGTGGATCTGCGCGTCGGGGTGGTATTGGTACGGCCCGCTGACGCGGCCGATGTTGAGGGTCCGTTTCTTGCGGTTCGGGGACACGATGATGTCGCCGACCTGGATCTCATGGACGAACCGGTACAACGTTCCCGCGGATCCAGCGATGGCCTTCAGCTCGATCTCCGGCATAGCTTCGGCGACGCGTTGCTTGAAAGCGTCCCGCGCTGCCGCAATGCCGGAGAGGTCGCCAACGGCGTCCCACCCGATGCGAACAGCGCCATCCGCAACGGGGTCGATATCGGGCTGGTCGTTGTGGATGCCCCACATCGCATCCCAACTCTTGTTCGCGCTCACCTGTCACATCCTCCGGTCAACTCTGGTCACCTTAATCCGCGGTGCGCCGTTCCCGGCTGAACGACGACAACAGCGCTGAGCTGCTGCTCGCTGTCAGCTGTCAGCGACTGCGCGAATTGTCGGTAGAGCGCCCGCTGTTGGCGGGAGGGTGGCTGGTTCCAGCCGGGGCTGGTGGTCAGGTGCGCGTAGGCGACGTTGATCCAGATCCAGGTGATCGCGTATCGCTTCGATGTGGATCGTGTGCCGGGTCGGGTCGCTGCGAATTCTTCGAACCATGTTCGCCGGCGGCGCAGACCGCGCACGACCGACTCTGTCGCCCGCCGGTCCAGGTGTGGCAGCTCGCCGGCGAGGTCGGCAACGGCGGCGAGGATCCGCTGCGGTGCGACGAGAGCACGCGCGCTGGCGGCACGCGCCGTACGGTCGGCCAGGGCTGGCGGAAGTCGCCAACTTCGAGGTCATCGTCGACATCCTGCGGGAGGTCAAGGCGCACGCGTCGCCCAGCGGTGCGGCCTGATGCTGCATCTTGATGCCACCGCTGACCTATCCATAACACATCGATGCGGAATGGACGTTTATCGATAACGCACTCTAATGATTATTTAGAAGTGCCGTTTGAATAATTTTGGCTGCATCTCGACATCAGATGTCGAGACGCAGCGAACTCTGCACGCGACGCGCGGCGCACTTTGCGCAACCGGAGTACTTCGACGTGCGAATGCAACGTCGGCCGACGACGAGGGTGCCAGCGTAAGGGACTGCGTGAACACCCACCCCGACATGGTCCGACCCGGGTCTGTCTAGGTGGTCGTACATCACTTCGGCAGAGCCTCGGACCAGGAGGCGAGGAAGGGTTCCATGTGGTCGCCGAAGGCGTCGAGAGCATTACGGGAAACCGATACGACTTCGTCGAGGGCGTCCTCCGCCTGGTACGGGGGCAGCTCCGCTCCGAGACTGACAGCTTGACCGGAGCTGAGCACATCCGCCGCAGGGATCACACCCAAGTGAATGCCGGTCACGCCGGGAGACTCGCCCCGCCACCGGTGGTACAGGGTGTTGCGCAGCTCTAGCAGATCGGCGATCGCAGACTCGGACGAGATCGCTTGGAGTTCGTGCGCCACTGCCTGAATCTCGGGTGATCGAGTCGAAGCCATCACAGAGACCGCCGCGACAAAGGGCTTGGTCCAAGACAGCCAGGCACTGCGTTCGGCTGAGCCCGGGTCGAAATCTGCCCTCTTCACCTTGAACTGGTTCAGCTCAGCAGGAGTGAGCTCCGCGTCGAACTCCAAAGAACGCGCGGCGACGTTGGCCAAGCTGTGGAGGGCGATGACGATGGCGTTGGCCTGCGACTCGGCGAAGAAGCGCAGCGATCGTGAGTAGTGCGCACGCGTCGCCTCCGGATACGTGAGCGTCGAACTCGACAGGCTGTTTATGGCCTCGCCGGTGATGACCTTCTCCGCCTCTAGCTCGATGGCAAGGAGAATTTGCTCGGCCACCACTCCGATGAGGGCGTGGGTCTCCATAACCCAGCGAGCACCAGACCTCCCGGTGAGAGCGCCGCCTACGTCGTTGAACTGGGCGAGGGTGCGCTGCTTGTGCCACTCGATGGCCTGCGCCTTCGCCGCCCCCAGCCCCAACTCGCTGATGGTCGGTAGCGGACCTTCTGCGTCGATCGCGACACGCGGACCCAGGACGCTCGAGGGAGGTCCCGTCCACTCCGAAGATGAATCTGACATTCGACTGCCTTTCGTGAGGGTCGTCTGCTCGATGATGAGGGGTCACGCCTCACCCGTGGGCCAAAATGGGCTATCCCAGCGCCCCCCTGGGACCAGGCGCCGCCCGGACCACTCACGGGATGCCACTCACGGGACGGGCAAGGGAGGCCTCGTGAGGGGGCGCTGTGATCTTCGCAAGGCTGCGGGTCCCAGGAGGACGACACGGGCCAGCTCACGTTGGGCAACATCGGCGAGGATGGGCCGACGGGATCGACTAATGAGTCGAGCGCGGCTTTACGCAAGGGAACAGATGGAGCTACCCGAGGGTGGCAACATTGTGTGCACCAAAGCCACTTGCGACCGAGCACGGTGGCGCGCCATCGCCAACCGGCCCGACTCGTCACGCGGATTAATGTAGCCTGGACAGGCCGGCCCTACATCTTCTATACCTGTGCGCCACTTCCAACGGCGGTTGCCCACCCCATAGGTGAGACGAATAGCGGTCGATTAGGTGGGGAGCCTTTTCGGTGGTCGAATCGTTCCCACCCGAGATCTCCCCAAAACCCGTCAGCCTCCTCACTAGAGGCCAGCAGTCTCGAACCGGGAAACTGTTGCGCTAATAGGCGCATCGCGCACCTCCCGATCCCGCTTCGCCTTATAGAAGAGGCGACCTCGAATAGTCGAACCTCACGGGATCTAGAACCGAGATCCGGGAGACCTCGGTACTGCTCATAGTGCCCCTCCTGGTCCAGCTCGAGCCGAGCCACCTCCGCCCCCCGGTCAATGACAGACCACCACGATCGCGTTTCGTCCTGCTCCCAAGAATCAGCCAAGTCCTGCCATGGAAAAGCGTCGAACTGCGCGTCCTGCGCAAACGGCTCCCACACGAAAATATCACTGTTGGATGGCACATGCCGCACTAGTTCCAGACGAGTCACGACCGGCTCTCTAACCGATCGCGGGCCGTCTCAAAGAACGCGTCCGCAAGCGCCACGATTACCCCATTAACCCCCGGCCCATCGCTGAAAAAGTAGTCAGCCATGGTGTTGTGCGCATCCTGGTTCTCCACGACCGCCTCGGTGACCGCGGACTGGAAGTCCTGGGACTCGACGAACTGCTTCTTGGTGTTTACCTTCGTCTGCGCCACAAGGTCGGGATAGTCCAGGAGCCGGTCCACGAGGCCGTTGATGAACTCCCGGATCTGCGACTCGGCGAAGGACTCCGCGCCAAAGAGGTCGTTCATCCGGTCGATGACGACCTGCAGCGCGACGTACTTCGGCTCCTTCTTCGCCCCGGACCCGGCAGCGCTGATCCCCTTCAGCTCGCCGTCACCCGTCAGGGAGATGTCGGAGGCGGCCGCCTTGGTGTGCTTGACCCCGACGAGCACCACGTCAGACAGATCGACGTCAGCCGACCATGACTCGTCCTTGATGACCCGTTCGAGCAGCCGCAGATAAATCGAGAGCATCTCCATGTATGGGTCGCCGTAGTCGATGATCTGGCTCATGAAGTCGTAGAGCCGCACGTACGTGGAGACGTCCTTGCGGAAGAGGTCGAGCTCGTTGAGCACGACCTTGTCGTCGGTCTCGAGGGCCTTCTCGTACCGCTTGGCGAAGGCCGTCTTCGCCGGCGCGACCGCGGCCGACAGCGCGTTGTTGCCCTTGCGCCTCACCCACAGCTCTGCGGTCTTGCGGACCTCGTCCTCGCTGTAGATCCCCGCGTGGGCCAGCTTCGTCGCCAGGTGCACCACAACGTACGGGTCAGTCTCGGTCTCGAGGGTCGCGTTCCTGAAGTACGGCTCGAAGGAGGTGCGGATGTCCTCGGGCTTGTTGACGAAGTCAATGACAAAAGTCTTGCGCTTCCGCTCCCCACTGACCGTACGGTGCGTGCGGTTCAGACGCGAGAGAGTCTGCACGGCAGTCACTCCCGACAGGCGCTTGTCGACGTACATCGCCGACAGCAGCGGCTGGTCGAAGCCAGTCTGGAACTTGTTGGCGACCGTCATGATCTTGTACGTGTCGCCCTTGAACGCTGCCGCCAGATCGCTGCCCGCACCGGGGTTCATGTTCGCCTCGGTGAACTCGTCGTCCTTGCTCGGCACCGGCCCCCACTCGACGGTCCACACCTCGTTCTCGTCCATGGTCACCCCTCCGGAGAAGGCGACGAGCGTGCGGTAGTTGTACGAGGGGTCCTGCGCGGCGCGCTTGGCGATGAAGGCATCGATGGCCTTCTTGTACTTCACCGCGGACTTGCGCGAGTCCGTCACGACCATCGCCTTGGCCTTGCCGTCGAGCAGGTGCGCGACGTTGGCGTGGAAATGCTCGACGATGATCTGCACCTTCTGGCTGATGTTCGTCGGGTGCAGTTGCACCCACCGCATCAGCCCCTTGCGCGCAGTCCCCTCCTCGACTTCCCCTTCGCCGGTTGCGTTGGCCTTGCCGGCGATCTTCAGCGCGGTGTCGTAGGACTGATACCCCTTGAGCACGTCGAGGATGTAGCCCTCCTCGATGGCCTGCTTCATCGAGTACAGGTGAAACTCCACCGGCTTCCCGTCCGGCCCCTTCCGCCCGAAGAGCTCCAGAGTCTTGTTCTTCGGCGTCGCGGTGAAGGCCAGATAGGAGATGTTCGGCGACTCCGCCCGCTCCCCCATCTCCGCAGCCAGGACCGACTCGACGTCGACCTGTCCGCCCTCCTCGATGTCCTCAATCTCCGCCGCCGTGAGCACCGCCTTGAGTTTCGCGGAGACCTGCCCGGACTGCGAGGAGTGCGCCTCGTCGGCGATGACCGCGAACTTCTTGCCCTTCAGCGCCGAGTCCTTGCGGATCTCATCCAGCGCGTACGGGAAGGTCTGCACCGTCACCGCGATGATCAGCTCACCGTTCTTCAACGCCTGGGCCAGCAGGCTCGACTTCGACGTCGCACCCGCCTTGCGCACGTCCTCCGGGCTGATCGTCGCCACGATCTTCCCGCCACCGTCGATCTGCCGGATCGCGTCCTGCAGCTGCCCGTCCAGGACCGTACGGTCGACGACGACGATCACCGAGTCGAAGACCTTCTCGTCATCGATGTGCATCCGCGCCAGCCGGTGCGCGGTCCACGCGATCGTGTTCGTCTTGCCCGACCCCGCAGAGTGCTCGATGAGGTACCGCTGCCCCACCCCTTCCTCCGCGATGGCGGCAGCGATGTTGGTCACGGCCTCCCACTGGTGGAAGCGGGGGAAGAGCATCGAGGTGCGGCGAAGGGAGGTCCCCGTAGCTACGTCCCACTCCTCCTTGGTCTCGACGATCATCAGTTGACCGATGATGTTCAGCCAGGCGTGCTTCTCCCACACCCGCTCCCACAGGTACGCGGTGGCTGACTTCCCGTCGCTGGCCGGTGGGTTACCGGCCCCACCGTCGTCATTGCCGGTGTTGAAGGGGAGGAAGTGCGTCTTCTCACCCTCCAGCCTCGTCGTCATCGCGGCCAAATCATTGGAGACCGCAAAGTGCACCAACGCTCGATGCCCGAAGGACAACAGCGGCTCGACCCGCCCGTTCGTGACCGGATTGCGGTCCTGCTTGTACTGGTTGACCGCCTCATCCAGCGACTGGGTGAAATCAGTCTTCAGCTCGACCGTGGCCACCGGCAGACCGTTGACGAAGAAGACCAGGTCGATGCTGCGCTGGTCCGCAGTCGAGAAGTGCACCTGGCGCATCACCCGCACACGCATCGCGTCGTACTGCGCGTTGCTTGTCGCGTTGAGGGAGGTCTCGGGGCGGAACTGGGCCATCTTCAGCCGGCCGCCACCGATGAACTGCACCCCATTGCGCAGGATGTTGAGCGTCCCGCCGCCATGCTCGAGCGGCTTGTCGAGCGCCGCAGTCAGGACGTCGAGGAACTTCGCCTGCGACCCGGCGGCCTTGAGCGCCTTCTCATACGCCGACTGCTGGGTCTCCTCGAGCCACGCGAACAGATCCTCGGGGAACAACGCTCGCTCCCGGTCATAACCCTTGTCGTTACTCGCGGATAGCCACCCATGCGCCTCCAGATGCGCACAGATCTCGGACTCAAAGACCACCTCGTTGTGGTCAGCCATCACGCCACCTCTCGAACGTCGATCTGCCCCGTCACCGCAGCCGTGATCAACGCGGCCCGCCGCTCACGCGACAAGTCAATGAACCGCTCAGCCTCCGCAACGAGGTCATCGGACTTTGCGGTCTTCTCGTCGAGGAAGGCGACGATCCGGTGCTGTTCATCGGGGGGCGGTACGGCCACCTTGAAGCCCGCAAGCAAAGGGCGACGGAGCGATTCCATCGTCACGGTATTGCTTCCGGCCAAGGCCACATCACGGAGGAAGGTCGACAGGAAGTAGTAGAAGTATCTGCCCGAAATGCCGGAGAAGTCCGCGAACACATACACGCGCTGATGCGCTTCGAACTTGCCGTCGAAGTAGTGGAAGACCTTGCCGGTGCCACCTTGGCCATCACCTGGCGTCATGACCGCTTCGCTGTCAAACGAGTAGTTGTCTGACCTCAAGACCTCACGACCACGGACATAGAAGGGGTACTCCCCGCCCTCGGTTGCGTTGCCTGAGTCTTCCGAACCGGTGGTGATGGTGCACAGGTAGCGAGTTGGCACCATCTGCCAGTGGTCAGGGACTTCACCTAGGAGCTCGACGCCGGAATCCTTGGTCCTAGACCCGTCGATGCCGGATAGCAGTGCGTGCCGCACTGCGGCCTCACGACGCTCGCGGAGCATCTCGATCAGGCACTGCTGCTCCTCGATGAGGGTGTCGATTCGGGCGGTCTCACGGTCGAGGTAGTTGGCGATGGCCCGCTGCTCGTCACGACGGGGCAGAGCCACCTCAACCGTCTTCATCTCGTCCCAGTAAAGCCGCCATTGCGCCGGACGGATCCCCGTAGAGCGCAGACCGTACTGGTCGATCAACCCACGTGAGCGCAGAAGGCTGTGCATGAATCGAACATCAAAGTCGCTCGTCGTCGGGCGAAGCACCTCGTAGTCCGGGCTCACGATTCCCTCGAACTCTGAGACGCCCAGTGATCCTTGCCAAGCCTTCATTCTGTTCACTACCAGGTCCCCGACCCTGACCAGTTGGTAGTTACTCAGGTTCTCTGGCGTGCGGTTGAAGTTGTCCGATCGACTGTCTTTCGGAATCACCCCAAAGTCGCGGTAGACACTCAGCACCAGAGCGCCCTGATGGCCACGGTCCGAGACCGGTTCGAACAGCCACCCCAGCCGTGTCGTCGTCCAGCGTTCAGGTGTCTCCACCGCACTCACTTCTCTACCTCGCGCAACAACTCAAGGATCTTCGCAACCTGCTTATCGAGATCTGCGTCGATATCGGCGAGAGGACGGGGCGGGATGTATTTGTAGAACTGGCGAGTGAAGGGGATCTCGTAGCCGACCTTGGTCTTGGTGTGGTCGATCCAGGCGTCGGGCACATGCGTAGCGACCTCGGCGTCGAAGTACGCCTGAATGATCTCGCTCATCGCATCTGCGCCACCGACGGACTCTCCGTAGGTGAACGGGACGTTCTCAGTGTCGCGCTTCTTGCTGTCCGCCTTGGGCTTGCCCTTGCGATCGGTGACGGGCTCCCCTTCGTCATCGAGCAGTGGACGCTCGACCGTGATGGTCCAGTAACCGAACTCGTCGTTGGTGAGCACCTTGGAGTGGTCGGGGTCGGCGTCGTCGAAGTCGCGGTGGAGCTGGAGGACCTTCTCGCGGTCCTGGTCGCTGATCTCCCGGTTCTTGGAGCCGAGGCCCTTGCGCATCTTGGTCCAGTACGACGTGCCGTCAATGAGCTGGACCTTGCCCTCGCGTTGTGGCTGCTTGGAGTTGTCGAGGATCCAGATGTAGGTCGCGATGCCGGTGTTGAAGAACATGTTCGTCGGCAGGGCGACGATGGCCTCGACGAGGTCGTTCTCCAGGAGGTACCTACGGATCTCCGATGGTCCGGAGCCGGCTCCACCGTTGAAGAGCGGGGAGCCGTTCATGACGATCCCGACCCGGCCACCTCCGTCTTCGGGGGCGCGCATCTTGTGGACCAGGTGGAGCAGGAAGAGCATCTGCCCGTCGGAGGTCGCCGGGAGGCCGGGCGCGAACCGACCGTACGGGCCGGCTTGCTCGCGTTCCTCCTTGATTGCCTTGGCGTACTGCTTCCAGTCCACGCCGTAAGGCGGGTTGGACATGCAGAAGTCGAACTGGCGGTTGGTGAATGCGTCGTCGGTCAGGGTGTTGCCGAAGGCGATGTTGGTCGGGTCGTTGCCCTTGGCGAGCATGTCGGACTTGCAGATGGCGTAGGACTGCGGGTTGTACTCCTGCCCGAAGAGGCTCAGCCGTGCATCGGGGTTCTGCGCAAGGAGGTGCTCTTGGGCGAGGGAGAGCATGCCGCCGGTGCCGGCGGTGGGGTCGTAGAGCGTGCGGACGATACCGGCCTCCGACAGCCCGGTGTCTTCCTCGGCGAAGAGGAGGTCGACGAGGAGCTTGATCGCATCCCGAGGCGTGTAGTGGTCTCCTGAGGTCTCGTTCGCTGCCTCGTTGAACTTGCGGATGATGTACTCGAAGGAGTCGCCCATGTCCGAGTTGGAGACCACCTCGGGGTGCAGGTCGATGGCTGCGAAGGACTTGACGACCTCACGCAGGAGCTCAGCCTTGTCGAGGGCAAGGATTTCCTTCTTGAAGTCGAAGTACTCGAAGACGTCAACCTCTGGGGAGAAGCGGTCGATGTAGTCATTGAGGTTGTCTGCCAGCCCGTCGGCGTCGGCCAGCAGGTTGGCGAAGGAGTAGTTCGAGGTGTTGTAGAAGGTCCGTCCGGTGGCCTTCTTGACCTCGACCTTGAGCCGGTTCGGGTTGTCGAACTTGGCCGCCAGCTCACGGACGGTCTCGCGGTCGGGCTCGAGGATGCAGTCCAGGCGCCGCAGGATCGTCAGCGGGAGAATGACGTTGCCGTACTGGTTGGGCCGGTACGGCCCTCGCAACTGGTCCGCGATCGACCAGATGAAGCTTCCGAGCGCGCTCAACAAGGACCCCTCACGGCAAGACGACGACTGTCTGCGTCATCCTGCCGGAGGTAGATCACCCATTGGCAGATAGGTGCTTGGTGGGCTTCAGGAGTTGCCTCCGGGGCCCTTTTGCTCCAGTACCCGCCCTCCGAGCGCCGCGAGTCCCAGTGCGGCGATACCTCCAGCACCTATTACAACCTTGCCGAGCACGCTGTCCAGGAAGCGCTTGTTCTCGCTGTCCTTGTTGAACTGCAGCCGTCCCGTCTCTTGGATCTGCTCGATGACCCAACGTCGGTGCTCCCAGGGCAAGTCGCCCTTATCGAGCTCACCCTTGAGAATCCCGCGGATGTCCCTCAGTGCGTCATGCACCTGATCCCCGCTGCGCTCGTTGGACGCGATGGTGGCGTCTTGTGCACCCTCCATGACCTCTACGACATCGCCTGCAAACTCGCGAAAGTTGGGGAACTGATCGATGACCTTGAGCGCCAATTCGGTGTCCATGTCAGGCATCAGCGCGGCGAAGGTCAGCATCTAGTCCTTGGACAACTCTCGCCACGTGTCGATACCGAGCGCCCGCTTAACTTCTGCTTCGTTGCTATATGTCACTGCTATTCCCCTCTGATCACCCAGAGCGTAGCGGGCTGGACTCACCCTGGACCATGGCAAGAACAACCCGCTTCGCGACCGACATCAACCGCCTGCATTCCCCGTTAGAACCCACCCGAGTCCTTCGCCAGGTTGGAGAAGCGCGCATAGTGCCCTTGGAAACCGAGCACGATGTCGGCGGTCGGGCCATTGCGGTGCTTGGCGACGATGACGTCGGCCTCCCCTTCGCGCTCGGACCCGGGGTCGCGGTCGCGGTGGAGCAGGATCACGAGGTCCGCATCCTGCTCGATCGAGTTGTGCACGGCGATGCCGTTGGCGACGAAGTTGTGCTGGCCCAGCACCGTTGCGTCGTAGACCTCTTCGACACCATCGGCCTCGACCGAGACGACCGTGTCCCAGAAGATGTCGTTGACGGCCATGAGCTCGAGTTCCGCCGACCCCAGGACCTCCGCGACTCGTGTGAGGCGCTCACGCGACGGCGCCGAGGCGTAGAGCGCGGAGCCGCAGTACTGGGTGCCGAGCGCGGACTGGAACTGGCGAGTTGTGACGCCCGCCGTTGCCATCACGTCCCGGACGTCGTCCCAGACCTGCTTGGGGATCGTGTCGACGTTGGTATTGGCCTTGACGTCACGGACGATCTCGAGGAGGCGCTCAGCCGCAGTGCCGCGCTCCCCGTGGACGCCGATCTCCTGCAGGAACCGGCGCTGTGAGTCGACGCCGGAGACATCGATCGTGTACCCGTCCCGGTACCCGCCCTTGCGAGTGGTGCGCAGCCTGGTCTGGATGCCAAACCGGAGCAAGAGACGGCTGAGGTCATCGACGAGGCGCCGCGATGTGGAGGCGTAGTAGATCCGGCCACCGCGACCGTTCTTGTTCACGGTGACGGATCCGTCGGTCGCCCAGATGTGCTTGATGAAGAGGGCGATCTGCTCCTTGGGCAGGCTGAAGATCTCGTCGGGCACGAACTTCTCGTGCGAACGGAGACCGAAGAGTCCCAGACCATCGAGCCACTCGGCCAGTGGGTTGCGGCGTCCGCGCGCCACCGGGAAGGGGGACCGCAGCCGGAGCGTGGTGACCCTGGCGGCCTCGTAGTCATCGCGGACCGTGGTGATCCCGAAAGCGAGAGCCGACTTGGTGACGACCTCGAGATTGGCCTCGTCGATGCTCGCGTAGCGCAGGGGCTGACGCTTGACGAACGACCCGTCCCCCAGCAGGTGCGCCAGCAGGATGACTCGCGCGTCCTCCCACTCGGTGAGCGCGCGCGGCGACGGCACGTGGCGGGGCACGGCCACCCGATCCCCCTGCCGCAACTGCGCGAGGGGAGTCCACCCTTCGTAGGCAAGGAAGGGGTGGTTCTCCGTGGCCCGGACGACCTTGCCCGAGGCCAAGGTGAGCTTGAAGACGACAGCCGTGCCGGTGGAGAAGGCGTGCGTCATCTTGCGCTTGACGTAGCGCAGCGAGTCGTCGAGCGACCAGACGTCGATGTCTTTTGCACCGGACTCCACGAGCTCGCCGATGGTCGTCTCCGCGCCGATGTCCGCGCGCAGGATCCGGGTCTCGGCTGGGAGGCAACCGGACTCACGCAGGTCGCTCATCGCAGGGCGCTTGTCGGTGCGCTGCTCGGGGCCACGGTTCAACTGGCTGATCGCGATGACCGGGACCTGCAGCTCCTTGGCCAGGAGCTTGAGGGCTCGGGAAAACTCCGAGACCTCCTGCTGGCGGGACTCGACCTTCTTGCCCGAGGTCATCAGCTGCAGGTAGTCGATGACGATGAGCTTGAGGTTGTGCTGCTGCTTCAGGCGCCGCGCCTTGGCGCGGATCTCCATGAGCGCGAGGTTGGGCGAGTCGTCGATGTAGAGCGGGCTGTCACTGATCCGCCCGACGACCCGGGAGAGCTTGCGCCAGTCGGGGTCGCTCATCTTGCCGCGGCGCAGGTGCTGCAGCTGGATGCTCGCCTCCGCCGCGAGGACACGCATGGTGATCTCGCTGCGACTCATCTCGAGGGAGAAGATCGCGGTCGCCATCTGGTGGTGGATCGCCGCCGCGCGGGCGATGTCGACTCCGAGGGTACTTTTGCCGATCGCCGGTCGCGCCGCGATGACGATCATCTGCCCCGGGTGCAGCCCGTGCGTCAGCTCGTCGAGGTCCTGGAAGCCGGTGGGCACACCGGTCATCTCGTCGGTGCGCCCGGCGGCGACCTCGATCTCGGTCATCGTCTCGTTGAGCGTGTCCCACAGCGGGGCGTAGTCCTCGCCGCCACGCTTCTCCGCGACGGTGTAGACCTCGGCCTGGGCCTGGTTGACGATGTCCTCGACGTCACCGCCGCCCTGGGCGTAGCCCATCTGGACGATCTTGGTGCCCGCCTCGACGAGGCGACGGAGCACCGCGCGCTCGGCGACGATCTGCGCGTAGTAGCCGGCGTTGGCCGCGGTCGGCACCGACTGGATGAGGTCGTGCAGGTAGGCCTGCCCGCCGGCGCGCTGCAGGTCGCCGCGCTTGCTCAGCTCGTCGGCGATGGTGATCGCGTCGGCCGGCTCGCCGCGGCTGTACAGGTCGATGATCGCGTCGAAGATCAGCTCGTGCGCCGGCCGGTAGAAGTCGTGCGCCCGCACGACCTCACCGACGTCGGCGATCGCGTCCTTGCTCAGGAGCATGCCGCCGAGGACGGACTGCTCGGCGCCGACGTCCTGTGGCGGCAGCCGGTCGGAGGGCGGTCCGGACGAGTACGAGTCGGTCTCCCCGTAGGGCCTCGTGCCCAGCTCGCTCGTCGTCACCCTGTCACCCTCCGTGTGCCTGCCCCGGACCCCGACGAAGGGGGATCCGCCCGCCCCCGCGAAGGGACGTCCGATGAGGGTCGCACCCCGCACCGACAACGCCAAACGACCCTGTGGACAAGGGTGTGGACGGGGTGTGGACGACGCGCCATGCCACTGTGCACAGCCCGTGGAGAACCCTGTGGATCCCCCTGTCACTCAGGTCACAGCACCCCATCTGACCTGCGCAAACGCCTCCCCACACGTGTGGACCCAAAGAATTTTTGGCACCGGCCATCCACAGGCGGCGACACGCCCGGGGGCCACATCTGCCCCCTTCGCGCAACCCGGGTCAGCCGGCGCGGCCGTACCTGACGCGCGCCCGCTCACGGGCCTTTTCGGCCTCGACCTCGCGGTCCTTGGGCGGGGCGTTGGTCACGAGGTGGTCGAGCAGGTGCTGGGTGACCTGGGCGATCTCCTCGACGGCCTCGTCGAAGGCCGCCTGGTTGGCCTGGCTCGGCTTGGTCGACCCGCTCACCTTGCGCACGTACTGCAGCGCGGCGGCGCGCACCTCGTCGCTCGTGGCCGGGGGCTCGAAGTTGTGCAGCTGACGGATGTTTCGGCACATGTCTCCAGTCTCCACCGATGCACCGACGGGGGCACCCCCCTTCGCCCCGGCAAAAGCATTTGGTCGCTGTCGGCGGCGTGGCGGACCATGGATGCCATGCCCTCCCCCGCGGCCGCGCCGCACCCCGTGACCACCCCTGCGCAGACGACCCTCGTGCTGCGCGTCCTCACCGTGGCCACGTTCGTCGTGATCCTCAACGAGACGATCATGAACAATGCGATCCCGCCGCTCATGGACCACTTCGGCGTCCCCGAGACGAGCGCGCAGTGGCTGACGACCGCCTTCATGCTCACCATGGCCATCGTCATCCCGATGACCGGCTGGGTGATGCAGCGCCTGGCGACGCGGCGCACCTTCGCGATGGCGATGGGCCTGTTCACCCTCGGCACCGCGATCGCCGCGGCAGCGCCGACCTTCGAGGTGCTCGTGGCCGCACGGGTCGTGCAGGCCGCGGGCACCGCGGTGATGATCCCGCTGCTGATGACGACGCTGATGAACCTCGTGCCCGTCGCCGACCGCGGCCGCACCATGGGCAATGTCTCGCTCGTCATCGCCGTCGCCCCGGCCATGGGGCCGGCCGTGTCCGGGGTGCTGCTGCAGCTCGGCTCCTGGCGGCTGATCTTCCTCGCGGTCCTCCCGATCGCGGCGATCGCGCTGTGGCTCGGCCTGGCCCGCCTGCCCGAGGTCGGCGAGCGCGAGGACAGCGCCCTCGACGTGCCGAGCGTGCTGCTCGCGACGGTCGGGTTCGGCGGCATCGTCTACGGCCTCTCGGGCCTCGGCGGCGGCCACGGCGAAGGGGGCGCCCCCGCCGATCCGCTCGTCGCACCGGCCCCGGCGGCCGCAGTGGCCGCGGTCGCGCTCGTCCTCTTCGTCCTGCGCCAGCGCGCCCTGACCCGCACCGGCGACCCGCTGATGGACCTGCGCACGTTGCGCCACCGCAGCTTCACCGCGGCCTTCGTCACGATGTGCCTCGGGTTCGCCGCGCTCATCAGCTCGGTGATCCTGCTGCCGATCCACCTGCAAAAGGGGCTGGGCCTGACCACCCTCGAGACCGGCCTGCTGCTCATCCCCGGCGGCCTCCTCATGGGTCTGCTCGGCCCGCGCATCGGCCGCGCCTACGACCGCGTCGGCGCCCGGCCGCTCGTCGTCCCCGGCTCGATCGGCCTGACGCTCTCGCTCGCCCTCTTCGCGCTGCTCGTCCCCCACGTCGGCCCGTGGGTGATCCTCGCGCTGCACATGCTGCTGTCGCTCTCGCTGTCGCTGCTCTTCACGCCCCTCTTCACCGCGGGCCTCGGCGCGCTGCCCCAGCACCTCTACGCCCACGGGTCGGCGCTGCTCGGGTCCTCGCAGCAGGTCTTCGGCGCGGCCGGCACCGCGACGAGCGTCGCCGTCATGTCCCTCGTCGCCGGCACCGACCCGAGCGCGGCCGAGCGCGCGAGCGGGGTCCAGGCGGGATTCGTCCTGCTCACGGTCCTCGCCGCCGTCACCATCGGCAGCTGCCTGCTCGTCGAGACCCCCGCCGCCGAGACCGCGACGGAGCACGAAGCGCTCGTCGAGGCCTGACCTAGCGGGGCGCCAGGCGCGCGGGGATGTTGTGCCGCGTGACGACCTGCACCCCGGAGGCCATCGACAGCGGCGCACCGGGCGCGAGCCCGTGGTGCTGCAGCACGGCCCGGATCGCCGAGCGCGCATCCTCACGCAGGTCGTGGTGGAGCACGAGGTCGATCTCGCCGGCGCGCAGCAGCGCGAGGTTGTCCGCGTCGAGGTCGTGACCGACGTGGGCGAAGGGGGTGACCCCCTTCGCCCGCAGCGCCGCGATGATCGCCCGGTTGGCTCCGCCGACGGAGTAGACGCCGACGGGGCCGGTGACCTGCTCGAGCTCGGCCGCGACGACCGCCCGGGTCGACGCGTCGAGCCCATCGGCGTCGGTGACCCGCCGCACGACCAGGCCGGGGGCATCGGCCGCCAGCTGCTCGACGAAGGCCTCCACCCGCGTGCGCTCACCGACGAAGCTCGACCGGCTCATCGTCACGAGCATCGTGCCGTGCTCCGTTGCGCCCCAGCGGTGCACGACGTGCGCGGCAGTGCGCCCCGCCGAGTCGTGGTCCGGCCCTGCGTAGGCGACGCGCCGGGACCGGTGCACGTCCGTCATGAGGGTCACCGTGGGGATTCCGCGACCGGCGAGGTCGTCGATCGCGGCCGCGACGCGAGGGTCGTCCGGCGCCTTGAGGAGCACGCCGTGGCTGGTGCGCCCCCTCCGCCCGATGCCTTCGAGCGTGGCGGCGACGTCGTCGACCGTGCCTGACTCGCGCAGGTGGAAGCGGGCGCGGACCGCAGCCGGCCGCAGGACCGTCAGCTGCGACTCGACGGCCTCCCGCACCGCCCCGCTGAACCGGTCCGGCGCCTGCATGACGACGTCGAGGACGAAGGCCCTGGCCCCCAGGCGCAGGGCGGTGGCCTGTCGGTCGAGCTCGGCGACGGCCTGCTCGACCGCGCGCACCGCGCGTGGGCTGGCACCAGGTCGCCCGTGGAGCACCCGGTCGACGGTCGCCGAGGACAGTCCGGACTGCTCCGCGACGTCGGCGATGCGGTGCCCGCGCACGTCAGGCCCGCTGGCGCGCGGCCCGGTCCGCGTGGGCGATCGCGGCGACGAGCAGGCCCTGCCCGACGACGTAGGTGAGCATGACCCACACCCCGTGCAGGCGCAGCTCGACGTCGGCGAAGGCCCGCAGCGCGATGAGCGAGTCCGAGACGACGAAGACGAGCGCCCCGATCGTCGCGACCCGGTCGAGGCCGGTCGCGAGGACGGCCATCGTGACGATCGCGATCCCGTAGATCGCGACGGCGGGCAGCAGCGGACCCGCCCCGCCGGCGGTCACCCCGACGAGCACGACGAGCAGCGCGAGGTAGGGGGCGACGAGCGCGCGTCGGGTGTGCCAGATGCTGCGCTCGACGAAGGGGAGCAGCGCCGCGACGTAGGCCAGCTGGGCCAGGAGGAAGCAGCCGAGCATCAGGCCGAAGCCGAGCTGGCTGCCGTCCTCGGCGAACCGCGGCAGGGTGTCGCCGAGCCACGACAGCCCGAGGGCGAGGAGGGCGAGCTTGACCAGCCGGGACCGCGGGGTCGGGGTGGTGGTCAGCAGCAGCCACGCGAGCGCGGGCATGAGCAGCGCCTGGGTGAGGTCCGCGACGACTCCGCCGGGCGCCACCGCCTGCGCCCCGAGGTGGACGAGCGTGACCACGGCCAGGGCGAGGAGGGCGGGCATGGCCCGAGCGTAGTCGGGCCTAGGCTCGACCCATGAGCATCCTCGACGCACCCCTCGCCCGCCTGGACGGCACGCCCGGCACCCTGCGCGACCTGACCGGCGGCCAGCCGGCCCTCCTGGTCAACGTGGCGAGCAAGTGCGGCCTGACCCCGCAGTACACCGCCCTCGAGGCCCTGCACGACGAGCTGTCGTCGCAGGGCCTCGCGGTCGTCGGCCTGCCGTGCAACCAGTTCGGCGGCCAGGAGCCGGGCACGGCCGACGAGATCGCCGAGTTCTGCTCCGCGACCTACGGCGTGACCTTCCCCCTGAGCGAAAAGATCGAGGTCAACGGCCCCGGTCGCCACGCCGTGTACGAGGGCCTGGTCGACACCCAGGACGAAGGGGGCGAGAGCGGCGACGTGCGGTGGAACTTCGAGAAGTTCGTCATCGACGCCGACGGCACGCCCGTCGCCCGCTTCAGCCCGCAGGTCACGCCCGACGACGAGCGGGTGCGCGCCGCCCTTCGCTCCGTCCTCGCCTGAGGTGCCGCCCACGGACGAGCCGGTCGAGCGCATCGACGGGGGCGACCTGTCGTGCGCGCGGCTGCTCATCCTGCTGCGCGGCCGCGTCGCCGAGCTCGCCGACGGGTCGGTCGTGCACCTGAGCACGACCGACCCGGTCGCCCCGATCGACCTGCCTGCGTGGTGCCGGATCACCGGCCACGAGTATCTGGGCGTCGCCGAGCCCGGCCCGCCCCCGGTCTACGGCGTGCGGGTCACGGGCTCGCCCCGCCCCACCCGGCCGGACCGGCCGTGGCACCCGG
>NZ_BCSQ01000055.1 GCF_001570945.1 Janibacter anophelis NBRC 107843
CTGGGCAGTTGTTTTAGGTCGAGCAGTCACAAACCGCTCCCGGAGTCGGTCACCGAAGGACGAATTCAGCCTTGGTTCGAACAGCCGGGCGGCGCACTGCAGTACAAGTTCGGCAAAGACATCGACTCGTCCGTGAAGAACGAGTGGTTGGGGAATCTGGATGCGACCAGTTGACGTGGACACTGTGGAGGAACTCCACGAGTACCGCCGCCTGGCGGGGAGGGATTGGGACCACATCGGGTGGCGAGGGGATCCGGCGGTGCGGGACACCGATGGGACGATCCTTGTTGAAGAGCGTGGTGACGGGAGTGTTGAGGTCACGGGGTGGAGTCGTGGCCAGCTGATGTCGACGCGACACGTCCCTGACGTGCGTGCTTTCGTGCAGGGCATGGTGAGTTGGCAGCTCAAGGAACGCCTCCGCGGGAATCTGTCCCAGAGGGGCCTGTGGGCGGATGTCTCGGTCAGGAGTCCGTCTGCAGCGGGTGAGCCGGATGAGATGCCTGACGAGGGTCGGTGGGCGGTGGTGGTGTCGGAGGGCGAGTACCACATCGGTGGGATGTCGTTGGGCCGGTTCCGTCACTATGACTCGTACGAGGACGTTGTGCTGGCCACGGATGTTCTGCAGCGTCTGGTGCAGCAGCGTGGTCCGACGGAGCCGGCTGGCGATGCGGACTTGTTGGTGGAGCGGGGGCGGTCGACGGGTGCCGGGATCGTGGGCCGGACGCGGGAGCGGGGGCACGCTGATGCCCCGGGCCTGGGTCCGGGTGATGTGCTGGATCGGGTGGGGCACGAGTCGGGGTCGCAGCTGTTTGCGTTGGGGACGCCGTTCGCGATGCGTTCGCAGCCGCCGGACATGGCGGGCGGGGAGTACCACCGGTACCGCGTGCTGGACCATCTGCCCTTCGCGCGGGAGGGCACCGCTGCGCCGTGGTTCGGTCAGCCGGGTGGGGGCGCGATGGTGGTCGGTGATCGCCCGGTGCGGTGGTACCTCGACCACGGACACCTGATAGAGCTCGTCGACTAGGCCAAAGGCGATGCCCGGCCCTTCGAGGCTCGCCCGCTTCGCGGACTCGCGCCTCAGGAACCGGTGTGAGAGCCCCCGGGCGCGAACCTCGAAGGGGGCCGGCTCCGCATCGCGCGGAACCGGCCCCCTTCGTCGTGGTGCCTGGATCAGGCCTTGGTGTCACCCTCGACCGGCAGGTCGCCGCCGAGGTGGTCGGGGGCCAGGTCGGCGCCCTCGGAGGACTCCGTCACGGACGGGACCGCGGAGTTGTCGGCCCAGTCACGCGCCGAGCTCCAGGCGTCGCCGCCCTCGGCGGTCTCCGTGGCCGGGGCAGCGCCCTCGCTCGGCTCCGGGTCGACGGCCAGCGGGTCGGAGACGGGAGCCTCATCGGCGACCTCCGCGGCAGGCGCGACACCCGCGGCGGCGGCCGGGGCGGCAGCAGCAGCGGCACCGGCAGCAGCCGGCGCGGTCGACGGGGCCGGGGTCGGGACGCTCGAGTCGCGACCGGTCGTCGGTGCCTTGTAGGGGTCACCGGCGGGCACGGCCCACGGGTCCTTCTTCGGGCCCTGCTTCTGCTTGGCGACGACGGCGGCGATGCCACCGGCGACGAGCGCGAGGAGCAGCAGCTTGAGGCCACGACGCTTCTTCTTCGGCTTCTCCCCCTTCGCGGCGGCGAAGGCGGCCTGGGCGTCGTGCTCGTCCCGCAGCGCGGCGACGACCTCGGGCCCGCGCGCAGCGGCCTCGTCGGCGGCCTTGCGGCCGGCGGCGGCACCGGCCGCAGCCAGACCGGACGCCGTGGTGACGACCTTGGGCAGGACGTCGTCGACGAAGTGGTCGCGCAGGTCCTGCACGTCGCTGCTGGCCTGCTTGCCCTGCTTGCGGGCCTGCTTCGTGGCGGAGCGCACCTTCTTGCGGGCGTCCTTCTTGCCCTTCTTGGCGTCCTTGGCCGCCTGCTTCTTGGCCTCCTCGGCCTGCTCGCGCAGCTCGGTGGCCCGGGCAGCCGCGCTCTCACGGGCTGCGGCGGCCTGCGTGGCAGCCGAGCTCTTGAGCTCGTGGGCCCTCTCGGAGCCGTGCTCGGCCTGCTCGGCCGCCTTGTCGATGAGCTCGTGCACCTTCAGCGATGCGGCTTCGGCGGTCTCGTGAGCGCGGACGCGTCCACCCTCGACCTTGTTGTTCTTCTGGAACACACTTCCTCCTGCGAGCGTGGGGGTACTCCCCCATCCTGCACCGGATCGGCGACAGGCGAAACCGGGGGGGGCCGATGAGCCCCGCCACGGAGGCGGCCCCCTTCGCCCCTCTACGATGGAACGCATGAAGGCGATCCTGCACACCAACCACGGCGACATCTCCATCGAGCTGTTCCCCAACCACGCCCCCAAGACCGTCGACAACTTCGTCGGCCTCGCCACCGGCGAGCGCGAGTACAAGGACGACGCGGGCCGGACCAACCCGCAGAAGTTCTACGACGGCCTCGGCTTCCACCGCGTCATCTCCGGCTTCATGATCCAGGGCGGCTGCCCGCTGGGTCAGGGCATCGGCGGACCCGGCTACGAGTTCGACGACGAGATCCACCCCGACCTGGCCTTCGACAAGCCCTATCTGCTCGCCATGGCCAACGCCGGCAAGCGAGGAGGCCGTGGTACCAACGGTTCCCAGTTCTTCGTGACCGTCGGCGCCACCCCGTGGCTCAACGGCAAGCACACGATCTTCGGTGAGGTCTCCGACGCCCCCAGCCGCGAGGTCGTCGACAAGATCGCCGCGGTCCCGACCGGCGCGATGGACAAGCCGGTCGAGCCGGTCGTCATCGACTCCGTCGAGATCGTCCAGGACTGATCCGCATGTCGCAGCCGCCGTCCGGCCGGGTGCCGGACGGCGGCCCCGGCACCACCGAGGTGCCCACCTGCCCGCGTCACCCCGACCGGGTCTCCTACATCCGCTGCCAGCGCTGCCGCCGCCCGGTCTGCCCGGAGTGCCAGCGCAGCGCCGCCGTCGGTGTCCAGTGCGTGGACTGCGTGCGGGAGCAGGCGAAGGGGGAGCGCCGCCAGGTCACCGTCTTCGGCGGCCGAGCCGGTGTTGACCGTCCCGTCCTGACGATGGGGATCATCGCGGTCTGCGCGCTCGTCTGGATCGGTGAGCTGCTCTCCCCACGCGTCTTCCAGGAGGTCGCCTTCGCGCCGGCCCTCGGCACGAGCGAACCGTGGCGCCTCATCACGTCGGCCTTCGCGCACAGTCCGAACCAGCCGATGCACATCCTCTTCAACATGCTGGCGCTGTGGCTCGTCGGCGGTTACCTCGAGCAGATGCTCGGCTGGGCCCGCTACCTCGCGATGTACCTCGTGTGCGCGCTCGCCGGCTCGGTGACCTGGCTGCTCTTCCAGCCCGTCGACCCGCGGGACCCGGGCGCCTGGGTGCCCGTCGTCGGCGCGTCCGGGGCGGTCTTCGGGCTCTTCGCCGCCGTCATCGTCCTCAACCGCCACCTCGGCCGCGACAGCTCCTCGATGGTCGCCACGATCGGCATCAACGCCGTCATCGGCTTCGTCGTCCCCAATGTCGCGTGGGAGGCCCACCTCGGTGGTCTCGTCGCCGGTGGCCTGCTCGCCCTGGCCCTGACCGTCGCGCGCGACCAGCGTCGACCGGCACTGGCCTGGGCCGCGATCGGTGGCCTGCTCGTCGTCGTCATCGGGCTCGCCGTGGCGAAGTACGCGACCTCCTCTGGGCCGGTGCTCACCCCCTTCGCCTGAGTCCACACCCGACGCGCAGACACCCGGCCAGCTGCTCGCCAGCCGAGTTACACGCGTGTCATTTGTCCCCAGATGTGCACAAGCCTGTGGACAACTGGGGTTTTCCACAGGGGGTTGTGCACATCCGGGCATGACGAAGGGCCGGCATCCACAGGACGCCGGCCCTTCACGCGTGCGGGTGGGGGGCTACTTCCAGCGGGTCGTCATGGCGAAGCCCGCGAGGATGAAGGCGAAGCCGATGCCGAGGTTCCACCGGCCCCAGGCTTGCACCGGGTACTGCTCCTGGGTGATGTAGAAGGTCACGACCCACACGAGGCCGATGAGCATGAGGCCGAGCATGACCGGGACGAACCACGCCGGGTTGCCGATGCGCTGGGCCTTGACCTTGTGCCGGGCCTTGGCCTCGGCCTGGTCGTCCGCGGCCTGCGCCTCCGCGCGCTTGCGCGGATCGCCGGAGCGGCGCAACGCGCCCTTGCCCTTGGCGTCCTTGCCCCGGGTGCCCTTGGCCTCGGTCGTGGTCTCGCGCTCGGTCCCACCGTCGGTGTCGGTGATCTCCTGCGCGTCGTCGGCGGACTTCGCCACGGGGTGCTCCTTCGTGGATGTGCGGTTGGTGGCCTAGCGTAGATGCCACAGTCCGATCCACCGAGCGAAGGGGGTGTGACCCGTGAGCGAGCAGGAGCCCGAACCCGCGGACGAGAGCGGCCTGGCGCGCCGGGTGCGCACCTGGCTGACGCACCGGCCGAGCCGATGGTCCTCGCTCGTGCCGGTCATCGCGCTCGGCGCCGGGCTCCTCTTCGCCACCTCGAGCACGACGGCCCGCGGGACGGACCTGCGCAGCGAGGCGGTCGAGCTGCCAGATCTCATCCGGGAGCGCACCCTCGACAACGAGCGCTCGGGCGAGCAGGTCGACAGCCTGCGAGGTGAGGTCGACCGCCTGACCCGAGACGCTGCCCCCGGCAGCAGCCTGCTGCAGCAGATCTCCCGTGAGACCGAGGCCAACGGTCGCGATGCCGGGCTCACCCCGGTCGCCGGCCCGTCGGTGACCGTCACCCTCGACGACGCCCAGCTCGACGCCGACGAGATCCCCGAGGGCTTCACGGTCGATGACGTCGTCGTCCACCAGCAGGATGTCCAGGGCGTGGTCAACGCGCTCTGGCGCGGCGGTGCCGAGTCGATGCAGATCATGGACCAGCGGGTGATCTCCACGAGCGCGGTCCGCTGCGTCGGCAACACCCTCATCCTCCAGGGTCGCGTGTACTCGCCACCCTTCACCATCACCGCGATCGGCGACCGCGAGCAGCTGCAGCAGGCCCTCGAGGACGACCCCGCGGTCGACATCTACCGGCAGTACGTCGACGCCGTCGGGCTGGGCTACGAGGTGACGACGGCCGAGGAGACCGAGCTGCCCGCCTTCACCGGTCGCACCAGCCTCGAGCACGCCCGACCTCTCCCCGGCGGCGAGTGAAGGACATACTGTCCCGGTGAGCCAGATCCTCGTCGTCGACAACTACGACAGCTTCGTCTTCACGATCGTCGGCTACCTCCAGCAGCTGGGGGCGCAGACGACGGTCGTGCGCAACGACGCGATCACCCCCGCCGACGGCGCCGACTTCGACGGCGTGCTCATCTCTCCCGGACCCGGCACCCCCGAGGAGGCCGGCGTCTCGACCGCGATGATCGAGGCCTGCGCCGAGCGGGCCCAGCCGATGCTCGGCGTCTGCCTCGGGCACCAGGCGCTCGGGGTCGTCCTCGGAGCGACTGTGGGCCGTGCCCCCGAGCTGCTGCACGGCAAGACCAGCCGCGTCCTGCACGACCAGACCGGCGTCCTCGCGGGCCTCGCCTCTCCCTTCACCGCGACGCGCTACCACTCCCTGACGATCGACCCGGCGACCGTGCCGGAGACCCTCGTGCCCAACGGACACACCGAGTCCGGCGTCATCATGGCCGCCCACCATCGCGACCTGCCGCTCCACGGGGTGCAGTTCCATCCCGAGTCGGTCCTCACCGAGGGCGGCCACCGGATCCTGGCCAACTGGCTCGAGATCACCGGCGACCGTGGTGCCGTCGAGCGCAGCGCGGGCATGTCGCCCCTCGTGCGGGACGTCGAGGGCGTCGCGCGCGCCGTCGCCGCCGGGTGACGCAGGGGCAGTCCGTGGGCGAACCGACGATCGGCCCGATCGACCGGGTCCAGCGGCGCACCCCGCTGCTCGGCTTCCCCATCGCGGTCGTCTACAAGTTCTTCGACGACTTCGGCGGGTACCTGTGCGCCCTGCTCACCTACTACTCCTTCCTCTCGCTCTTCCCCGCCCTGCTCCTGCTGTCGACGATCGTCGGCTTCGTCCTCCAGGGGCAGCCGGAGTGGCAGGATCGGATCCTCGACTCCGCGCTGTCGGAGTTCCCCATCGTCGGGGACGAGCTGCGGACCACCGGCACCCTCGGTGGTGGCCCGATCGGTCTGGTCATCGGTGGTCTCGCGGCGCTCTACGGCGGGCTCGGCGTCGGGCAGGCGCTGCAGTACGCGAGCAACACCGCGTGGATGATCCCGCGCAATTCCCGGCCCAACCCCTTCGCCAGCCGGGCCCGCGGGCTCCTGCTGCTCGGTGTCGCCGGACTCACCGTCGTCATCACCACGGGCCTGACGACCTATCTGCAGCAGCTCGTCTCCGGCGGCTACGCGGGCTGGGCGATCACCATCGCGTCGATCCTGCTCAACACGCTCGTCTTCGCCGTCGTCTTCATCATCTCGACGACCCGCCCGCTCGACCTGCGCGACGTCCTGCCCGGGGCGCTGCTCGCGGCCCTGGCCTGGCAGGGGATGCAGTCCGTCGGCGCCGTCTACGTCAGCACGGTCATCGAGAGGGCAAGCAACCTCAACTCGGTCTTCGCCCTCGTCCTGGGTCTGCTCGTCTTCCTCTACACGATGTCGGTCGTCATCATGCTGTGCGTCGAGGTCAACGTCGTGCGCAAGGAGCACCTGTGGCCGCGGGCGCTGCTCACCCCCTTCACCGATCAGGTCGTGCTCACCGGCGCCGACCAGCGGGCCTACTCACGGCACGCCGAGGCGCAGCGGCTCAAGGGGTTCCAGCGGATCGACGTCTTCTTCGACGGGGCGCGCGGCCGCGACGAGGAGGACTGACCCCGCGGCCATGAGCCCGGGTGCGTTGGTGCCACCCGGTGGCCCCTCTCCGGGCCACCACGTGGCATCAACGCCACCAGGTGACCTCAACGCCACCGGGCCGGACGAAGGGGGTGACCCCCGTGATCGTGCCCGGTCGCGTCAGGGGCTGGCCGGCGACTGCGTCGTGCTCTCCGTGGAGCGCGTGCTGCGCGGCTCCGTGGGTGACGAGGACGGCGACCCGGACGGGCTCCCGGTCGTTGTCGGCTCCGGCTCGGTCGTCGACGTGGTGTCGGTCGGCTCGGTGGGCTCGCTCGTCGGGCTGACCGTCGTGGTGACCGTGCCCGGAGGCTCGGGCGGAGCCTTGGCGACGACGAGGTTGACCGTGCGGCCCTGCTTGACCTTGCCCGCGCCGGGGGTCTGCTCGAGGATCGTGCCCTCCTCCTCCTCGGAGGACTCGCGGCTCGTCTCCTTGATCTGCAGGCCGAGGCCGTAGATCTCGCTGCGCACCTCGTCGACGCTCTGGCCGGTGTAATCCTTCAGCTGCACCTGTCCGGAGGCGATCACCAGGTCGACCTTGCTCCCCTTCGCCACCGGCTCGGCGGGACCGGGGCTGGAGCTGATGACGTGGTTGCCGTCCTGGTCGGGACTGTCCTCCTTGGTCACCGTGCCGACCTCCAGGCCGACCTCCTCGAGCGCGCGCGTGGCCTCGCCCCGGCTCATGCCGACGACGCTCGGCACTCCCACTTCGTCCGGGCCACCGGAGACCCGCAGGCCGACCGTCTCGCCCTCGGGCACGCTGGTGCCCTCGGTGGGGTTCTGGCTGATGACCTGGCCGACCGGGGCGTCGTCGGCCACCGTGTCGACGTCGGCGTCGAGGCCGACCTCCTGCAGCTTGGCGATCGCGGCGTCCTCGTCGCTGCCGACGACCCGCGGCACGGTCACCTGCACGACCTCCTCGCCTTGACTCGCGTCCCAGGCGAACCACCCGAGCAACGCGATGGGGATGAGCAGCAGCGCGGCCATGAGCCACCCGAGTCCACCACTGCGGCGCCGCCGCTGGGTCAGCGGCATGGAGGCGGTGTCGGGGTCGGTGCGCGGGCCCGGCTCGTCGGTGCGCACGGCGGCGACCGGGAAGGTCTGGGTCGCGGCGTCGAGGCGTTCGGTCGCCACCGGGCTGATCGGCATGCCGCCGCGGAAGGCTCCGAGGTCCTCGGCCATCGAGCGCGCGTCGGGGTAACGCTCGTCGCGGTCCTTGGTCAGGGCGTGGTGGACGATCGCGTCGAGCTCGGGCGGGACCGTCGGCTCGACGCTCGAGGGCAGGGGGATGTCGGCGTTGACGTGCTGGTAGGTCAGCGAGATGGGCTCGCCGGTGTAGGGCGTGCGCCCGGTGAGCAGCTCGAAGAGCAGGCAGCCGCTGGAGTACACGTCGCTGCGGTTGTCGACCGTCTCGCCCCGGGCCTGCTCGGGCGAGATGTACTGGGCCGTGCCGATGACGGCCTGGGTCTGGGTCATCGTCGCCTGGGTGTCGGCGACCGCGCGGGCGATGCCGAAGTCCATGACCTTGACGCTGCCGTCCTCGGCGATCATGACGTTGCCCGGCTTGATGTCGCGGTGGACGATGCCCATGTCGTGGCTGTAGTCGAGCGCCTCGAGGACCTGCTGGACGATCCGGGCGGCCTCGACCGGCTCGATGGTCCCGGTCTCGGAGTCGTTGAGCAGCTCGCGCAGCGTGTGGCCCTCGACGTACTCCATGACGATGTACGGGATCTCCAGGGCGGCACCGCCGGCCTCGAGGATGCGCTCCTCCCCCGAGTCGTAGACGGCGACGATCGAGCGGTGGTTGAGCCCGGCGACCGACTGTGCCTCGCGGCGGAATCGGGCGAGGAAGGCCGCGTCCCGGGCGTGGTCGGTGCGCAGGATCTTGATGGCCACGGGACGCCCCAGTCGGGTGTCGTGGCCGAGGTGGACCTCGGCCATGCCGCCGCGACCGATGAGCTCGCCGACCTCGTAGCGTCCGCCGAGCAGGCGGGGTGCCGCTGTGCTCATCGTGTCTCCCTGGGCTCGGGGGTGAAAGTGGGCTGCTGGGTCGCGTCGGTCATTTCAGGGCCGCCTCCATCACGGCGGCGCTGATCGGACCGGCGACCGAGCCGCCGTAGGCCTCGTTGCCGGCCCGACCGCCGTCCTCGACGACGACCGCGACGGCGATCTGGGGGTTGTCGGCGGGGGCGAAGCCGGTGAACCACGCGTGGGGGGCCTTGCCCTCCTCGTGCTCGGCCGTGCCGGTCTTGCCGGCGACGCTCGTGCCCGGCACGGCGGCCTGGGTGCCGGTGCCCTGCTCGACGACGAGCTCCATCATGCTCGTCAGCTGGTCGGAGGTCTCCGGCTCCATGGCCGTGGACAGCTGCTCGGGCTTGGTCTCGCTGAGCGTCGACAGGTCGGAGCCGAGGACGGACTGCACCAGGTGCGGCTTCATGACGACGCCGTCGTTGGCGACGGCGGCGGAGACCATGGCGACCTGCAGCGGCGTGACCCGCACGTCGTACTGGCCGATGCCGACCTGGGCCTCCTGGGCCGGGCTCATCTCCTCGGGCAGCGTGGAGGGCGTGACCTGCATGGGGACGTCGAGCTCCTCGCCGAAGCCGAACTTCGACGCCTGCTCGCGCATCGCGTCGCCCCCGAGCTCCATGCCGAGCCAGCCGAAGGCGGTGTTGCACGAGTCCTGCATCGCGACCGCGAGGGAGACCTCGTCGTTCGGCCCGCAGGCACCGGGGTGGGAGTTGGGCAGACCGACCTCGGTCTGCGGCAGGTCGAGCACGGCCGGGCCGGGGATCGTCGAGTCCTCGTCCCACTGGCCGTCCTCGATGGCGGCAGCGGCGGTGACGATCTTGTGGACCGAGCCCGGGGGGTAGAGGTTGCCGGAGATGGCACGGTTGACCAGGGGCCGGGCCGGGTCGCTGTTGAGCGAGTCCCAGGCCTGCTTCTCCTTCGACGCGTCGTGGCTGACGAGCGGCGTCGGGTCGTAGTCGGGGTGGGAGACCATCGCGAGGATCTCCCCGGTGCGCGGGTCGAGGGCGACGACGGCGCCGCGCTGGTCGCCGAGGGCCTCGGCGGCCGCCTTCTGCACGGCGGGGTTGATCGTCAGCTCGAGGCTGGCCCCCTTCGGCTCCCGACCGGCGATCGTGCCGGTGAGCCGGTCGTAGAAGAGCTGGTCGTCACGGCCGGACAGCAGGCCGTCGGCGGCGTACTCGATGCCACCGCCGGGGCCGTAGGTGAAGGAGTTGTACCCGGTGACGTGGCTGTAGAGCTCGGGGTTGCTGTACTCGCGCTGCCACTGCAGGTCGTCGTCGGTCGGCGTGGAGCTGGCGATCGGTCGACCGCCGACGAGGATCTGCCCGCGCTCGCGGGCATAGCTCTCGAGCTGGGTGCGCCGGTTGCCCGGGCGGTCGTTGATGTCCTTGGCGCCGAGGACCTGGATCCACGTGCTCGACCCGAGGAGCAGCACGAAGAGCAGCGCGACGAGCGTGGACAGGCGTCGGATCGGCTGGTTCACCGGGCCTTCACCACCTGGGTCGGCGCGTCCATCGAGGCGGGGTCGAACTCTGGCTCGGGGCGGCGCGCGTGGTCGCTGATGCGCAGGAGGATGGCGATGAGGGTCCAGTTGGTGAGCAGGGACGAGCCTCCGTAGGCGACGAAGGGGAGGGTCAGTCCGGTGAGCGGGATGACGCGGGTGACGCCCCCGATGACGACGAAGACCTGGATGGCCAGGACGAAGGTCAGGCCGGTGGCCAGCAGCTTGCCGAAGCCGTCGCGCAGGCCGATGGCCGAGCGCAGCCCGCGCTCGACGAGCAGCGCGTAGAGCATGATGATCGCGAAGACGCCGATGAGCCCGAGCTCCTCACCGATGCTGGTGAAGATGAAGTCCGACTCCGGCAGCGGCGTCAGCCACGGTCGACCGCGGCCCAGGCCGGTGCCCGAGACCCCGCCCGCGGCCATGCCCATGATCCCGGTGGCCAGCTGGCCGCACTGCTGCATGCCCTCCTCGGAGAAGGTGTCGGTCCAGCACAGGACGCGGGTCTGCACGTGAGAGGCGAACTGGTGGACGATCACGGCTCCGGCGGCGGCCATCGTCAGACCGAGCACGATCCACGAGACCCGCTCGGTCGCGACATAGAGCATGGCGACGAAGAGCCCGAAGATCAGCAGCGTCGTCCCGAAGTCGTTCTCCAGCACGAGGACGAGCGCGGCGGCCAGCCAGGCGATGACCAGCGGGCCGAGGTCGCGGGCGCGGGGGAAGGTGATGCCGAGGAACTTGCGGCCGGCCAGGGCGAGCATGTCGCGGGTCTGCACGAGGTAGCCGGCGAAGAAGATCGCGAGCAGGATCTTGGCGACCTCGGCGGGCTGGAAGGTGAAGGCGCCGATCTTGATCCAGATCTTCGCGCCGTACACGGAGTGGCCGAAGGGGGTGAGCGGCAGGGCGATGAAGAGCAGGGCGGCCAGTCCGGCCGTGTACGTGTACCGGCGCAGCACCCGATGGTCGCGCAGGGCGACGAGCACCGCGAGGGCGATGGCGACGCCCAGCCCCGTCCAGATCAGCTGCCGCAGCGCCAGCCCCTCCGAGAAGTCGCGTCCGGCGGCCAGGTCGAGCCGGTGGATCATCACCAGGCCGATGCCGTTGAGCAGGGTGACGATCGGCAGGATGATCGGGTCGGCGAAGGAGGCGCGCCAGCGCAGCACGAGGTGCACGCCGAGCGCGATCGCGGCGAGGATGCCGGTGTGCGCGAGCAGGTCCGGCGGGATCGCTCCGGACTCGGCGACGGACACGTTGACGTACGCGAGGATGACGACGCCGATGGCCAGCGCCGTGAGGACCAGCTCGACATTGCGTCCACGCGCGGGGGTGATGGTGGTGATCGCCCGACTCATCGACCGCAGGGCTCCCCGGTGGCGCGCAGCTGGCCGCACTTGTCGGCGGCGGCGCGCAGGCTCTCGACCCGCTGGTCGGCGGCCTCCCGTGAGTCGACCGAGATCGTCGCCGCGACCTCCTCGCGGTAGAACGACGGCAGCTCGGACATCTCGATGTCGGTCTCGTCGACGACGGAGTGCAGCGTGATCGGGCCGAGGTCCTGGGCAACTCCGCGGTAGACCGTCACCCGCCCGTCCTGCGCTCCCACGTAGTACTGCTGCTGGGTCCAGGCGTAGCCGGCGTAGGCGACGGCGCCGACGAGGAGCAGGGTGATGACGAGGCCGCCGAGACGACGCAACCAGCGCCCTCCACGACTGGAGGAGCCCTCCTCGTCCAGCTCCACCCCTTCGTCATCGTCCGTGGCGGTGAGGGCCGCGGCGCGGGCGGCGGGCGAGTTGTCGACCCGCTTGGCGGGGCGCCGCAGCGCGGCGGAGCCCACGACCTGGGGCTGCGTGGAGGGGGCGGTGCGGGCCTCGACGACGTCGGCGACGACGACCGTGACGTTGTCGGGAGCACCGGCGCGCATGGCGAGGGAGACGAGGTCGTCCGCAGCGCGCCCGGGCGGGGTGCCGCCGGTGAGGATCTCCTCGATCGTGTCGAGGGCGACGAAACCGGACAGGCCGTCGGAGCAGAGCATGTAGCGATCGCCCTGGCGAGCCTCACGGGCGCCGACATCGGGCTCGTCGTCAGCTGCGCCGGTCAGCACCCGGGTGACGACGGAGCGCTGCGGGTGGGTGCTCGCCTCCTCCTCCGTGATCCGGCCCTCGTCGATGAGGGTCTGGACGAAGGAGTGGTCCTTGGTCACCTGCGCCAGCCGCCCGTCGCGCAGGAGGTAGGCGCGGGAGTCGCCGATGTGGGCGAGGATCAGCTTGTTGCGGGCCCGCATGAGCGCGGTGACCGTCGTGCCCATGCCCTCGAGCTCGGGGTTGTCGGCGAAGGTGCGCGCGATCTCCTCGTTGGCCGAGGTGATCGCCCGGCTCAGCTGCGTGGACGCCTCGGCCGCGGTGAGGGAGTCGTGGTCGATCTCGACGAGCTCGGTGATGGCGGTCGCCGAGGCGATGTCACCGCCTGCGTGGCCGCCCATGCCGTCGGCGACGACGAGCAGGTGGGGCCCGGCGTAGCCCGAGTCCTGGTTGTCCTTGCGGACGAGACCGACATCGGAGCGTGCCGCGAAGTGGAAGGTCAGCGCCACCGTCAGCTCCTCAGCTCGATGACGGTGCGCCCGATGCGGATCGAGGTGCCGGTCTCGACCGGCACGGGGTCACCGACGCGGTACTGCCCGACGAAGGTGCCGTTGGTCGACCCGAGGTCCTCGACGTACCAGCCGTCCTCGGCCCGGAGGATGCGCGCGTGGCGCCCCGAGGCGAACTCGTCGTCGAGGACGAGGGTGCACTCGGGGTTGCGGCCGATGAGCACGCCCGAGTCGCGCAACGGCAGCGAGGTGCCGGTGAGCGGTCCGGTGGTGAGCACGATCTGGGTGGGCACGCGCGGGTTGCGCTGCGGCCGTGGGGTGCTCGGCTCGGGGGTGGTGGCCCGGCGGGAGCGGCCGGACTTCTTGGCCGGGGCCGGGCGCCGGTTGACCACGCGGGTGCCGAAGAGGTCGGTGCGCAGCACCGAGGCGATCGACAGGACGAAGACCCACAGGAGCACGAGCAGCCCGAGGCGCAGCACGGTGACCGTCAGCTCGCTCAACTCGGGTGCTCCTGTCGTCGGTGGACCGGTCAGCGCCGGCCGGCGTGGAAGATGGCGTGGGTGCGGCCCACGGTGATGCGGTCGCCGTCGCTCAGGCGCACCGCGTCGGTGGGCTCGCCGTTGACGAAGGTGCCGTTGGTCGAGCGCAGGTCGCGCAGGTGGCTGACCAGGTGGGGCCCGTCGTGGGTCACGCGCACCTCGCAGTGCCGCCGGGAGATGCCGGGGTCGTTGAGCACGACATCCGCGCTCTCGTCGCGGCCGAGCACGGTCATCGCGGCGATGAGGGGATAGCGCTCGCCGTCGACCTCCAGCCACGGACGGTCGTGCACCGACATCGTCTGCGGAGCCGCGCGGGGAGGGGCCGGCCGGTGGACCGCCGTGGGGGTGTCGTCGGCGGGGTCGTGGCGCGACGGTCGGGGGACGGTCCGCTCGGGAGCCGCGGCCGGGGCCGGCGCGGGTGCCGGCTCGTCGTACGCCTCGTCCGCGAGCTCCCAGCCCCCGGAGTACTCGTCGTAGCCGTCGTCGGCGCCCGACTGCTCGTCGGCGTGGGCCCGCACCTGGTCGACCCGCTCGACCCGCTGGCGCGCAGTGGCGGGGCGCACGCGGAAGACGCCGGTCTCGAGCTCGTCGTCCTGGTGGAAGAGGACCTGGATCGGACCCCCGGGCTGGTAGCGCTGCGAGTCGGCGTGCTCCTCGGCGGCGGCGACGAGCTCGTCCTCGAGCTCCTCGTCGAACTCGGTGAGCCGCTCGTAGTCGCTCGGCGCCAGCTCGACGGTGAAGAGGTTGGGCACGATCGTGCGGCCGCGACCGAGCATTGTGGCCCGGTCGTCCATCGCCCGGCGCAGCGCGGACGCCAGCTCCAGGGGCTGGACCTCGGCCCGGAAGGCGCGGGCGAAGACGCCGTTGACGGTGCGCTCGAGCTTGCGCTCCATGCGTTCGAAGAGGCTCACGCTTCCTCCCTTCGGGCAGCGGTCAGCACGGACATGGGTCCGGCGATCCTAACGGCGGACCCTGAGCGTGCGCTGCACCCGCGCCGGGGAGAGGCGTTGTGATGGTGACGAGTTCGCCCACCCGTCACCTGTCCTGCACGTGGCCCGAGGAGGTCGCGCAGCGACCGTCTCGAGGGCAGGCGACCTCAATGCGCCTTGCGGGCGCGCAGGGAGGTGAGCGGGTGCAGCCACGCACGCGGCCGCGACTGCTGGCGAAGGGAGGGGCCCGCCGGCGCGGTCGGGCGGCGGGTGTCGTCCTGGGCGATGGCCCGCAGCTCTGTGGCGAGGCGGACGTCGTCACGGTCGGGGGCGGCGGTGGGGTCGAGGGGGAAGCGGAAGCGGCTCATGCATCCACTCTCCGCTCGGAGTCCGTGAAGGACAAGCGAAGATTGTCGATGAACCGTTCGGTGCGGGCGTATGGTGGTGGGATGCTCGACGTCAACCGGCTCAAGGTCTTCCGCGCCGTCGTCGCGAGCGGCTCGGTGCAGGCCGCCGCGCGCCATCTGGGCTACACACCCTCGACGATCAGCCAGCACATCACCGCCCTCCAGCGGGAGACGGGGCTGACCCTTTTCGAGAAGTCCGGCCGCGGCATCGTGCCGACCGCCACGGGGCGGCTGCTCGCCTCCGAGTCCGAGGAGGTCATGAGCCAGCTCGCCCGACTGACCGGGATGGTCGACGACCTGCGCGCCGGCCACACGGGTTCGCTGGAGATCGCGTCCTTTTCCTCCGCTGCGCAGGAGTGGCTGCCGGCCGTCGTGCGCCGCCTGCGCGAGGAGTTCCCGGCGCTCGCCATCGACCTCGTGCTCAACGAGCTGGGCACGGCCCGCGGTGCCGACATCGACGTCCGGGTCGAGGATCCCGACGACGAGGTGGCGGTGCCCGAGGGGTGGTGTCGCCGGGTGCTCGCCGAGGAGAGCTATGTCTGCATCGTGCCGGCCGACCACCCGCTCGCCGACCGTGGCCAGATCGGCCTGGCCGATCTCGAGGGCGAGGTGTGGATCCGCGACGACCGCGTCGAGAGCATGTGCACGCGCATCATCGGCCGGGCGGCGGCCGCGGCCGGTGTCGTGCCCAACTACGTCGCCCGGTCCGACGAACACCACACGGCGATCGCCTTCGCCGCGGCCGGCGTCGGGGTGTGCGTGCTGCCGAGGCTGGCGACCCTGCGCGCGCCCGCCGGCACCGTCTCCCTCGACCTCACCGACCCCGCGCCGCGTCGGCGGGTCGTCGCCCTGCTGCGGGCGTCGTCGGAGGGCAACCCGGCCGCGCAGCGGGCCATCGCCCTGCTCCTCGAGGCGGCCCGCGGCGTCGACGAGCAGCGCGCCGCCTGACTCTGCATTGCCCAAGGCAATGCGGGCGAAGGGGGTGGGCTCAGGCCGCGCGCGAGCCCAGGCGCTCGCGGGCACCCCGGCCGCGTCGGGTCGCCTCGACCGTGCCGGTCAGGGCGCCGAGGCCGATGCGCGCGCCGTTGCCGTAGAGCGTCTCGATCCCGGTGGCCGGCACGGCGAAGGTCTCGTGCCAGATGCCCACGGCCTCCGGGTGCTTGCGGGCCACGGCGTTGAACCGCTTCCACGCCGGGAGGTGCTTGGCGTCGGCCGACGAGGCGTAGCGGTAGAGCTGCTCGGTGCTGCGCCAGTACTGCACGACCCAGGGTCCGTGGCGGCCCATGAGCGTGTAGGCGCCGAGGAACCCGAGGTCCTCCGCCTCCCCGCGGTCGGCGGCCGCGCGGTTGCGGCTCAGCTCGGCGATCATCGCCGGCATGGCCGTGAAGACCGGCCCCCACAGGTCGATGCGGTGCTTGCGCCGGATGGTCATCCCGATGTTGAAGACGACGACGTCGTCCTCGTGGGCGTGGGTCTCGTGTCGCATGGTGTCTCCCTGACGCGTGTTGGATAGTGTCGATATCCAGTATTGGGTAGCGGTACTGTCCAGCGCAAGAGGTGAAGCCATGAAGATCTCCGAGCTGTCCGCTGCGACCGAGGTGTCCGTCCCGACGCTGAAGTACTACCTGCGTGAGGGCCTGCTCCCGCCCGGCGAGGCGTTGACCCGCACGAGCGCGTCGTACGGGGACGAGCACGTCGAGCGAGTGCGTCTCATCCGTGCCCTGACGGGCGTCGGCGGGCTGACCCTGATGACGACGAAGGCCGTCCTGGAGGCGATCTCGCAGCAGGGCCTGTCCCGCACCGACGTCATGGGCGCAGCGCAGCGGGCGCTGCTCGGGGAGGACTTCGTCGCCGACGTGCCGCCGGCGGGCGAGATGGTCGGCAGCTCCCGGGCGCGGGCGTGGCTGGCCGACATGGGGTGGCAGGTCCATCCCGAGGACCCGATCATCGACGAGCTCGACCGGGCCTGGGAGGCGTGCGACGCCGCGGGGCTCAGTCTCGACGAGGAGCGCATGTCCGCCTACGCCGCGGCCTCGATCGACATCGCGCACGTCGACGTCGGCTCCGTCCCGCAGGACCCGGCCCAGGCGGTGCGTCAGGTCGTCCTCGGGACCGTCCTCGTGGACGCCGTGCTCTCCGCCCTGCGTCGCCTCGCCCAGCAGCACGTCGCGGTGAGCGAAGGGGGATGACCGTTCGCTTCTCGCGGGTCGAGGTGTGAGCGCCCCCGGGCGCGAGCCTCGAGACCCCGGCGACGTCCGTGCATGGTCTCGCTTTGGGGATCGCCCGCATCATGAGGCACAATGAGACGGCTTGCCCGCCGGTCGGCGGTCAGGCACCACTCATGCGCGAGTGGCGGAACGGCAGACGCGCTGGCTTCAGGTGCCAGTGTCCGAAAGGGCGTGGGGGTTCAAATCCCCCCTCGCGCACACTGTGATGTCTCACGACATCTGCAAGGCCCGAACCCTCAGTGAGGGTTCGGGCCTTGGTGTTTTTGGGGTTGGTAGTCGCGGCTGGTGTCGAGGGTGAGGTCGCGTAGGAGTTGGCCGGTGACGGCGTGGACGACGGTGATCTGTAGGTCTTGGACGAGCAGGATCACGCGGTGGCCGTTCCAGGCTCGGCCGATGCCGATGTGGTGTAGTCGGCTGGCGTGCCGCAGGGTGACGGTCCCTTCGCTGACCTTGTCGTGGCGGACGCGGTTGTGGGTTCGGTCCGCGGGTTCACTGGCGGGGGCTGCTTTGGGTCGTGCGGCGTAGGCCGCGGCCGGGGTGCGCCGGTCCAGTGCTCGGTGGGGTCGGTCGTGGTTGTACTCGTGCCGGAATTGGTCGAGGAGGTCTTGCAGGGCCTGGATCGTGGCCGGCTGGACGGGTTGGCGCCGGAGCCAGTTCTTGAGGGTTTGTTGGAAGCGTTCGACCTTGCCTTGGGTTTGGGGGTGGCTGCCGCGCCCGTTCTTCTGGGTGATGTTGTGGTCGGCCAGGTACCGCTCGAACGCGTTGCGTCCCCCACGGACTCCGGTCGCGGAGTGCCGGACGGTGTAGACCATCCCGTTGTCGGTCAACGTGCTTGCGGGGCTGCCGTATTCATCGATCGTGGCGGTGAAGGTCGTGAGCACGATCGGGCCGGTGATCCGGGGGTGGGCCGACAGGTGCAGCAGGTATCGGGAGTGGTCATCGAGCCAGGTGATGATCTCGGTGTCGGTGTCGTCGATGAGGGGGTAGTGGGTGTAGTCGAACTGCCAGGTTTCGTTGGGTTGCTCGGCTTCGAAGCGGATGTAGGCGCTCTTGGGTTTCTTCTTCGGTTCGGGACGTACTCGCCCGTTCGCGGTGAGGATCCGGGCGATCGTGGCCCGGGACGGGGCAGGGGCCCCGGCTTGTTGGAGGTGCCACCGGATGGTGTCGGGGCCGGCGTCGTGCCCGGTCGCCACGAGTCGGTCACGCTCGGCCAGAACGGCCTGCACCACGACCGTAGGGGTCGCTGCGGGGTTGTGGTGGGGCCGGCGTGAGCGTGGCTCGAACGCGGCTTCGCCTTCGGCTCGGTAGCGCTTCATCCACCGCGAGACCGTGGCTTGTGAAATGTCGTACCGGCGGGCGGCCTCGGCCTGGGAGATGCCCGAGCGGGTGATCGCGGTGATGACGAGCTTGGCTTTCGACACCTGCGAACGTGTCGACGACTAGGCGGGCTGACGGACCCGAGCTGATCGGGGCGGTCCACCCACCGACGACCTCGACTTGACCCCATTGGGGATATCGTCTGCGAACCGAGTTCCGGCAGATATCGACGAACCATGGCTCCGGTGGTGAGTTCTTGTGATGCTCCACCGGTGGGGCAAACTCGACGCCGGCGAGGATGCTGTGCCCGCGGGGGCTTACCCATCCACTCAGACCGTGTCGAGGACGACGGGATGAGGGTCCGACGGGGGGCGTTCTGCCCGCAATCGGAGCACCTGGACGCGTCGAATATTGGTGGGGAGTTGAATGTCGGCCGTGGCGAGTAGGGGACCGGAGTCCGCGCCGGCCGCGAGCACGACGGTGTCGGCATACAGTTCGCCTGCCGTGGTCCGTGCCCCAACGATACGACCGTCAGCGCGTAGTAGCGATAGGACATCCTCATGTCGCCGTTCGACACCGTTGACCTGCGCGGCGGACAGGTAAGCCGAGGTCAGGGCGACAGGGTCAACGTAGCCAGCGTCTCGTTCGAGTAGCGCACCGGCGATATCTGTCTGGTCACATCCGAGCAGGCGGTCGATGTCGTCCCGAGTCAGTAGTCGGAGTCTTGTCTCGGTCCGAGCTCGGTCCCGGGCGATCGTTAGGTGTTGATCGTCGAGTAGGTGGATCACGCCGACTTTGCGTAGACCGATGTCAGTGTCGAGGAGGCGGTTCATCTCGTCGATCTGCCGGAGGCCGAGCGTCGCGAGTCGCGAGCGGTCGTGCTCGGGGTAGAAGCCATGGACGACGGCCACCGACTGCGGTGTCGCCGCGAGTGGTCGTCCCGAGTCTACGACGACCACTCGGAGGCCATGATCGACTGCTAGGTGGTAAGCAATCGCCGCACCATGAATACCCGAGCCGATGACAAAGCACGTCACAGTCGCCCCGCACTCTCGTCATCTCAGACCTGGCCAGGATACGACGACGGAGTGGACAAACCCGCAAGGAACAGGGTGGTGATCCAAGTGATCGGCACGCTCCCACCAGCTTCGTCGACGGTCTCGGCGAGTCGGTCGAGTAGCACCCGTCGTCCTTCGGGGTCGAGGCCCCGGTACGGTGAGAAGGTTGTGACCAGGCGGCAGAAGTCACTCGTGGACAATTCCTGTGTGACGTCGTGACGGCTGTCGGTGATCGGTCCGAAGTAACCGCTGCCGCGCAGGTCGTCCGCGATCCAGTCGTTGTGTCGTGGCCCTTGGGGGTAATTCACGGACCGGAATACGTCGTTGATCCGATCCTCGAGTGAGGAGTCATCCACCCGGTTGACCCGGCCAACGAGGGCCAGAATCCCGTCTGGTGTGAGCAACCTGGCCGCGATCTCGCTACGTTGGGTGGGCAGTAGGTGCCATACCATGGCGCCGAACACGAGTTCGAACGTCCCGGGTCCTGTGCTCGCCCACTCCTCCCAGGAGGCCTCCACGACTGTGATATGTGGCACGCGTTGGGTCAGTTCGCGCGCCATGTCGGGCGAGGGTTCGACGCATACGAGTCCTCGGGTGGCAGGTGCGATGACCCGGGTGGCCTTTCCGGTTCCCGAGCCGATCTCGACAGCGTTGCCGGGGCGCCTGCCGAGTCGCGCCGTGACCGCAGTAGCGATCGAGTCGGGATACCCCGGACGCAACTCCTCGTAGAAGGTGCTTGTCGCCATCTTGCTCACCGTGTAATCCCACCCTCCGCACCTGTTAAGCAAAACTCCCGGAAGCGACGCACCACCTCGTCGGCGACGAACGACGCCGACGGTGCAGCATCGATAACGAAGAAATCCTTCGCCTCGGGTAGTGCGTGAAACGCTACGCGGAATCTCGCCAGGAAGGCTATGTCGTTGATGTCCTCACCGCGGCTGCGTACTCGTGCAGCCGCAGTTTCAGGGTCGAGGTCAAGTAGGAAGGTAACGTCCGGACGCGGTAGTTCCTCAAACATTCGGCGGACCAGGTTCCCGTTGCTCGCCCCCCAGACCTGGGCGAGCGCGAGATGGGACCAAATGTAGCGGTCGACGACAACGACGTGGCCAGGTTCGGTCAGGCGCGGCGTCATGGTGAGTAGCTCCCGCCACTTTGTCGCACTCGCCATGAGATAGGAGGCGTCGCTGCCGAAAAGCTCGTGGCGGTCCCTCAGTCCCTCCTCTCTGGCGACGCGGTCGAGAGCTTCCCGGATAGGCCGGTAGCTGCGGTTTGGGTGCAGGTGCGCAGGAACGCCGGTGTCGACGAGGTGGCGGACGAATGCCCGGGCGGCGGTGCTCTTGCCACTGCCATCGGTACCTTCGAAGACCACGAGTAAGGAGGAGGCCCCTACGGGAAAGTGCGACTCGGCCACAGCCTCACTCATGCGGCTGCCTCTCGTGTGATGGCGGGGTCGTCCTCGAGGGTTGGAAGAGCTCGAGACCGTCAGCTACCGGCAGCGTGCCACTGCGCCGGTACAGGGAGATGGCCGAAGGGGTTCACCCTCGCGCGCCCGGAGGACTGACGTGGTGCGGCTCCGACAAGGTGGCCGCCTCCGGCGAGTCGTTCTCCAGTCAGTACGCCGCCGAGCGTGCAGCCACCAACGTCAAGATGAACGCCGGCTCGGCGGTCGGTGCCGCAGCCTGACCAGCGGCACAGCGTGGGTTGGCCCGCACCATCGCGGGCCAACCACCACCGTGCTCCATCGGGGTCGCGGCGAAGATGATCGCGGCCTTGCCCGTTCAACTGTCGTCAACCCTGATCCAGGCGAGCAAAATGCGTCAGCGTAGGGCTATCGGATCGAATCGTGGGCGCGTCAGCCCCACTCGGTCTGCTCATCGGCCACCAACGACACGGCCTGACCCACGTCCGCGAGGGAGGCCTGTCGCGGCAACTCGCGCAGATCAGGGTGCGCTGGGACATCCCACACGCCGGTGTCCCCGCTGATCGCCTGCGGATAGATCGTCAGGCCGTACTCATCCGCCTCGACCAGCACCTGGCGCTCCCCACCGGCGGGGTCCTCGTCACCAGGCCGCAGGTCCTCATCCCTCTGCCCCAGAACCTGGGTGACCGCCCGCCCC